>NZ_LUFH02000045.1 GCF_001586785.1 Sphaerospermopsis aphanizomenoides BCCUSP55
CCCCACACCCCACACCCCCAAAGGGGATGTCATCAATAGTGCTAAGAGCCTTTAATTAACATAAGCATTAATTTTTATGTATTAATTTTGACTAATGGAAACAAATATCCAAGATATATAACATACAATAAAATTAGGTGCAGTTAGCAACAATTTGCTATTTTCTGCGTCTATGCCTTGATGCCAAAAGGAGCGATGGAGGTATTTGGATGTTAGTCATTTTAACGGATGATCAAATCTTTGCCCCTGAGCAGGTTTGCCAATCTTGTGTATTGGCTAGTAACAGTGGACAACCCCGCTGGCATGGGGGGCAACTCCGCTGTGGGCAAGCTATTCGCAAATGGTCCCAACAGCAGCCAGAGCAGTATGAGTGTATGATGGGCTTTCGGATCGCTAATATAAAATAATCTAATTTTTTAGCAAAATTAACCAACTGCGTTATCCTAGGCTCAAATAGCTATTAAAATTTAGCCCTAGGAGAATTTACAATGTCTTGGCGCGGGTCTACAACTGTTCCTGACCGAATTTTCGCTTCTTTACCTTATTTACTGCCTCTAGTAGAGAGTTTGGTATTTGGCAGTTTTCTGTTGAGACAGTTTCCAGTGCTGGAATTGCTGTTTCTACCACTGCAACCAGTTTTATTTATCTACGACAGCTTAGGTTCGATAGGTCAAATAATCGCGTTTTTTGCTTTGTTCTTCCTGGTAGTGAGAAACGAAAAAATCAGTCATTTTATTCGTTTCAACACGATGCAGGCAATTCTTCTGGATATTGTGATTATTTTGTGTTCCATACTACTGCGAATTTTAACTCCGATTCCTGGTGCTGGTTTTGCCATAGAAACTTTGGCCAATACTATCTTTTTAGGAATAGTTGCCGCTGTTGTTTATTCTGTATTCCAGTCTCTGATGGGGCGCTATGCGGAAATTCCAGCCATTTCTGATGCTGTTTATATGCAAGTGCGCTAGATTTTAACGGTTGATTACGCGATTTTCTAGGCGACCAATTCCTTCGATTTCTACACGGATGCGATCGCCTATATTTAATGGGCCTACTCCAAATGGTGTGCCTGTCAGCACTACATCCCCAGGTAATAGTGTCATCACTTGACTGATATAAGACACTAGAAAATCTGGAGGAAATACCATCTCATCAATACAGGCTGATTGGACGGGATGAGGTTCATCATTCAGAAAGGTCTGTAATCTGGCTCCGGGGTTTAATTCTCGGACAATCCAAGGTCCTAAAGGGCAGAATGTATCAAAACCTTTGGCTCTTGTCCATTGAGCATCTTTTTTTTGTAAATCTCTGGCAGTGACATCATTTGCAATCGTATAACCCCAAATTTTGCCTTGGGCTTCCTCTGGTGTACAGTCACAGGTATAGTCGCCTATCACCAATGCCAATTCACCTTCATAGTCCACCCGCTGTGACTGGGGAGGATATTTAATTTCTCTTTCTGAGGCAATTACAGATGTAGGCGGTTTGAAGAAAATCAATGGTTCAGCAGGGACGGAAGTTCCCATTTCCGCTGCATGGTCAGCATAATTCTTACCCACCGCCACAATTTTGGAAGGGGAACAAGGTGCCAGAATTTGATATTTGTCTGGTTCTAAAATTAACTCCGTGGGCTGACCATCTAACCAAGGTGGAGCATCTAAGACTTCCACGTTAAAGGATAATTGCAGCAACCCATAGTAAATTTTGCCTTCTTGACTTTTAACTCGCACGTAGCGTTGCGCCATAACGTTAATGTATATCCTTAAAAGATGCAAATTTTGGCTAATTGGGCTAATGATTTATAGCAATTAGCAGTGCGTTTTTGAGAATGCTTTTATCATCAAAAGTTGATAATTTGGGCTTGTCCTCATGACTCTGACAAATGCTATAAATTGAAAACTGGTAAGATTATAGGATAAATGCTAGAAATTCCATGACTTTAGTCTAGGGATGAAACCCAGCATGAAAATTTATCTGGCTCTTGATTGTGTTAATATAAGATTCCTTGTTGCTTCAGATATTAGTTTTTATCAGTAGCGTCTAGACAATACTTGTATAAAGTAATATCAAGCAGCCTTTTTGTCCATAAGGTGACTAACAATATATGACGATAGTTTACGAGACGATGTACATTCTCCGTCCTGACTTGGGAGATGAACAAGTAGAGCAAGCCGTTAGCAAATACCAGAATTTATTAACTGAGCAAGGTGCCCAGAATATCGAAATTCAAAATCGCGGTAAGCGTCGTCTGGCTTATGAAATCAACAGGCATCGTGATGGCATCTATATCCAGTTTAACTACAAAGCTCCAGCTACAGCGATCGCACCTTTTGAACGTGCCATGAGATTAAGCGAAGAAGTAATTCGCTATCTGACTACCAAGCAAGAAGTTCGTGAAGACAAATCAGCTAAAGAGGCTGTACCTGCCTAAAAGTCAATAGCTACGAGTGCTGAGTGAGGAATCTCACTCATTACTCATCATTTCAGGACTGGTAAATATTGTTTGCATGATAGCCATATTCCTTGTTATGTAGCAATATTGGTTAATTTAACAGCTAATAATCAGTAATTCTAGAGAAACTTGCGTATTTGAACAGTTGCCAATTTATCTTAATTGCGATATGTTTTTCATAAAATAGTGCAGTAAGTGTTTTTCTCATCACATATCACATATAAGGTATAGAGAAAAACACACACAGCATAAATATTCAATTTATTTTACAGACTATCAGCGCAATAATACTTAAGAGATGTAAGCCACTGTGAGCCAATCTGAATCCCCCAATATCCAAGCTCTATCTACTGAAGTATCGCAGTTACGTCAAGAGTTGCAACTTCGAGACCAATTGGTGCAACAACTATCTCAAGAACTGTTCCGTTTGGTCAAGGGAAATACTAATTTTATCCCTCAACGGTCTGAACCTGAGTACGATTTGAGTCAATTGGAAGCTTTAAGAGAGCAACTTCAAGCTGTTGAACAGCAAGTAACATTCTACCAAGAGCAAATTGCATCTCGTGACTCGGAAATTCACCAATTGCGACAGTCGGTTCAAGAACTCACGGATCGTAGTCGGATGTTGGAGCAAGTAGTTCAAGAATTGCCACAGATTTATCGTCGGAAATTTGAAGAACGGATGACTCCAGTCAGAGATAAGGTAGCAATGCTACAACGAGAAAATCGCCAACTACAAGCAGAACTGCAAAGTGTAAGTTATCGGTTAGCACTAAAAACTCGCCACGCAAGTCATAGCGGTATAGATTTACCCAATTTCTCTAGTTCTATATCTGGACAAAATAATGTAACTGCTCCTCAGAATGCCTGAATGTAGTATTAAGGCTTAACAGGCAGTTAAAAAAGCGATCAGGTTGACCGTGTTAGCCTGTGGACTAGATAGTACCGACACTTCTAGAGTCAAGCAGGAAGAAAAAGCTGGCTTTTGTTAGCATTAGTTAGCTTTTTTGTATCGGTGCAAGAAGTTGAATAGGGATCATCCTAAATGTGTAAGTTTATTTTTTGGCAAGAAAGGCAATTGCTCCAAGGCGGGATATGAATCAACTGCAAAGAACGCAAAGGACACAAAGTTAAGAGGGTTTAAGAGAGTTTTTAGTATTGCTGCGTTTATTGTTGCTTGCATTGGGATACTCTCGTTTAATATTACCTTTTGTGTTCCTGATACAAACAATTTTTAACTTTGAATTTTGAATCCCTAGCTGCCAAACCTCTATTTAACCAAATTATATTTTATAGGTAAAATAGAGATCCAGCTTGCTATGGACAGATTTTAAAGGGTTTTCATATCGGATCAGCTATTATCAGGGTAAAAGCTCAAAAATGTTGCTCAACCTGGTTATTTTCCCTGAGCAAATCGAGTTTTAGCCTGCTTTTATCAGACTTTGCTCATTAATGCTAGAAAATATATCTTCGTAATTGTTAACTATCTCAAACACTGAATCCAGATGAGTAAGTTCTAAAATCAATCTCACAGGAGCTTTGACGTTACAAAGAACTAGGCGACATCTGCTTTGGCGTACAGCTTTCAGTCCTTGGACTAGAGGCACTAAACCAGAACTATCCATGAAGTCAACTTCTGCTAGATCGATAACCCAAAGTTGATCAGGGTGAGGGGTTACTCCAGCCATCTGTTCGCTTAAGGCCGTACCAACCTCTAAGTCTATACTTCCTTGTGGTTTGAAGAAAATCACTTGGCGTTCTTGTGTAAGAGTCATGAATTTAACTGGGTAGTTGAACTGGGCAGTTGAAACCTTAAGAGAAGGGATCTTACATCAATAATGTTCAAGCTGTAACAGTGACATTACTGTTTTTGCTTGATTGGTCGGGACTTAATGCAATTGTAGTTGATACAATCTGCCACAGAAATCATAGCTTGTAATTTTGATAGATAACCTCAGTATAAGCATTAATGCTTCAGTATTTCGGTAGTGAATTTTACTGTTATATAAATCTTATGATTTGTGTAGATTTTATAAGTTTTTTACAATTATAAAAGTAGAAACCCACCAGCTAGACTCTGAAATATTGTTGGCTTTCATGGAAAACAAAAGATTTTTGGTAGCGTTTTCATTGACACCCTCACCAAAAACAAGCCAAGATATATTAAACGTAAAAATTTGTAAAGTCGGCGGTGCTGGATGTCTTTTGAGCTAATTTCACTAGAAAACATCCAAGAATTTGCTCAATCATACGGTTATTGGGCAATTTTTTTGGGAATTTTGCTAGAGAATTTGGGCATTCCTCTTCCCGGTGAAACTGTAACTCTAGTAGGTGGTTTCTTAGCTGGTAGTGATGAACTAAATTACTGGCTAGTTCTGGGTGACGCTGTTACAGGCGCTGTAATTGGCGGCAATTGCGGTTATTGGATTGGTAGGGTTGGTGGTTGGCCTTTCCTGCTACAAGTTGGAAAGATATTCCGCATATCTGAAGCACGACTATTAAGTATTAAAGAGCAATTTAGTGAGAATGCTGCTAAAGCAGTATTTTTTGGCCGCTTTTTCGCCTTGCTGAGAATTTTCGCATCACCACTTGCTGGTATAGCGGAAATGCCCTTCGGCAAATTCCTGGTATATAACTTAGCAGGAGCAACTGCCTGGGCGGGTGTAATGGTGACTTTAGCCTTCTTTGCAGGCAGAATTGTTTCCCTAGAACAATTAGTTGCTTGGGTAAGTCAATTTGCTATTTTGGCGTTACTGATCTTAGTTGCTGTGATTGTTGTGCCTATTTGGTGGGAGTCCCGCCAAGTTAAACACATGGGAGAATAGGAGTTCAGGAGTATGGCTAACGCCACGCTATGCCTACGGCACGCTGCGCGAACGCTATCAGGAGTTCAGGAGTTCAGGAGAAAGAATAAATTTTTCTTCCCCTGCCACCCCTGCTCCACAGCCCCCTGCTTCCCCTGCTTCCCCTGCTTTTTACTTATTACTCTGCGCCCAAATGCGGGTAGGTAGTCCCCAGACGTAAATAAATCCTTCTGCGGCTTTGTGATCGAATTGGTCTTCAGCGCCGTAGGTGGCTAAGTCGGGTGTATAAAGGGTGTTATCGCTCCAACGACCAACTATGGTGGCGTTACCTTTAAACAGTTTTAAACGCACAACACCAGAAACTTTTTCTTGTGTCTGTTGAATAAATGCATCTATTGCGGCTTTGAGGGGACTATACCAAAGTCCGTTATATACCAATTTGGTGTATGTTTCTTCGATGCCGCGTTTGTATTGGGTGACATCTGCTGTTAAAGTGAGGCTTTCTAAATCACGATGGGCATTGATGAGAACTACCATTGCAGGTGATTCGTAGATTTCTCGTGATTTGATGCCTACTAGGCGGTTTTCAATCATGTCAATCCTGCCAATACCGTGATTTCCCACGATTTGATTGAGTTGTTCAACTAACTCAACAGGATTTTTGGATGTACCGTTAATGGTGGTAGGAATGCCCTTTGTAAAGCCAATTTCTAGATATTCCGGTTCGTTGGGAGTATCTGCAATGGCCTTGGTCATTTCATAGATTTCTTCTGGGGGTTCATTTGCTGGATCTTCTAACGTACCAGCTTCAATACTGCGACCAAGCAAGTTTTTATCTATACTGAAGGGAGAGGATTTTTTTACGGGTGCAGGAATACCAAATTGCTCACCGTAGGCTATGGTTTGTTCTCGACTCATTCCCCATTCTCTAGCAGGTGCAAGGATTTTCAAATTGGGATTGAGGGCTGTACAGGAAACATCAAAGCGAACCTGGTCGTTACCTTTACCTGTGCAACCGTGAGCGATCGCATCAGCACCGTATTTTTCTGCTGTTTCTACCAGAATCTTAGCGATTAACGGTCTAGCTAGGGCTGTTCCTAGAGGATAGCGATTTTCATAGAGAGCATTAGCTTGAATGGCCGGAAATGCGTAATCTTTGACAAAGCTATCTTTAACATCCGCTACCAGGGATTCACTTGCACCAGATTTGAGAGCTTTTTCTCGTACTGGTTCTAATTCATCTCCCTGACCTAAATCTGCTGCTAGGGTAATTACCTCTTCAACTCCCCACTCTTTTTTTAAGTAGGGTATGCAAACAGAAGTATCAACTCCACCAGAATATGCTAAGACAACCTTTTTGGCGCGACCCATCAGTTTCTCCAGTTGGGAAAACAAACAATGAGTCATTATTATATCTGACTACACAGTATATATTTTAATGATGCAACAGGGATCTAATTAAAAATTTTCAATTCCAAATCAAGAAACCGTGACGTTGTGATATTTGTCATATTCTAAGAATATAAATAATTGCATTTTGGGTGAAACTGTGTTTTTTAGTGTTGTAATTCCTACTTATAATCGCCTACCGATTTTGCAAAAATGCCTGCGTGCTTTGGAATCACAGCAATTGAGAGATGATCACCTTGTCCAAGGTTATGAGGTGGTTTTGGTAGATGATGGCTCGACTGATGGAACTTTGGACTGGTTAGCAGAACATCAAGATGAGTTTACTCATGTACGTTGTTTTGAACAAGATCATGCTGGCCCTGCTGTAGCGCGAAATTTAGGGGTAGAACAGGCGTTGGGAGATACAATTATTTTTATTGATAGTGATTTAGTAGTTTTGTCTAATTTCTTGCAAGCTCATGCTGATGCTTTGCTACAAGGAAAGGAGAAATTAGGCAATGATAGATTTTTTACTTACGGTGCTGTAATTAATACCTGTAATTTTGAAAATCCTACTTCCGAACCTTATAAAATCACAGATTTTTCGGCGGCTTTTTTTGCTACGGGTAATGTCGCTATTCCCAAATATTGGTTAGAAAAAGCTGGTTTGTTTGATACTGGGTTTCAACTTTATGGCTGGGAAGATTTAGAGTTAGGTGTGAGATTAAAAAATTTAGGTTTGCAATTAATTAAATGTCCTGAAGCGGTTGGTTATCACTGGCATCCGGCATTTAGTTTAGCACAAATTCCCAAGTTAATTGATCAGGAAATTCAACGGGGTAGGATGGGTGTTTTGTTTTATCAAAAGCATCCGACTTGGGAAGTAAAAATGATGATTCAAATGACTTGGATTCATCGTTTGTTATGGGGGATTCTGTCTTTAAATGGGTTGTTGAATGAAAAAACGATGGCTCCGTTTTTGCAATGGTTGATTGATTTGGGTAAGCCGCAGTTGGCGTTGGAAATTGCGCGGATTTTTTTGAATTGGTATAATGTGAAGGGGGTTTATCAGGCTTATGCGGAGATGATGAATAAATGATTCTCTCACGCAAAGGCGCAAAGGCGCAAAGGCGCAAAGAGAAGAGGAATATAATTAAGTCATACAAATTAGCAGGGTTTGATTATGCAAACACCGCAAATTAAAGAAGTGCAGTTAGAAGAGGGTGAAAATCTCTATGAAAGTGATTTTTATGCTTGGACTCAACAACAGGTTAATCTGTTGCTTCATCAACAATGGAGTCAACTTGATGTTGTAAATTTGGTTGAGGAGATTTTATCTTTGGGGAGAAGAGAACGTCAAGAATTAAGAAATCGTTTGGGGATTTTACTTGGTCATTTATTAAAATGGGAATATCAACCAAATAAACGCAGTCGGAGTTGGTTAGCAACTATTAGAATTCAGAGACGGGATATTGTAAAGTTACTCCATGAGAATCCTAGTTTACAGTCTTATGTTGTAGAAGCAATTACGGAAGCTTATCAAAATGGGAGAGATTTAGCAGCAGGAGAAACTAATTTACCTTTTACAACTTTTCCAGAACAGTGTTTATATTTATGGGAAGATATGATTAATGAGAGTTTTTATCCTGGTCTTCCTGCGAGTGATGATTTAAAATCATAAACTTTTTATCTCATTGATAAAGCTGTATCATGATCATTAATCGCTCTATATCCCGTAGAAATCCTCATCTAAAATTTGCTCTACTGAAAAAGGACAAGTTAGAGGATATTCACTCTCTTCTGGTACACGAATTCCAAATTTAGCTAATTTACCTTCTTTTATGGCAAGTTTACGAGCATCAGGATAGGCTTTTTCTAATGCTTCTATCAAGAAACTTTTGAGAGATGGGGTATCTGTCAAATTATCAATAACTCGTTGACGATGTTCGACAACGGAACTGTACCAACTTGCTTTCATTGTCTCTGGTACATCATGCTGAATCTTTAATTTAAGCAGGTGAACTAAGAGAATTTTCAGATTACTTTTGAGAGCATTTTTTTCTGATTTACCCAATTCTATTAATTCTTCAATTAAATGCTCAATATCCAGCGATGCAAATTCATGATTTTGTAATTGCTGAATTGTTTGGTCAATCCATAATTGTAAGTCGCGTTCGTACAGCTTGTTAGACATTTTGTAGTTCCGCTTAGTGAATAATTGTGTGTTTATGTTTAATATTTTAGCTGATAATCTTTAAATATGCTCTAAAAATAGGGGAGAGATTAAATAATTTTTCATCGTTTTCTGATTTGGTTAATAAAAATCGTCTGTTTAAAGATTGTATACCGTTAATTACATCTGTTGATGAGGGAGATAATAATTTTTTTATTTCATCTCTGGATAGAAGTTGATTGTTTGGACTGATTTTTAATAGTATTTGTTTTTCAACTTCAGATAATCTCATCCACGTTAAATAAAACATTGAGGTTCTTGCGTAGATTTTATGGTGGTTGAGGATTGATTACCACAAAACCCTTACGGGGCAAGGATTATAAACCATAATGCCAATATTTCCAATGAAATGCCGACACAATAAGGCTTTCAATGATTTTAAACTGGGTTTTCCATAAAAAGTACCGAAGAACCAAAATTCATTTCAAAATTGGATTTATGATATTAGTTATGAAATAGCAAGGTTTTTGGGTACTACAGCATCAAAAGCACAAGAGATAATCAAGAATTTCTTTGATAAATGGTCATTTTAAGTAGTAGAAAATTGTAATGTTTTAGCATTGCTAAACCCCTACGTTATCTTTTGACAAAACCCTTTATTTATAAACATCCCCCCGCGCACCAATAGCCGTGATCAAATATAATTGATTAACGGTATCCTCAATAAACAAAATCCTATATTTACCCACCCTTAAACGACTTTCTTCTCTACCCTTTAATGGTTTGATATCAAGATTTTCTGTTCCTGTTATTAACCCATCCAACGCACGAATAATTCTCACTTGATCTTCAACTCTTAATTTTTCAAGATATTTTTGGGCAGGTTTTAGAAGAATATAATCAAGCAAAATTATCTCCTAATAATTGACGTTTTAACTCCTGCGATGAAATTCCTTTATCTTTTCCTGTAAAATAATCTTGTAATGCAGATGCACTCATATCTAACAATTCATCATCTACATCTTCATCATTGTCATTAATCTGTTGATCAGCAACATTCATTTTCTGAATAAACTCTAATACATAACTTAATTGTTCATCAGGGATGAGACTGATTTGTTTTAATATTTCTTGGCGAATATTGCTAGAATTAGTCATTAAGTACAAATCCTATTTTTAGTAAATGATATTATATTTTATCACAATAAATTATTTATTAAAAATAATTGCCGATCAATATTCACGATCAATTCTCTCCCATAACTCAGAAATAGGTCTAGTTTGACTAGATTTAACTTCTTGAAAAGCTCTTGTTAAACTTTTTTCTATTTCCGCAATGGGAGTATCATCAGGATCATAATCACTTGCTTCTGGTAAGAGAATAATTACCTTCACTTCTTGAAAATCATCAATTCCTAAAGGATAATCTAAGGTTAATTTTCCTTGTTGAATTTTACCTGTCACTTCTAAGGCTTTCATAGTTTTTACCTAGTTTTAGTCATAACCTGTGATTTTCATAAATCGGTAAATCATCGTTTTTCTTCTCTTTCTATCGCTACTAGGGTTTCCATCAAGCAAATACTGGGAATCACAAACTTGAATTTATCTGAAGATTGATAAACAAAATCTCCTAATTCTTTATTTCTTCCTTTGGCAATTGCCATAATTGAATTAGTCTCTAAATAAATAATAATCATAATAATTGTAGCTCCTCTGTAGTGATCTCATCCAAAAGAGCAAGTAAACCAATTTCTTTCATTTCCTCAATGTAAGGAGGATTTTCACTTTTCCAATGATAATCTAAATCTCTTAACCAGGATTGAATTAAGGTGATTAAAGTAGATTGATAGATAATTCCTTCGATACTTTTTGGATTATAAAATCCTAAAACTTTTTTGGTTTCTAATCTCGCTACTTCTGCAAAATTAGGACTTTTAAATATTCTGATTACATCGGAGTTAACAAACATTAAAAAAGGAATATGTTGGTATTTCTCCATTTCTAATATATTCAGTTCTGGGGAAGCATACATGGCAGAAAATCTCACATCAATCATCAAAATAGGTTGATCATCCTTATCTTTCGCCACAATTGCTGGGTCAAAATCAATTGCGGTAGGTGGTTGTATCTTGAACATGGTATTTACCCTCGTTATTCAACAGAGCTAATATTTTGATTATAAATTAATGCTTACTGTATAAGCATATAATTATTTATTTTATGGCTCTATTTTTCTTTTAGTTTATAAATTTGTTGTTCAGCAAACCTACGCCAGCATTAAAAAAATCTAGCTTGACCTAAAAAGTGAACATATTTGTGCTACCCTAGTATAGTTGTCTAAATTCCGCACATCCGGGAATTCGGGTGTTTCCGTTATGGAAATGCACCTGGGTGGAGGTTTAACCCGAATAGGAGTAACAAAATATGCCAGTCGTTTCTTTGGCTCAGATGATGGAGTCTGGAGTTCACTTTGGGCATCAAACCCGACGTTGGAACCCGAAGATGTCTCCTTACATCTACACATCCCGCAATGGTGTACACATCATTGACTTGGTGCAAACAGCCCAGTTGATGGATGATGCCTACAACTATATGCGGACACAAGCAGAGCAAGGAAAGAAATTCTTGTTTGTGGGTACTAAGCGCCAAGCAGCAGGGATTATTGCTCAAGAAGCTACCCGTTGTGGTTCTCACTACATTAACCAGCGTTGGTTGGGTGGAATGCTCACCAACTGGGCTACCATCAAAACTAGAGCAGAACGTCTCAAAGATTTAGAACGTCGGGAAGAAAACGGCGCACTAGATTTATTACCCAAGAAAGAAGCTTCCATGCTGCGTCGGGAAATGGCGAAGCTGCAAAAATACTTGGGTGGGATTAAAAATATGCGGAAAGTACCCGATGTTGTGATCATTGTTGATCAACGCCGGGAATACAACGCTGTTCAAGAATGCGAAAAATTGGGTATTCCTATTGTGTCCATGTTGGATACAAACTGTGATCCAGATTTAGTAGATATTCCCATTCCAGCAAATGATGATGCAATCAGATCAATTAAACTGATTGTCGGCAAGTTAGCTGATGCTATTTATGAAGGCCGTCATGGTCAGCTGGAAGTAGAAACTGATTACGAAGATTACGAAGGCGCTGAGGAAGATTACGATTACGATGAAAGTGAGTACACTGATTCGTTGATTCCCGAAGACGAAGACGAAGAATAAGCAGAAGTAGAGGCGTAATATTATAATACGCCTGCTGAAGAATATCCTGTGAAACTTCATCGCTTTTCTTCACCAGCCCTGAGTAAGATAGAAATACTCAACACCCGTGAGCGATCACAACTCTAGGTCAAGTTAGGAATTGAGGCAACATGGCGGAAATATCTGCAAAACTCGTCCAAGAGCTACGCCAAAAAACTGGTGCCGGCATGATGGACTGCAAAAAGGCGCTGAAGGAAACTGATGGCAATATAGACGAAGCCATAGACTGGCTACGTAAAAAAGGCATCGCTTCGGCGGGTAAAAAAAGCGATCGCATCGCGTCTGAAGGTCTAGTAGACACCTACATTCAGCCTGATGGTCAGGTGGGTGTACTCATAGAAGTAAACTGTCAAACGGATTTTGTCGCCCGTAACGACGCTTTTAAAGCTTTAGTTAAAAACCTGGCACAACAAGCGGCAACTGCTGATAGTATTGAGTCTTTGCTGGCTCAACCTTATATTGAAAATGCCAGCGTAACTGTAGATGAAGCAATCAAGCAAGTGATTGCTACCTTGGGTGAAAATATTCAGGTGCGCCGCTTTGTTAATTTTGCCCCCGCACAAGGTACTCCAGGCATAGTAGACAGCTACATTCACACTGGCGGCCGAGTAGGTGTATTGGTTGAAATCAATGCAAAAACTCCATCAGCTGTGGGTAATGAAGATTTCCAAAGTCTGGCTAAAAATGCAGCAATGCAAGTTGCCGCTTGTCCCAATGTCGAGTATGTCAGTGTAGACCAAATTCCTGCCGAAGTTGTCCAAAAAGAAAAAGACATCGAAATGGGTAAGGAAGACTTAGGTAACAAACCAGAGAACATTAAAGAAAAAATTGTTCAAGGACGAATTGACAAACGCCTCAAAGAAATGACTTTGATGGATCAACCTTACATCCGCGACCAAAGTATTTCTGTAGACGACTTGGTGAAGCAAGTTAAATCTAAAGTAGGTGAAGAAATCCAAGTGCATCGCTTTGTGCGCTATGTACTGGGTGAAGGCATTGAAAAGCAAGTAATTAGCTTTGCTGAGGAAGTTGCTGCTCAAATGGGCGCTGCTAAGTAATTTAGTAGTTAGTCAGTACCGAGTACCGAGTACCGAGTGCTGAGTAACTTCATAACTAAAGTTAGGAAATTGAAGCAAGGACGTATTATTTCTCGTGCTTTGCATCTCGAAATAACAGGTCTAGCAAGTTTTGCTGACCTGTATTTTATTAATAGTTATACCAATTAAAAATTAAAAATTAAAAATGGGAAACGTCTGATTTGATCATGGTTTTTCAGGTTCAATCGTTTGTATTCTTGGTTAAAATTGGTATTACAATGGGAATCAAAACTCTAATTTGATAATTATTTTTACTTAAAATCTTACATTTACGCCAAAATAAGGTTCAGGTGGACACAACAAAAAGTTATGGCGAGAGCAATTGAGCGAATAGAACAAGATATTGCAATGCAAAAAGAGGCGATTAGAGCGATCGCCACGGAACTCCACAGCAATTATCTTAGTTATTTAACTCTTCTGGGAACAGCTTTACAAAAACAGTTGATTTTGGCGGTTTATCACCTTTGTACTCAAGGATATCCTGACAAATTTCTCAAGTTGTCACTAAATCAACGCCAACAACTGCAACAAGGCATTCGCAAATTAGGTCAAAAAGTTGCCCAACAGTTGCTGGTTTATATAAATGGAGAAGTGACTGAAGAAACTGAGGAACATGAGGGACATGGGGAACATGGGGAACATGGGGAACATGGGGAACATGGGGAAGTTCAGGAATCCCCAGAAATTGAAGAGAGTGAAAATAGTTCCTTAGCTGATAGCAATCCCCCATTAACAGAAACTGCCAATACGGAGACTGCCTCAGCACAATCAAAAATTCAAAATCAAAAATATTTAGATCCCTCCAACCCCATAGAACTAGCACAATGGCATCAAGATTTAGAGGCAGGAATTCAAGAGACACTAAAACAAGTTTCCCATGATGCTAATTCTTTACTTCAAAAAGCTGGGATTTTACCCAAAAAATTACCAGAACCGATTTTAGCAGCAGCGGCAGCAGCCTCAGAAGCTTCTGCGGAAATGATACCAGGTCCACCAAACCTATTGAGTATAGTAATTGAAATTAGTAATGAGCAAGAATCAGATGAATCCAGCTTAACGCAGCTGATGACTGTTAACTTGCGACTGGGAGAAATTGAATTTGCAGACTCCACACTCTTGTCAGGACGCAAACAAATCCGTAACATTTTATTACAACTGAGTAAGCTGGGACGAGATTATCAAAAAAAGCAGCGAGAACTCAAAGTTGCAGAAGCAGAAGCGGCTTGGCGTTCCAGTTGGTTTGAGGACTAGCACCGCAAAGCGAAAGTCAAAAGTCAAAAGTCAAAAGTCAAAATGTCAAGAATTTCTGCCTATTCCCTATTCCCTGTTCCCTATTCCCTTGAATAATGACTAATGACACTCCCGATTGGATTAGATTGCATAAAGCCTTGACTGTAGAGGCTGAATCTGGGTTTACAGATTTGGTGGGTAAGCAATACCGCTTCAGTGAATTTCTCAGCTTGACTTTTGGGAAATTCCCCCAAGATTTGCCACCAAAAGAGCGATCGCGTTGGCATCAAATAGCGATGCAATTTGCTGAGTATCCAAATTGGAGTGTAGAATTTAGACAGCACTTAGTGGCAGAAGTCAGAAGATATCTCTATCAATTACAGCAAGAATTGGAGGAGGGTGAGCAAAAAGAGATGGGGAGAATATCCCCACCTTCCAGTTATCAATCTCCTCATCACCAATCGAAATTTAAAACAGTAAATACCACAGCCCCAATTGTTAACGAAGTTAGTAGGCGATTAGCTCCTAAAATTGAGCAAAAACTCAGTGATTTACCAGAAATTGGCATTAGAAAAGCTGAGAATTTGGCAAGGTTAGATTTACTAACTGTGCGTGATTTGCTGTTTTATTATCCTCGTGATCATATTGATTATGCGCGTCAAGTTAATATTCAAGAATTACAGGGCGGTGAAACAGTAACGATCATAGCGACGGTAAAGCGGATTAATTGTTTTACTAGCCCTAAAAATAAGAAGTTATCAATTTTAGAACTGCTGCTGAAAGATAATACAGGGCAAATTAAAGTTAGTCGTTTTTATGCTGGAGCGCGTTTTAGTAGTCGCGCTTGGCAGGAAAGTTTAAAACGTCGCTATGCTGTGGGTAGTGTGTTGGCGGCTTGTGGGTTGGTAAAAGGTGGTAAATATGGTTTAACTTTGGATAATCCAGAATTAGAAGTGTTAGCAAATCCAGGAGATGTGATTGATTCTCTAACTATTGGCCGGGTTGTGCCGATTTATGCTTTAACTGAGGGAGTGGTAGCAAATACGGTCAGACAAGCTGTAATTGCGGCTTTACCTGCGACGGCGCATTTAAAAGATCCTTTACCTAGTGGGTTACGGAAAAAATATGATTTGATGGAATTGAAGGATGCAATTTCTAATATTCATTTTCCTAAAGATAGTGATACTTTAAAAACTGCCCGTCGGCGTTTAGTTTTCGATGAATTTTTCTATTTGCAAATTGGTTTATTACAAAGACAGAAACAAGCAAAAGCAATTCAAACTAGCGCCGTGCTTGCACCGAAAGGCAAGTTATTAGAACAATTTAACGAAATTCTCCCTTTTAAATTTACCAACGCACAACAAAGAGTTATTAACGATATTCTTAATGATTTACAAAAACCTACACCCATGAATCGTTTAGTTCAAGGTGATGTGGGTTCAGGTAAAACAGTGGTAGCTGTAGTGGCGATTTTAGCCGCTATTCAATCCGGTTATCAAGCAGCTTTGATGGCTCCGACTGAAGTATTAGCAGAACAACATTATCGAAAATT
Organism: Sphaerospermopsis aphanizomenoides BCCUSP55; assembly: GCF_001586785.1. Taxonomy (GTDB): domain Bacteria; phylum Cyanobacteriota; class Cyanobacteriia; order Cyanobacteriales; family Nostocaceae; genus Sphaerospermopsis_A; species Sphaerospermopsis_A aphanizomenoides_A. The sequence continues at coordinate 15,956 of NZ_LUFH02000045.1, forward strand.
AGTTAGTTGGTTTAACTTGCTACATTTGCCCGTTGAATTATTAACAGGTTCGACAAAAACAGCAAAAAGGCGAGAAATTCATGCTCAATTAGAAACGGGTGAATTACCTCTATTAGTGGGAACTCATGCTTTAATTCAGGATAAAGTCAATTTTCAACGTTTAGGTTTAGTTGTGATTGATGAACAGCATCGGTTTGGGGTGGAACAACGAGCGAAATTACAACAAAAAGGCGAACAACCTCATGTTTTAACCATGACTGCAACTCCCATTCCTAGAACTTTGGCGTTAACAGTGCATGGTGATTTAGATGTGAGTCAAATTGATGAATTACCACCAGGAAGACAAGCAATTAAAACCACTTTATTGACTGGTCAGCAACGACCCCAAGCTTACGATTTAATGAGGCGAGAAATTGCCCAAGGTAGACAAATTTATGTGGTTTTACCTTTGGTGGAAGAGTCGGAAAAATTAGATTTGCGTTCTGCAATAGATGAACATCAAAAGTTACAAGAAAGCGTTTTTCCTGATTTTCAAGTTGGGTTATTGCATGGACGCATGACTTCAGCAGAAAAAGATGAAGCAATTACCAAATTTCGGGATAATGAAACGCAGATTTTAGTTTCTACTACTGTGGTAGAAGTGGGTGTAGATGTGCCTAATGCCACGGTGATGTTGATTGAACACGCGGAAAGATTTGGTTTATCGCAATTACATCAATTACGGGGGCGTGTAGGTCGGGGTGCAGCGCAGTCTTATTGTTTATTAATGAGTAGTTCCAGAAGTGCGGATGCTCAACAACGGTTAAAGGTGTTGGAACAGTCCCAGGATGGGTTTTTTATCTCGGAAATGGATATGCGTTTTCGCGGACCTGGGGAAGTGATGGGGACTAGACAATCAGGTGTAGCGGATTTTACTTTAGCTAGTTTGGTGGAAGATGAGGATGTTTTGCTGTTAGCGCGACAAGCAGCAGAGAAAGTGATTGATATGGATGCAAGTTTAGAGCGTTGGCCGTTGATGAAGGATGAGTTGCAGTATAGATATGCGCGGTTAATGGGTGGAGCGATTTTGACGTAAAATAAAGTTTATAAATACTAATTATTGACTATGCTACAAAGACTAACACTGAATGGATTCAAGTCTATTAAAAACATGGATCTTGAATTGCGTCCTTTAAATATTTTAATTGGAGCTAACGGAGCAGGTAAAAGTAATCTCATTTCCTTTTTTAAGATGTTAAATGAGATGATGGGCGATAGACTGCAACAATATATTGCTATATCTGGTTATGCTCAATCCCTCTTGCACTTTGGACCTAAGGTAACACCACAAATCGAGGCGGAACTAGAGTTTATTATTGATAATGCAAAGGATACGTACAATCTACGTTTGTTCCATGCCGCAGGGGATACACTGATTTTTGCTGAAGAAAAATTGAGTTACTGGCAAAATAGTTACTCATCTCCAAGGATAGATAACTTAGGTGCAGGACATCAAGAGACAAAAATCAACGAAGCAGCAGACAGAAATATAGAAACAGCTAAGACGCTCAAATTTTTGCTGAACCGATGTCGTGTTTACCACTTTCATGACACATCTTCTACAGCCGCAGTTCGTCAATCCTGTTATGTTGGTGATGACCGCTGGTTAATGCCTGATGCTGGAAATTTAGCTGCATTACTTCTGAGATTTCGCGAAGATCACAATATAGCTTATCAGCGCATTATTAAAACCATCCGTCTGATTGCTCCATTTTTTGATGATTTTGTTCTTGAACCTAGATCGAATCGTGTCATTCTCAACTGGAGAGAAAAAGGCTCAGATCAGGTATTTGGACCACACCAATTTTCTGATGGTACATTGCGTGCTATTTGCCTTACCACATTACTTCTACAGCCAGAAAATGAACTCCCAAAACTTATTGTTGTTGATGAACCAGAACTTGGTCTTCATCCCTATGCTCTCAATGTTGTGGCTGCAATGTTTGGTAAAGCTTCCTATTATACACAAATTCTGATTAGTACCCAATCTACTTCTTTTTTAGATAACTTTAATCCTGAAGATGTAATTACAGTAGATAGAGTAGATAAAGAGTCCCAATTTGAGCGATTACATCCAGAAGAATTAGAGGCTTGGTTAGAAGAATATAGTTTAGGAGAAATTTGGGAAAAAAATATCATTGGTGGAGGTCCACACTAATGGTAAGACTTTATTTATTTGCAGAAGGACAAACTGAACAGACATTTGCATCTATTATCCTGCAACCACATCTGGCTCAATATCAAGTATTTATGCACAACCCTAGACTTATTGCTCATGGAAGAAAAAAGGGTAAGGCTCAACGTGGTGGTAGTGGTTATGGTGATTATCAGCCAATGAAGGATGATATAAAAAGGTGTCTATTGGAAGATAAAAATGCCGATGCTTTCTTTACAACAATGATTGATTTGTATGCAATTCATTATAATTTTCCGGGACTAGAAGAAGCTGAAACTATGCGCCAAAATCCCATCCAAAGAGTCGAGTTTTTAGAAAAAAGCTTTGCTGATGATATTGATGATCCACGATTTATTCCTTATATTCAATTACATGAATATGAAGCTTTCCTTTTTGCTGATCCAACTTGTTTTAATTCCCTGTATGATAACTGCTCAGACAAAGTTGAAATTCTCAAGAATATTGCTGATAGTTATGAAACACCTGAGTTGATTAATGATAGTAGGGAAACAGCACCTAGTAAACGTATCATTGCTCAATTTCCTGATTATGATAGAGCAAAGCCTGTAGTTGGTTCACTATTAGCTGAATCAATTGGACTGGAAACAATTAGGAATAAGTGTCCTCACTTTAATTCATGGCTGTTGCGACTTGAATCATTAACAAGATAAAGTATTGATATACCCAAATTTAACTATGGTATATTTTTGTATCTAATAAATAGGAGGTGTAGTTATGGTTATTTCTCCAACCCACCCACCAAATCCCACAACAGAGGTGACAAACACTCACTTTACTCCAGATGAATATCGAGCGATGGAGGAAACCGCCCAAGAACGCCATGAATATTGTAATGGAGAAATTATTGTTATGCCTGGAGGTTCAGAAGTTCATAGCCGTATTAGTGTCAACATTACTACTTTGCTCAATGTAGCTCTCCGAGATACTGACTTTCAAACTTATAATGGGGACTTAAGAATTTGGATTCCTGAATTTAATCATGGTACTTATGCTGATGTGATGGTGATTAATGGTGAACCGGAATTTAATAATAATCGCACTGATGAAATTCTCAATCCTTTACTAATTATTGAAGTTCTTTCTCCTTCTACTGAAGGTTATGATAGAGGGGATAAATTCAGAAAATATCGCTCTCTTTCTAGCTTTTGTGAATATCTGCTGGTGAGTCAAACAGAACCTTATATTGAGCATTATAGTCAACAGGAAAATTATAATATTTGGCAATTACAAGCTTATGATCAGATTGATAAGTCAGTTTTTCTGCACAGTTTAAATGTGGAAGTTCCTCTGAATGAAATTTATCGGCGGATTAAATTTTAAGTATTTTAAGTAGATGGAAAAAATAAGGACAGGGCAGTTAAGACATCAACCAGATCATAAACCTATGACAATCAAAAACTTTTATGTCTGTCACCTGTCACCTGTCACTTGTACCATACTCTAACTAACATACATAGTCTCACTAAACTCCAAAATATTCCTCTTCATATCCTCCGCTTCTTCCAAAATAGAACCAGGACTGTCACCATTAAAAAATGTCCGCTGACTGCTAACTATATACAAAAACTCCCCATTAATAAAAGCTAATAAACCCCGATAGGCATCTAATCTAATAGCATTACCATTATTTTCTTGCTTAGAAATTGTTGAACCTTTAGGCATATCAACTAATACATAATAATATCCCTTTAAAGTATCTTGTAGATATTCTGTATACTTAATTTCTGCACCTGGAACGTTAGCAAAAATTGCTTGGGGTAGATATTTTTCAATGAGAATTGAGTGGAGATATATTTCCTGTCCTTGAGATTCTATTGTTTCTAAATATTCGGTCGGGAGAGGATAATAATCAATTCTCAGTAAAGTACCAACATCATCAGAAAAGCCAACTATTCCTTCTTGACTTTGAACTCTTCCCCCTTGTTCTGGGGTGACAGGGATGGGAACGATAAAATTACCTAGAGGTGATTGATATACTTGCTGACCAAATTCATCTAAGATTACTGTTTCGTATTCCTGGGGTGGATATTCTTCTTGTTCTTCTGTTTCTTCAATTGCAGCAATTACTTCTTTGATAATTTCTTCGGCTTCTATATCTTCTAATTCTAAGGCTTGCTGTAGTTGTTTGATATAAGGCTGTTTTTGTGTGGGGATAGTCAGGGTTTCGTCATCTAAAAGCATGATGACACCAGCAGCAAAACCATCTAATACTATCTCATCGGAAAGGCTGGCGTTGGCAGTGTTAAATAATGCTCCCAGTCCTTCATCTTGAGCGATCGCTACTAGTCTATCAACTATTTCTAGCATTTCCTCTTCTGAGTATTCGTCAAAAACCTCAAATTCCCACAGAATATCCGCTAAACTTTCTGCATCTAAGTCCTCAACGGAAGCATCGACTATTGCCGTAATTACAGCTATAGCCGCTACCGCTTCTTCTGGACTCAGTGATTCTTCTGATGTTTCTTTGGAATTAAATATTTTATCATACTTAGTCATAATTGCTATCTCCATCAATGCCTATTTAGTAATAACCGATGATACACAGTAACAATTGTTAGTTTAGCAATATCAGGAGCCTTGTCTAGATGTTATTTAAGTTATTTTAGTAGTTTATGTTACTAAATAAAGGGGTAAATTGAAGGAGGGCGTACCGGAGGCGATCGCATTGCAACAATACATGAGGCGAAAATATGAGAAATGTTGCTGACAGCAAAACAAGAAACCATTAATGATTCTGACTTTTTGCTATGGACACAGCAACAGTCATCTAGAAAATTACTTATTTGGTTGAGCAATGGACGCTTCAATATCTTCTAATGTGCGTAATAACAGACGATTTGCTTGTAATTGCCAACCCCATTTTTGAATTCTAAAAGCCCCAACAGTCCCCAGTATGGCTGCTAACAAACATAGAGGTTGATTGAGAGAAATTCCAAATAACAAACCTAAACCTGCAATCCCCCAAAATGGTAAGGCTACAGCTTGTCTTTGCTCCTCTACTATTTCTGCAATTTTACTAGATGGTATTGTAGATAATAATTCTGCTTTTATTTGCCGTTGTTCTGCTAATGATAGAGATAAACTGATCTTGCGGCGCAATTTTTCCATCTTCCGGGCATCAGTGCTGTACTCAGTTAACTCATCTTCTGCCATTTTTAACAGTTTTTCTAATTGTGACATGGTAGATTCTCGGCTCTATTTTATGTACAATCATTATCTCTAATAATTGCTTATTTTTCTCGACTACAGCAAAATGACAAATTCGACCAACAACTAATGACCACGGACTACGGACTACGGACTACGGACTAATTACTAATTACTAATGACTCAACAATGGTTTCGTATCGGTATGACAGCGATATTTATCCTGTCATTTAGCTTACGGTTTTGGGGATTAGACCGATTTAATACCCTTGTATTTGATGAAGTTTATTTTGCTCAATTTGGCAATAACTACCTAACAAGAACTCCTTTTTTTAATGCTCATCCACCATTGAGTCAATATATTATTGGATTGGGAATTTGGATTGGTAATCATATTCCCTTTTGGCAAAATAGCGTCAATGGCTTAACAGGTTCGTTATTATCGCCTTGGAGTTATCGTTGGGCAAATGCTTTTACAGGTTCATTGATTCCCCTAATTGTGGTTGTATTAACTTATCAATTAAGTTATCGTCGTGGTTTGGCGCTATTAGCAGGATTTTTTACAGCTTGTGATGGCTTATTTTTAGTAGAATCTCGCTATGCTTTGAGTAATATATATATAGTTATTTTTGGTTTAATTGGACAATGGTTTTTATTATTAGCTTTGGAAAAACAAAATAAACAACGTTGGTTTTGTTTGGCAATAGCTGGGATTAGTTTTGGCGCTTCCGTAGGTACAAAATGGAATGGTTTATGGTTTCTTACTGGTGCTTATGGAATGTGGATAGCAGCTTGGATAATTCGTTGGTTGCAATCTTTTGCACCATCACCGCGCTTACCTTTATTTTCTTATTTACGTCCTTTCATTTCGCCCAATCATGAACAAGTTAAAAAACAGGTAAATAACATTCAAACACCATTGCAAAATTTGACGCAAATAAATATTTTGCAGATGCTATCTTTTCTAGGAATTATCCCTGGATTGATGTACAGTTTAATTTGGATTCCTCATTTGCAACTAGATCAAAGATATGGATTTATAGAAGTTCATGAGCAAATTTTAAACTTTCATCTTCATTTAGGGGGCAATAATTCTAGTGTACATCCTTATTGTGCTGCTTGGTATAAATGGCCGTTATTAACTCGACCAATGGCTTATTATTACCAAACTGCTGCCAGTTTTAAAGATCCTCTCCCTGTCCTCGGTCCACCTCTACCTTCTGGTACTGGGAAAGTGGTTTATGATGTTCATGCAATGGGGAATCCTTTTTTATGGTGGTTTGCCTTAGCGGCCATGCTATTTTTAGTAGGAATGTTATTTGTAAAAATTGTTCTACCAGGAATACAACAAAAACAAGTTTTTATTTCTAAAAATTTGGGTGTTGATACTTGGATTGGTTTATATATAGTCATCAATTATGCCGCTAATTTTTTACCTTGGGTGAAGGTAACGCGCTGTGTATTTATCTATCATTATATGTGTGCGGTGGTCTTTACATTTATAGCGATCGCTTGGTTTGTAGATCAGTGTCTTCGCAGCTATTATCGGGGACTACGTATACTTGGTCTGACGATCACATTCACTATTATAGTTGCTTTCGTTTTCTGGATGCCCATTTATTTGGGTTTACCTCTTACTACTGATGATTATCGAATGCGGATGTGGTTTAACTCTTGGATTTAATTTAAGCGATCAGGTATCAGCTAAAAGTGTAATTTAGATTTAGCTGAATACTTACAACTGAATTTTGACAGCAAACCCTACTTAACATAGCTACATAAAAAGCGTTTAGTCAATCGCCTGTATTTTACATTTCTTATCTGTATTCCTGAGAACTGCCTGTTACACTGTAAGCAGTTGGCAGATTAGGGTAACTCTACCCAATGACAACTAACAAAAATAATGATAAAGACCAAAAAACATTAAACGAGAGTAGCAAGTGTTGTAAATTATAGATTAGCTCAAGAGCTAGTTTAATTTCTTCCCTCCAGAGGAAATTAATGACAACATCTGCGTATTTTTGAAGAATCTGCGAATGAACTTAACTGTGCTAAGAGAGTTACATTTAGTTAGGTCAGATACTAAACCTGACAAGTGAAAAAATCTATCGCTAACTCTACTCTTGATGCACCTAGATAATAGAGGGGAATCGTGATGGATATCGCTGTACAAGTGCAAAATTTTTCTGATATTAATATAACGAGCTTGAAAGAAGCACCAATTCATATTTCCAGCAAAATTCAGCCTCATGGCATTTTGTTGGTTTTAGAGGAGTCAGAATTAAAAGTATTACAAATTAGCAATAATACCTGGGATGTTTTCGGAATTTCAGCCGAAAATATAGTGCAGAAGAAACTAGAAGATCTCATAGATTCCTACCAACTAGAAAGAATTAAAGCTGGCTTATCAGAACAAAATCTAGATTTTATCAATCCCACGAAAATTTGGATCAGAAAAAAAGGTGATGAGTACACAGTATTTGATGCTGTATTTCACCGTAATTCGCAAGGATTCTTGATTTTAGAGTTAGAACCTGCAACTTCCCAAGAAAATATTCCCTTTTTAAGTTTTTATCATTTAGCAAGAGCTTCCATCAATCGTTTAGAAAGCACAAAAAATCTGCGAGAATTTTGTCAAATTATCGTCCAGGAAGTACGGCAAGTAACGGAATTTGACAGAGTCATGCTGTACAAATTTGATGATGATGGACATGGTTCTGTAATTGCTGAGGAAAAAATAGCAAGTTTAGAATCTTATTTAGGTTTGCACTATCCAGAGTCAGATATTCCCAAACCTGCAAGAAACTTATTTATTTCTAATTCAATTCGATTAATTCCCGATGCTCATTCTGAACCTGTACAAATTTATCCCGTTAATAATCCTATCACTGGAAATCCAGTAGATTTAACCAAGTCTAGTTTGAGAAGTGCAGCAGCTTGCCATATAGAATATTTACACAATATGGGTGTGGGTGCTTCCTTAACTATTTCTTTGATTAAAGACCAAAAACTGTGGGGATTGATTGCTTGTCATCATCAAACACCCAAATATATTTCCTATGAACTGCGGAAAGCGTGCGAATTTTTAGGGAGACTGATATTTTCGGAAATTTCCGCCAGAGAAGAAACAGAAGATTACGATTATCGGATGAATTTGACATATATTCAAACTCTCTTAGTAGAATATATGTCCCAAGAGGATAATTTTATTGATGGCTTGGTAAAACATCAGCCAAATCTTTTAGATTTAACCAGTGCTAAAGGAGCAGCGGTTTGTTTTGGAGGAAATTACACTTTAATAGGTGAAACTCCCAAAGAAGAAGAACTGAATTTTTTAGTAGAATGGTTAAAGAATAATATAGAAGATGAGGTATTTTACACTGATTCTTTGCCGAGCATTTATCCTGATGCAATTAGCTTTAAAAATGTAGCTAGTGGGTTATTAGCTATTCCTATTTCTCAGCGAAATTATGTTTTGTGGTTCAGACCGGAGGTAATTCAAACTGTCAATTGGGGTGGAGATCCTCATAAAGCTTTTGAAGTCAATCAATCCCAGGGAAATTTGCGGCTGTGTCCACGTCAATCATTTGAATTGTGGAAAGAAACAGTGAGATTAACATCTCTACCCTGGCAATTTGTAGAAATCAAAGCAGCATTAGAACTAAGAAAAGCAATTGTGAATATTGTTCTGCGTCAAGCGGATGAATTAGCCCAGTTAGCCCATGATTTAGAACGTTCCAATGCGGAACTGAAAAAGTTTGCCTATGTCGCATCCCATGATTTGCAAGAACCACTTAATCAAGTAGCCAATTATGTACAGTTGTTAGAAATGCGCTATGAAGCAAAACTTGACGAAGATGCGAAGGAATTTATTAATTATGCAGTCGAGGGTGTAAGCTTGATGCAAACCTTGATTGATGACGTATTAGCATATTCCAAAGTAGATACTCAAGCGATCGCATTTCAAGCAACAGAAGTAGAAACAGCCTTAGAAAGAGCTTTAAGCAATTTACGCAACCGTATTTCCGAAACAGGGACAACCATTACCCATGACCCCTTACCCACCGTCATGGCTGATAGCACACAAATAATGCAGTTATTTTTGAACCTGATAGGTAATGCCATTAAATTCCGCAGCAACAAACTACCACAAATTCATATAGGTGCGGAGAGACTAGAAGATGAGTGGTTATTTTCAGTGAGCGATAATGGAATTGGCATAGAACCGCAATTTAGCGATCGCATCTTTATCATCTTTCAACGCCTACACACCAGGGACGAATATCCCGGTACTGGTATGGGTTTGGCAATTTGTAAAAAAATTATCGAATGTCATCGGGGGCGGATCTGGGTAGAGTCACAACTCGGACAGGGCGCAACCTTCTACTTTACCATTCCAGCCGGAGGACGTGAGCGTGAGCGTAGAAACGGAAGAAACACACAAAATAATCTTTTTAGTTGAGGATAATAAAGCAGATATTCGCCTGATTCAAGAAGCATTAAAAACTAGTTCACTACCCCATCAGGTAGTGACAGTTAGAGATGGAATAGACGCTATGGCCTATCTCCGCCAAGAAGGTGAATATGCTGATGCAATACGCCCCGACCTCATTCTTCTCGATTTAAACTTACCAAGGAAAGATGGACGAGAAGTGCTGGCGGAAATTAAATCCGACCCCAAACTCAAACGCATTCCCGTAGTAGTGTTAACAACTTCCAAAAACGAAGATGACATTTACCACAGCTACGACTTGCACGTAAACTGTTACATTACTAAGTCCCGCAACCTCACTCAACTATTTCAAATCGTCAAAGGTATTGAAGAATTCTGGTTTTCTACTGCCACCTTACCATCGGAATAAATTCGTAATTCGTAATTCGTAATTCGTAATTCGTAATTCGTAATTGAAAAACTCCTGTAACTCTTGAATGGGTAGGGAACCCCCGCCCCTACTCCTGATAGCGAAGCGTGACGTAAGCCATACTCCTGATAGCGAAGCGTGGCGTTAGTCACACTCCTAAACTCCTGATAGCGAAGCGTGGCGTTAGCCATACTCCTGAACTTCTGAACTCCTGAACTTCTGAACATGATGCCTGTAACCTGCTCAGTAAAAATCTTGTTAATTGAAGACAATCTAGCGGAAGCTAGGTTGTTACAAGAATTTATGAAGCAAGTCCAATCTAAAGAGTTTAGTTTAGTTCATGTCCAAAGATTACGAGATGCATTTCATGAACTAAGTCAGCAGACCTATGATGTAATTTTATTGGATTTAACTTTACCTGATAGTCAAGGATTATCATCATTACCCTTGCTAATAAGTCAATCTCCTAGCACTCCCATTGTCGTTCTCACCAATACTAATGATGAAGAATTAGCAATTGAAGCTGTGCGACAAGGAGCGCAAGATTATTTAGTGAAAAGACAAGTAAATCCAGATGTTTTATTTCGCTCAGTGCAGTATGCAATTGCCAGAAAACAGGTCTTAGAACAATTGCGTACAGTCAATCAAACATTAGAAACCAGAGTTGAAGAAAGAACTGCTGAACTAGTCAAAGCGCAAGAACTATATCAGTTTAAATCTGAATTTGTCTCCATGCTTTCTCATGACATCCGTAATCCATTGAATACTATTCTCTTAGCTGCTGGCTTGCTACAAAATAATGATGACAAATTAAGCAATGAGAAAAAATTAAATCACTTACAGATGATTCGCACCGCCATCAAAAACATGGCGCAATTATTGGATGAAGTTTCATTTATTGGTAAATCTGATTCAGGAAAATTACAATGTCAACTCAGCCACCTAGATTTAGAAGCTTTCTGTCACCAAATACTCGAAGATGCTCATTTAACTGCTTTAGAGAAGCACGTGACTATAGAATTTTCTAGTGTTGGTGACTGTAGATCAACTTTTGGGGATGAAAGTTTATTAAGGCACATTTTAGGAAATTTACTTAATAATGCCATTAAGTATTCCCATCCTCATAGCAAAATTAAATTTGAATTAATTAGTCAAAATCAAACAGTTACTTTCCGGTTTCAAGATTGGGGAATTGGCATTTCTAAAGAAGACCAAAACCAACTATTTCTTCCCTTCCACCGTGGTGAAAATGTCGGTAATATTTCCGGTACAGGTATGGGTTTAGCAATTGTGAAAAAATGTGTTGAAGCACATGGAGGTGAAATTTTAGTTGATAGTCAAATTGATATCGGTTCAACATTTACCGTTAATTTGCCATTGATTAGACCTCATCTTTAATACCCCTCTTCTGTCACTTTCCGAGAATAAAGAATATAATAGTTAAAAGAAAAAACTCTACAAGGTAGGTAGAGCAATGGATGTAGAATTACAAATCCTCAAACATTTACGTCGAGATGCCCACCCAACAGAGGGAGTCATAGATGAATATTGTGAGGAGTACAGAGACATATTCAAAGAAGTAAGAAATTTTGATTCAGTTACTAGCCCTGGACACCATTTCTCTCTGTCTTTCCCAAGCCAAAGTGGTAGACACGATTAGATCCAGATCATTATATTTGGGTTGCCAGCCCAGCACCTTGTGGATTTTATCAGCACAAGCTGTAACGCAGGCTGGATCACCATCACGACGGTCAGTTTCAATAACAGGGAAATCTACTTCAGAAATTGCCTTGACTCGTTCAATGACTTGACGCACACTGTAACCTTGCCCATAACCGCAATTCAGAATTTGGCTTTCTCCACCCATCTCCAGATAGAGTAAAGCCTCCAAGTGCGCTGTAGCCAAGTCTTCCACATGGATATAGTCCCGAATTCCCGTGCCATCTGGTGTGGGAAAATCAGTACCAAAAATTTGCATTTGTGGCTTACGTTTAAGTGCTGCATCACAGGCAGATCTAATCAAATGATTTGTCTTAGGTGATATCTGCCCCAGCTTTCCACTAGAATCGGCTCCTGCTACATTAAAATAACGTAAAATTACGTAACGCAGAGAAGAAGTAATTGCATAGTCCTTAATCAGCCATTCGCTCATCAGCTTTGAGCGTCCATAGGGGTTAATAGGCATGGTAGGGGTAAACTCACTAACTGGATTTTCCCCTACCTCTCCATAAACTGCGGCTGTACTGGAAAAGATGATTTGATTAACACCCATCACATGACAACAGCGGAGTAAATTCAAAGTATTGCGTGTGTTGTTAGCGTAGTAGTCAAGCGGATGGATGATTGATTCTGGTACAATTAGACTGGCGGCAAAGTGCAGCACGGCACTAAATTCATGCTTGGCAAAAACTAGATAAAGATGGTCTAGGTCTGCTAAATCGCCAATAATCAAATCGCCGTAAAGTACTGATTTTGGTGAACCTGTAGAGCAATTGTCATAGACTATAATGTCGTAACCTGCGATACCAAGTTGGCGGACAACGTGGGAGCCTATATAGCCTGCTCCACCAGTTACTAAAACTTTTTTTCTCATCTACCTTGACCTAAAAAAACAACTCGTATGGTTTTGAAGGCGATCGCTAAATCTAACCAAATGGAATAGTTCTTGATGTAATAGAGGTCGTAAGCAAGCTTTTCATAGGCATCTTCAATTGATGCACCGTAGGGATAGAGTACCTGGGCCCAACCTGTTATTCCTGGTTTGACCAAATAACGTAGTTCATAGTAAGGAATCGCTTCTTTCAGCTTGGCATCAAACTCTGGACGTTCTGGACGTGGGCCAATCAAGCTCATTTCTCCCCTCAGCACATTCCAAATCTGCGGTAGTTCGTCGATTCGTAACAGGCGTAGCCAACGTCCTACTCTAGTAACACGAGGGTCATGTTTATCTGCCCACTGTACCCCGCGTTTTTCCGCATCTTGATGCATGGAGCGGAATTTATAAACTCTAAAAGGCTTGCCATACAAACCGGTTCGTAACTGGCTGTAGAATACTGGGCCTGGACTATCTAATTTAATTGCCAGTATCACGAGCAACATTAATGGGGATAAAATTACGAGTAAAATGATTACAAGAATCAAATCTACAAACCGCTTAAGCTTCATAGTGAAGTAACCAGGCATCAAGTGAAACCCAGGGCTAAAAGCGAACCACTTATCCTGTAGTAGGTACGAAGGGAGTTTATACCATAAGGTTTCATAAAAATCCGGAAGCCTGTAAATGGGAATACCTCGCAGCCGGATTTGCATCAATTGTTGTACCTGTGTATCAGAAAACTGAATATTAGTGGCTATGATGACGGCAGACCAAGATTCTTGAATCCATTTGGATAAGTCATTGAAGTTTCCTACATAATTCAGATTATCCAGTTCTAAACTAGTAGGCTTTTGATCACCTTCAGAAGTTAGCACAACTAACTTCCCCAATAGATTTAGCTGTAATAGATTTTGTGTAAATTTGATGGCGCTGTCGCCTGCACCCAGCATCAACCAACGACTTTGCTCAGTACGCGATCGCACCCATCTGGCTGCCAATAGTCTTAACATCACTGCCCAGATGCTAAAGATTCCTAAGCTTGATAGCAAAACGCCCCGTTTAATTAATGTATAATCCACCCAAGCCATTAGCGCAAAAATGAAAAAACCACTTGTAAAAATGCCGATCAGGGTGCGAGCAGGTGTCCTTAATCCCGCAATCTGCCTTTCTGGATGGTAAGTATCAGCCAAATAAAGTCCCACTAGCATTAAGAAAACAAAATAGTAAATTAAAGGATCAAATCCGTTAATTGGTTGGCCTAACCGTAACCAAAAAGCCAATAATAAACAAACATACAAGCCAAAAATATCACCTAAAAACAGCATTATAGGCAGAGTACGTGGTATGTTTGGCAGCTTAGTATTATTTGGAGAACTAATGTAACTGGTAAGAGTCATATATTTTATTAGCTTGTGTTTTGCTCATTTTTGTACAGGTTTTAAATTTCGCGTGGACTTACACATTGACAAGTTAGAAAATATCTAAATTAGCAGCAGAAGTTCAAGATCCAACTACCACACAGTTGAGGTATCCACAGTGCATGATTACTTCTAATGGCAACGATAGATGGCAGTTTATATTGATTCAACAGCATTCCTTTGGGCGATTTATGGAAGAGGGGTAAATACGCCTATTTTAAAAAACTGTTTCCAAGCACTAATTTTTTAGCACCTTTAATGGCAGGTTTATTTGCGCCAACTGTAATAGAATGAATTTTTATTAATGATTCGATTCCATAAAATGATCGATAGATTCCTAAATTCTTCCAACAATTGATGTCAGATATGGTCAAGACAAACTACAGGAAGTTGAGGTCGTCTGGTTTGTCCTAACAAATCTGGTATAGCTTACACCTACAACTCATACATTGATAGAATGAGTTTTTCTTGAGAATGTACTTAAAGTACACATATCACAGCTTTTGTGTCTAGCTTTATGCAACCATATTTTGGAAAATTGGCGTGGTAGAACTTATGCCAAATTGCGCTATTAGATATCTCAAGAAGAAAAATAAAATTCATCTTCATAATGCTTCTATTAATTTACTGGCAAAAGCCAATAATTAGACATCCACCAAGTTTTTATCAAGATTAGCATCAAGTAATTGTGAACTTTAAGTTCATGTTGCATAAGGACTAGACAAATGAATTATGGTATGTGTATTTTAAGTACATCCTCTAAGCCGATAGATGTTATAAACAAATTAGAGATACGTATAAATGTGGAATACTCTGCCCTGTTTAAACCTGTAAACGAAGTTATTTGCAGTAAACTTCAGACTCATAGGCTACAGTTGGAACAGGGATATTTGAGTAATATTTTGACTAGTTCAGTACAGTTAAAAATAAGGTATTTTTTGCTAAAACAAATATGACGAATCTTTGTTATGGCAAGCAAAATGACTTCTTTATTTTTAATAATGAAAATTAAATATCGATCAGCGATAACGTTTTAATATGGAATCTAAACAAGAAGACCAAAATTTATTGGAATTTCAAAATTACTCTCTGGTTTTTAAAAAGTATTGGTTAGTGATAGTAACTGTGATTGCCTTTGTTTTTGGATTAACAGGGTTATTAACTTTCATACAAAAACCAATTTATGAAGCCAAAGGTAAACTACTTTTAAAGCAGAGTGATGCTTCTTCTTTGGCGGGTTTGACTCAAAAAGTGGGAGGACTGACAGGTCTGAGTAATACAAGTAATCCTGTGGATACAGAAGTACAAATAATTCGTTCTAATCCCATAGTTCAAAAAACTATTGACAGACTTAAATTAAAAAATAAACAGGGTAACGCCCTCACAATTGAGGAATTTATCAAAAAACTAAAAGTCACCGGGATTCGTGATACAGATGTGATGGAGTTAACTTACCAAAGTAATAATGCAACAGAAGCTGCGGCAATTGTTAATACTTTGATGAAAATTTACTGGGAAAATAATATACTGATTAACCGAACAGAGACTACATCTGCGAAGGAATTCTTAAGTAAACAATTGCCTCAAATTGAAAATAGAGTGGCACAAGCAGAAGCAGATTTACGCTACTTTAAAGATAAAAATCAAATAGTTTCCTTGGAAGCAGAAGCAAATTTAGGGGTGCAAGAAATTAAGAATTTACTAAGTGATATTTTTAGACAAAAGGCACAACTAGAAGCGGCTAAAAGTCGTTCTATAGGTTTGCAAAACCAGTTGAATTTGAATACTCAAAAAGCCTTTAATCTTTCTACTATAAGTCAGTCTCCTGGTGTGCAACAGGTGCTAACAGAATATCAAAAAGTTCAAGATGATTTAGCTGTAACAAAAACTCGCTTGACCGATGAACATCCAACAGTCAAAAATTTGATCAGCAAAGAAAAAGCCTTGAAACAGCAACTAGAAAAGCGAGTAGGAGACATTGTATATAGTCAAGAATCTATACCAGAAAAAAATTTGCAGATTGGACAATTGAAGCAAACACTGACAGATGAATTGGTGCAATCACAAGTAAATCAGTTGGCATTAGCAACCCAAATCAGCGTCTTGCAAAATGCATTCTTGAGCAGCCAAGCACGATTAAGAATGTTACCCCAACTGGAACAACAACAGCGATCGCTAGAACGACGCTTGCAAGTAGCGCAAGCAACTTATCAACAAGCCTTGAAGCAATTACAAGAAATGGAGGTGGCAGAGAAGCAAAAAGTTGGGAATGTGCGGATAGTTTCAGAGGCTTTGATTCCTGACAAACCTATTTCTCCCAGGATTAGCCTCAATTTAGCTTTAGGAGGATTTTTGGGAGTGCTATTGGGGATTGGTGTAGCACTACTGTTAGAAGCTATGGATAAATCACTGAAGACAGTTGAAGAAGCTAAACAGTTGTTAGGTTATCCCTTATTGGGGAGTATTCCTCGCCTGGGTCATAAAGAAGGAATTGGATCAGAACTGCCCGTTAGAGACAATCCCTATTCATCGGCTAGTGCTGCCTTTGAGATGCTGATGACTAACTTAAATTTCACCCTTTCTGACAAGGAATTACGGGTAATTTTAGTGACTAGTTCCATGCCGAATGAAGGTAAGTCTTTTGTTGCTGCTAACTTGGCAGTAGCAAAAGCACAGATGGGATGCCGAGTGCTGTTGGTGGATGCAGATATGCGTCGGCCTCGGCAACATGAAATTTGGGAACTACCTAATGTCATGGGGTTGAGTAATCTGCTGGTAGGTCAGGGTGAATTAGCAAAAACGGCACAAGTAATGGTTGGTTTAGAACTATTAACATCAGGAACAATTCCACCTAATCCTGTGGCGCTGATTAATTCTCAGCGGATGGATTTGTTAATTAAAGAATATGCTAAAGACTATAACTTTGTTATTATTGATACTGCACCACTAAGCATAGCTGCGGAGACACAAATTCTCGGCAAATTGGTGGATGGAATGTTGCTAGTTGTACGTCCTGGAATGGTTGATTCGCGTACAGCGATCGCCGCCAAGTCGCTGGTGGAGCAGTCAGGGCAGCAAGTTTTGGGCATGGTGGTGAATGGGGTAGCTAATGACATTGACTATGGCTACTACTCTTATCAACAATCTTCTCAAAAATCATGTAATAAAAAAACAGAGAAAAAATTGCCGAATATTCGGGTGTCATGAAGTTTATTGATGGATTGATTAATTAATTATGTCTAATATCTCAACAGCTTTAATTACTCTTGAAGAAAAGATTATTAACCGTACTGCCATTGTCGGGGTGATTGGCTTAGGTTATGTTGGTTTACCTTTTGCAGTAGAAAAAGCCAAAGTAGGATTTCCAGTGATTGGTATAGAACAAAATCCTGTCAGAGCAGAAAAAGTTAATCATGCTGATAATTACATTCCTGATATTAACGATGATGATCTCAAGAAAGTAGTAACTAATGGAAAATTACAAGCTACTACTAATTTTGACCAAATATCAGAAATGGATGTGTTGGTAATCTGTGTACCGACACCACTCAGCAAAAATCTCACTCCTGATTTAAGTTATGTAGAAACTGTTACTCAGGGAATTGCCAAAGGATTAAGAAAAGGGCAGTTGATCACCTTGGAATCAACAACTTACCCAGGAACTACAGATGATGTCATACGTCCAGTCTTAGAGCAAACTGGTTTAAAGCAAGGAGAAGACTTTTTTCTAGCTCATTCTCCTGAAAGAGTAGACCCTGGTAATCAGCGATATACCACTAAAAATACTAATAAAATAGTGGGTGCTTCTGACCCAAATTCTTTAGCTGTTGCCAGGTTATTTTATGAGCAAACGATAGAGAAAGTTGTCACAGTCAATAGTGCCAAAGCTGCTGAACTAGTAAAAGTATTTGAAAATACATTTAGAGCCGTGAATATTGCTTTGGTGAATGAATTAACCTTATTATGTGATCGCATGAGTTTAAATGTCTGGGAAGTTTTAGACGCAGCTAATACTAAACCCTTTGGCATCATGCCTTTTTACCCAGGTCCAGGTGTGGGCGGACATTGCATTCCCATAGACCCACATTATTTGGAATGGAAAGCCAAGGAATTTAACTTTGAAACCCACTTTATTGCTTTAGCAGGAGAAATTAATCGCCGGATGCCGGAATTTGTCCGGGAAAAAACCTGGCGCATTTTGAATAGCTTGGGTATAGCACCAACAAAAGCAAAGGTACTAGTAATTGGCGTTGCTTACAAGAAGGATTTAGGAGACTGGCGAGAATCCCCAGCTATCTCCATAATTAACAAATTATTACAAGATGGGGTGGATATTGGCTATCACGATCCTTATGTACCGGAAATTACAATCAATGGACAGAAACTTTACTCTGTGCCATTAACTGAGGATACCCTGGCAATTCCTGAATTAGTCATTATCATCACCGATCATAGCCAAATTGATTACATTCACTTGGTGCATAAAGCTCAGGCTGTCCTGGATACAAGGGGAGTAACTCGACACCTAAATTGCGCCCAAGAAAAGGTGACACTACTATGAAACAAGTTGTTGTAGTTGGTGCAGGCAATTGGGGTCAGAACCTGATTCAGAACTTCTATGCCTTAGAAGCTTTAGCAGGAATTGCAGAGATTAACCCTGAACTTAGAAGCAAAGCACAAGCTAGATATCCTGATGTTGTTAGCTATGCAGATTTACAGCAAGCATTGGCAAGTGATATTCCCGCAATTGTCTTTGCTACTCCAGCCCCGACCCATTATCAATTTGCAATGGCAGCTTTGGAAGCAGGGAAAGACGTATTTATCGAAAAACCCATGACTCTGCAAACAGAAGCAGCTCGAAAGCTTGCAGAATATGCCGATAAGCATTCCCAGATATTAATGGTAGGGCATTTATTGCTTTATCAACCTGCAATTACTTGGATGCGAGACTATTTAGCCAGTGGTAAAGCCGGCAAGGTACTCCATGTAGCTACCCAAAGAGCCAAATTGGGTAAAGTGCGGCAGGAAGAAAATGTCTGGTGGTCATTTGCACCCCACGATGTTTCCATAGTGCTAGATTTGTTGGGCAATCCGCAAGTGGAACGAGTACAAGCTCATGGACAGGCAATGTTACAGCCAGAAATTGAGGATAATGTCCATGCAGACATCAGATTTCAGGGTGGTCAAACTGCTCACCTCCACACATCCTGGTATTGGCCTCTGTTGCAACGTAGTACGACAGTCATTACTGAACGACAAATGTTGGTATATGACGAAATAGCTCAACAAGTCACAGTCTATGACAAGGGTGTTGACGAGCAGCTAAATAATCGAGACCAGGGTAGTTCAGTTGTCGATATAGCTGCATCAGAACCCCTGAAAATAGAGTGCCAACATTTTCTGCAATGTTTACAAACTCGTGAAAAACCTCGTTCCGATGGCTGGAATGGTGTAGCTGTGGTGGAGATTTTAGAGAAGGCTCAGGAGGCACTACATAGCTGAGGGACTTCCAACTAAAAAAATATTCCATCGTTTGGGTCAGCAGGGAAGCAGGGGTCGCAGGGGGCGCAGGGGAGGAAGAATCTCATACTCATATTGGTTCTCACTCATTGAATAATTTAATTTCTGGAAGTCCCTTAGTTAGTTAAATACTTGTAATTATATGGGAGTTGATTGATGAAGTTTACCTATTTAGGTCATGCTGGCTTTCTATTAGAAACACCGCGCTGCCTTTTTCTTATAGACCCTTGGCTGAGTTCAACAGGCGCATTTGACGCAGCCTGGTTTCAGTATCCTTGTAATCACCATCTTGAGCAACCTCTCTTAAAGTACGTAAAAACTGCAAATAAATCTTTGTATGTATATATTTCCCACGAACATCAAGATCATTACGATACTGAATTCTTAAAAAAGATATGTGTTTGCCACCCACATTTCATTTTACCTAAGTTCACTACACACACTTTTGAATTCATCAATCAATTCTATTCTTCAGATCAGATAACTTTTCTGGCAGATCAAGAACTGATTCATCAAGGAGACTTTTCTGTAACTCTTTTTTTAGAGGAATCTGGTCTTAATAGAGATTCTGCTATTTTATTTAATTGTCAAAACTTTTCTTTCCTGAATCTCAATGATTGTAAAATATTCGATAGAGTTTCTAGTTTAATCTCCACAAAAATTGATATTTTCACAACTCAATTTTCCGGTGCATCTTGGCATCCAATATGTTATGATTATGATGCAGCGTCATACAGAAAAATTTCACTTTCTAAACGAATTAGCAAATTTAAAAATGTTGCTAGAGCAATAGAAATTTTACAACCGAAAATATTTCTCCCTTCGGCAGGACCTGCTTGTTTTTTAGATGATAAGCTATTTAATTTGAATTTTGATGTCAACGGAATTTTTCCTACAGCGGAAGAGTTTATCAAGTGGCTTGAAGAAAATATAGACATTAAAGACACACAAAATATCCATCTTTTACCTGGAGATTTATTGACATTTCCCGATCTCAGTATTCAAAGAAATAAACAACTATTTGATTACCAAAACCGCAGCAAAAAGGCATATTTGTTGGATTATCAACAGGAACTCAGTCACTATATTCGTATGTTGCATGAGGAAAGTAGTAAAACAAAACCGGAACATATTTTCAAACGTCTCAAATACGAACTAGAATTAAAATGCAATATCCTCGGAACTTTTACAGGTGAAACTCGCCCTCTTTACTTCGGTTTGGAAGAACTTCCCAATCTTTTCTGGAAAGTTGATTTAGCAAATCAATGTGTTGAAGCAACTAATAAAATACACGAAAGTGCATTTTATTCAATCATTGCTCCTGCTTGGCAGGTAGAAAGAGTGCTGAATCGTGAAATTCATTGGGAGGACTTTTCTCTTAGTTTTAGATCCCGGCTTCAGCGAATCCCAGATATATATTCTATCATTTGGAATTTATTTATTTTTCGTAACCCAGATGAGTTGGCATGGGCTGTAAAATCCCAAGTCCAGCTTGAGCAAAATAATAGTCGTATTACTGTTGTCTGTCCTATTACAGATAAACAATGGGAAATCAATCAATATTGTCCCCATCAAGGTGCAGATTTATCCATAGCCTGCGTGGAAGATGGTCGATATCTCCTGTGTCCTCGGCACGGATGGAAATTTGATCTTGAAGATAATGGGAGGCTAACTCCAAATGGAAATTTTTCAGTAAACTCACAATCAATAAGTCTCAAAATTGAGGAAGTGGTTGTCAACAAATCTTGAAAATAGAGAAATTTAAAGGTCTTGTCATGGTTAACTATTTTATTCACGAATCAGCTTACGTGGATGAAGGGGCTGAAATTGGAGAAGACACAAAGATTTGGCACTTTTGCCATGTAAGTAGTAGAGCAAAGATTGGACGCAACTGCTCCTTTGGACAAAATGTCTTTGTTGCTAACAATGTGGTCATAGGAAATGGCTGCAAAATTCAAAATAACGTTTCCCTTTACGAAGGGGTAATCCTAGAAGATTACGTTTTCTGCGGTCCCAGTATGGTATTTACCAACATCAAAACCCCTCGTTGTGAATATCCTCGCAATACCAGCAACCATTATCAGAACACATTGGTCAAGCGAGGCGCAAGTATTGGGGCAAATGCAACCATTGTGTGTGGTGTGACGTTGCATGAGTGTGCCTTTGTTGCTGCTGGAGCGGTAGTTACTAAAGATGTACCAGCTTACGCAATGGTAGCAGGAGTTCCCGCAGAGATAATTGGCTGGATGAGTGCCTATGGCGATGTTCTGGAATTTGATGAACATGGTTATGCTATTGACTCTATAAATGCCAAGTATCAGCAAGTCTCCGATATCGAAGTCAGGAAAGTCCCGTGAGAAGGTACTAGCCACCACTGGCTTAAATAGTTTGGAATTGCTGATCTTTTTGCAGTAACCAACCTAGAAAACTAGTAACTTTGTTTTTTGTCAAAACGATTGAAGGAGCTATTTACAACTCATGAATATTCCTGTACTAGACTTAAAACCCCAATATCAAGGTATTCACGCAGAAATTCAAGCAGCAATAAATCGCGTGCTGGAATCAGGTGCATTTATCATGGGGCCAGATGTCAAGCTATTTGAGCAAGAAGTAGCCCAATACCTGGGAGTGAAACACGCCATTAGTGTAAATTCTGGAACTGATGCCTTAGTAATTGGTTTGAAAGCCTTGGGTATTGGTGAGGGAGATGAGGTAATCACCACTCCATTTTCGTTTTTTGCTACCGCAGAATCAATTGGTAATGTCGGAGCAAAGCCAGTATTTGCTGATATTAATCCAAAAAGCTTTAACATCAATCCAGAAGAAATTAGAGCCAAAATTACACCATTTACCAAGGCAATTATGCCTGTTCACCTTTATGGTTGTCCGGCAGCAATGGGACAAATTATGGATATTGCCCTGGAGTATGAACTAAAGGTAATTGAAGATTGCGCCCAATCTTTTGGTGCGTGTTATTACGAAACAGGATCTGATATTAACAATAAATTTACTGGTACAATAGGTGATTTTGGTGCTTACTCATTTTTCCCTTCTAAGAACTTAGGTGCTTACGGTGATGGCGGTTTGATTGCTACCAACAATGACCAAGTGGCAGAGTTAGCTAAAGCTTTACGGGTGCATGGAGCCAAGAAAAAGTATCACAACGAAATGCTTGGTTATAACTCTCGT
This sequence comes from Sphaerospermopsis aphanizomenoides BCCUSP55, assembly GCF_001586785.1. Classification (GTDB taxonomy): domain Bacteria; phylum Cyanobacteriota; class Cyanobacteriia; order Cyanobacteriales; family Nostocaceae; genus Sphaerospermopsis_A; species Sphaerospermopsis_A aphanizomenoides_A. The sequence continues at coordinate 38,924 of NZ_LUFH02000045.1, forward strand.
CTAGATACCCTGCAAGCGGCAATTTTAAGGGTGAAATTACCTCATATTGATGCTTGGAATCATGGTAGGCGTAGAGTAGCAGAAATTTATAACGAATTACTGGCAGATGTGCCAGGGATAATTACGCCAGAATTGGCTGATGGTCATGTATTCCATCAGTATACGATTCGCGTGATTGATGGGAAACGCGAGCAAGTACAGCAATATCTGGCCTCGCAGGGTATTAGCACAATGGTTTATTATCCAATACCGCAAGACCAATTGCCAGTTTATCAAGGTAAATACCCGGTAAACCCAGTGAGTGACAAGTTGGCACAAGAGGTATTGAGTTTACCAATTTGGGCAGAGATGCATCAGTCAACTGTTGAAAGAATAGTACAAGTGCTGAAAAATAGTCAGGTTTAAGCTATTTCCTAACTTTAGTCCAGCAGATTGAATCTTCTATGATTATTTCGTTTTGAGCCATTACAGCTAACTGACCAATTAGGTAGAAAAAATGAAAGCAACTTTAGAGAAATGGAATAAGTATTGGCAAAACATGAAATTGCCTCTTCATCGTTATGAAACAAGTGAACATTATCAGTCGTATGCGAGCGAACTAAAAGTTCTTTTTAGCAATCAAATCCCGCAAACTGTTCTGGAACTTGGTTGCGGAAACGGTGCGCTATACCAGTATCTTGGCTTCAAAGATTCTCAATACAAAGGTGTAGACTTTTCTTCTACCATGCTGGACGAATTTAAAGGGAAGTATCCTCACCTTGACTTAGAAAATGGTGATGCTTCATCATACTGCGATGCAAATAAATACGATTTAATCATCTCTATTGAATTGGCTCAGTATTTTGATATTGACATGATGAATCAACATTTTGCCAATGCAAGAAAGATGGTTCATGAAAACTCACTGTTTATCTGTGCAGGTATTCCATGGAAAAAGCAAAGATTCAAATATCGTATTGGTCAATTATCAGAAAAGGAACAATCAGTACCATTGAAGGTTGCATTGTCGTATTTCAAATGTTTATTCAATGAGCAATTAGGGGATTGGTATGATTTCTCTGATATCAGAAAGTTATGTAAGAAATATGATTTTTCAGTCAATTTCTATGGATCGATGAATTATATGTATAGATTTCATGCAGTTATAAAGCAAAAGTAAAGTAATTGCAGATGAACAACACAAATCAATCCTCTAGAAGCGCTAAGAAAACCAGCTTTGCAGGGGATGTCCTGAAACTTGTTTCAGGAACAGCATTTGCACAAGTCCTAACCATTCTTGCTTCACCATTTCTGACTCGTTTGTACGGACCAGAAGCATTTGGTAAACTTGCTATTTTTTTGTCTGTTACCAGTATCATTGGTGTGATTATTTGTTTCCGTTATGAATTGGCAATCATGTTACCGGAGACTGATGAGGAGGCTGCTAATCTACTAGGGCTGAGTTTGGTATTTGTCGTTTTAATTAGTGTCTTAACCATTCCAATTGTTTGGCTTGGACAATCAGTCTTACTAGAACTGTTGAAAGACCCTACATTAAGTCGTTTCCTTTGCTTGGTTCCACCGATGGTATTCTTCAGTGGAATGGCTCAGGCTCTCAATTATTGGAACTCAAGAACCAAGTACTTTGGCCGTTTATCTATGGCACGAGTATGCCAGTCAGTTACTACAACAGGGATACAATTGGGCTCTGGCTATACAGGTTACGCGACTGGAGGAACTCTAATTGTTGCTAGTGTGGTAGGTTTGGCTATGTCTACACTTATACTAGGAGGGCAAATCTGGCATGATGATGGGAAATTTCTGAGAACCAGTATTAACTGGAACAGAATGCTTGCTGGACTTAGACGATATTCTAAGTTTCCGATTTATGGTATTTGGTCTGCTTTATTTAATACTATTTCATTCCAACTACCAGTATTAATGTTGTCTAATTTTTTCCCTTCTACTGTGGTGGGTTATTATGCCCTGAGTAATCGATTACTTAGCTTGCCAATGAGCATAATCGGTGCAACTTTTTCTCAAGTTTTTTTTCAGCGTGCAACCAAAGCAAAATCAGAAGGCCATATTGTTGAAGTATTTGAGGTAAGTCTTAAATATCTCTTAATCTTGGGGATTTTTCCTTTTCTTGCGCTTACGTTAGTTGGTGATGACATATTTACGGTTTTTTTGGGAAAAAACTGGACCGAGGCTGGTGTCTACTCACAAATACTTGCTTTATGGATTTTCTTAGTATTTGTTGGCTCTCCTGTCCAAACACTGATTGAGGTGTTAGAAAGACAAGAAATTGAATTGTTTTTTAACATTTTCCTGCTGATTTCGCGCTGGTTATCTCTTTTTATAGGTGGTTTGTTTGGTAATGCTCGTTTTACCTTAATTCTCTTCTCTATGACAGGAGTAATAGCATGGCTTTGGATAATTATATGGTTAATATCAAATGCAGGATTGTCAAGAAAGAGAATTACAATTTTCTTGATTAAAAAGCTTGTATTTTGCTTGCCATTTTTAATTATAATTTCTTTGGCTAAATGGGTGTTTGAGTTGAGTCCATTCGTTATTGTTGCCTTATATATTGGGAGTATCATTATTTACTATCTTTTCTGTGTTGGTAGAGATATAAAAAGCAAGTTGAAATTTATATGACCTTCCAAATACAACAAAAATAGTGCTAATTGTTGCTTACGCAATGTATAAATATAAATCACTACAAGTAAAGATATAGCTGTTAATTAGGTTGCATTTAATATTGACAAGCTATAAGCATAACGGTAGATTTTTTAAATAAAAATAAGATGGATAAAATCATGGAAACTTCAATAAAAAATAAGATTCATATTCATTTTTCTCCTCGTTTTGAATGGTTACAATTTTCTAAAAAAATATTTTTTCGCAGTGCAGCATTTGCAAGCCAACAACTACAACAGGAAAAGGAAGTTTTCGATCATCTTACAGATGCGAAATCGGAAGATGAATGGATCGCTGCAATAAAAAAAATAAATAGTTTTTTTGCTGTTGTTCAGCATCAATCAGAGCAGTGCTATGCTGCTGTTGATAGGGTTCGCAGTATTCCACTTTTTTATGGAGTAGAAAATGATAACTTTTATTTGAGTGATGTTGCTAAATGGGTGCAAGAAAAAGTTGGCGATAAAAAACGCGATCCCCTTGCTGAAACTGAGTTCTTATTGACTGGCTATGTAACTGGTTCAGATACTCTTTATCCTCAAGTCAAGCAGCTTCAAGCAGGCGAGTGTTTATTTGTCATAAGCTCGGCTATGGGCTTGCAATTAAGCAAAAGAATCTATTTTCAATATCACCATAAATATTCTGATATGGTAAACGAATCAGAATGGTTGGAACAGCTTGACAAGGTTCTCTATAATATATTTCAGCGATTGACTAATCTAGCTCAAGGGCGGACTCTTGTGATTCCACTCAGTGGTGGCTTTGACTCTAGACTAATTGTGTTGATGTTAAAGCGTATAGGTTATGATAATATCATTACCTATAGCTATGGTAAACCCGGCAATAAAGAATCAAAAATTAGCCAAGAAATAGCTCAAAAATTAAACTTACGATGGGAATTTGTTCCCTATAGTAATGATGCCTGGTACAACTGGTTTCATTCTAATGAAAGAAAGACGCACTATCAAATATCAGATACCTTAAGCAGTTCGTTCCATCTACAAGACTGGCCTGCTGTTTGGGAACTAAAACAGAAATGTCTTATTCCCGAAAATAGTATTTTTATACCAGGACACACTGGTGACTTACTGTCAGGAAAACAGAGTAAGAGTGTTTTTATTGCAAGGCACAGTGATGATTTACTGTCAGAAAAACAGAGCAAGGGTGATCCTAATCTGTATAGATCAGAACAAAAACATATTTTATCTGAGGATTTAATAACAGCTATAATTCAACGTCACTATTGCTTAAGAAGATGGGGAAATCGTGAAAATAGCTATGCTGATGCAATACATAAGAAGATTTTAGCCAGCTTGGGCGAACTCGATTATTTTCCAGATATTGCTAGTGCTTTTGAATCATGGAATGTTAAAGAAAGACAGGCAAAATTCATTATTAATTCAGTTCGGGTATATGAATTCTGGGAGTACGATTGGTGGTTGCCTTTATGGGACTCAGATTTTATATGCTTTTGGAGCAATGTTCCAACTCAGTATCGAATTAATCAAAAACTTTATAAAGTTTATGTGCAAGAGCTTTACTCAAAAATGGTAGGTACAAATCAAAGATTTATAATAGGCAGGAAAATTGATGAAATCAACGATATATTTAAAATATTTGTTAAGAAAACTTCTTTGTACCAACTTGCCAGGTTAATAAACAATATGCGAGAGTATGACAAAAATTCACACAGTTATTATGGTGTTATGCCAAGGCAAAAATTTTATGCTTATTATTTAGGAAAAGAGAGATTTGAAAATTTCAACTCATTTTTGTCATCGGAATATCTTGGTAAGATAGATTTTAAAATTGAGTAATAATCACAAAAGCTAATGTACGTCATTTTGAATAAGCATGATTTCAAATAAGCAAAAATATCGACAAATCTGCAAATCTGAAATAAGCATACCTATATTTTCTCAAGATTGGTGGTTGGATGCTGTTTGTGGCGAAGAATCCTGGGACGTTGTGCTTATTGAAAAGGATGAAAAAATAATAGCCACCCTTCCATATTATAGGCGGGAAAAATTATTCTTTATTGGGTTGAATATGCCTAGTTTAACTCAAACATTAGGTCCTTGGCTGGCTCCATTAACTGGAAAATATGCGACCCAACTGGCTCAACAGAAAGAGATATTCACCGCACTGATTGAGCAACTTCCTCCCTATGACTTTTTCCACCAAAATTTCCATTATTCAATTACCAACTGGCTACCTTTTTACTGGCATGGTTTCACCCAAACTACTCGCTATACTTACGTTATTGAAGATTTAACAGATTTAAATCAAGTCTGGAATAATTTTCAGTCCAATACTCGTAGAGTTATTCGCAAAGCTGAAAAAGAAGTTGTTGTTCATACCGATTTAGAAATTGATAAATTTCTCGAACTCCACACAATGACGTTTCAACGACAGGGGAAAGCACTGCCCTACAATCGAGAACTAGTTCTTCATATAGAGGCTGCTTGCTTAAAACATCAGTCCCGCCAGATATTCTTTGCAGAAGACAATCAAGGACGCATCCATGCAGTCCTTTATCTAATCTGGGATGATTACTCTGCCTATTACCTAATGGGTGGGGGTGATCCAAAGCTCCGCAATAGTGGTGCCATGACTCTACTCATGTGGGAAGCAATTCAGTTTGCCTCTACAGTCACGAAGAAATTTGATTTTGAGGGATCGATGATTGAGCCGATTGAAATTTTTTTCCGAGACTTTGGGGCCAAACAAATTCCCTACTTTCAAGTGACTCACACGAGTCGGCGGATGAAGCCACTCATGGCTGGACGAGACATATTTAAAGCATTGGTAAAACCCGCATAATTTTATGGCGTTAACGATTCAGATTCCAAATACCTATGAGCCGGAAAGACAGTATATTCTTTCAGTTCTAATGACAGAGTTTTTAGATTTAGATATCCAGATTCAGGTAGTCAACAGAAAAAATGTACTCATTACGCGGGATGATCATCACCAGTTATCCATTGCAGATGAGCTTTTTAATACACCATCAGAGCAGTGGTTACAGCCTGTTTCTTTACCCCAAGAACCTTTAAAAGTTTGGGATTTAGCCAGCACACGGTTAAGGGTTACAACTGTTGAGCCGCATATCCCTGTTATCTATGGTAATGACCCAGGTAATCCCGACTTTTTTTGCCAGTCAGAATCGGAAATTTATTTGGGTCTGGATATATTTGGCTCTGCTTTCTTTATGCTCAGTCGTTATGAAGAAGTGGTAAAACCAGAGCGCGACCGACATGATCGCTTTCCCGCTACTGCATCCATAGCCTATCAGGAAGGATTTTTAGATCGTCCTATTATCAATGAATATTTGGAAATACTCTGGGCTTGTCTCAAACATCTCTGGCCTGGATTAAAACGCAAACCTCGCCAGTTTCAAACCTATGTTAGTCATGATGTGGATGAACCATTCAAGTATGCATTTGCTGGTATTTCAAGTTTAGTTAGACAGTGTGGAGGAGACTTAATTAAGCATCGTAATCCAGGGCAAGCCTTGAATACCATTTCACATTGGACTCAGGTTAAAACAGGGAATTTTAATTCAGATCCCTGTAACACCTTTGACATGATTATGGACATTAGCGAAAAGCATAATCTCAAGAGTTCTTTCTATTTTATTACTGACCATAGTGCTGGCAAAATTGACGGAGATTACAGCATAAATCATCCTCTTATTCGTAGTTTACTACACAAAATTCACCAACGTGGTCATGAAATTGGCTTACATACTAGCTACAATACATATAAAGATCCTGTACAAACTAAAAGAGAATTTGAAATTTTAAAGCAAGTTTGTACTGAAGAAGGTATTCAACAAGAATATTGGGGAGGACGGCAGCATTTCTTACGCTGGAGAACTCCAAACACTTTCCAAAATTGGGAAAATGCTGGACTGGATTACGACTCAACTTTATCCTTCGCTGATTTGGCAGGATTTCGCTGTGGTATCTGCTATGAATTTTCTACGTTCAACATCAACACTCGTCAGCCTTTAAAACTCAGAGAACGTCCTCTGATGGTCATGGAATGTACAGTCATTGATAAGCGTTATATGAACCTTGGTCTTGATGGTGATGCTGCTTTGCTGACTATGGATAAATACAAGCAGCGTTGTCAAATTTTCAATGGTGATTTTACACTTTTGTGGCACAACAGTCGTTTAGCAGATCCACTCGAAATCAGAATTTACGAATCCTTAGTGTCGTTATGAAGTTGCTTGTTTCTAATTCTGATAGTTTTTGTATCCTAGACAGAAAGAGGCTTTCATCCTTCTCTAACCCAACCACTGAGGCTACTATATATGTTCGGGGGTTTAATAATATGAAAAATATCCTTAATTTTCTAAGCATACTAGTTTTTTTATTCCTCACGTTATTTCTGCCGTTTTATTTTTGGTATGGCAATGAAAGTATCCTATCACTGCGGAACAGCTATTACTTAATATGTCTGATTTCTATACTACCCTTGTTATTGATTTTTATAATCAATTCTAAGCCTAATACAAGATCATTTATTTTATTTATAGTTTTCCTAATCACCTATTTTTTCTGTAATTTTTCTGTTCTATTAAGCAACTATAGTGATTTTTATATTCAGGAATATGTGGTAAGTGATATCGCTGCCTATTCTTACTGCTTTTTAGCACTTTCATTCAGCATCAGATTTATTCAAATATCCCAAAAAAGATATTTCTTTTTAACGATTATTCTGATATGGTTATCAATTATTTTTTTTGTGATTTCTAGAATTGATTTTACATATTTACAGTCTTTCTATGGAATAGAAGATAAAAAATTTGCTGGAGTGTATTTATATATGGGTGATACTTTTTCACTCGTTTCAATGATGTTAGTGAGCAAAATTATTACTATCAACGCAAATTCGTTAAAGACTAGCTTGATTTGCAGAAAAGGGAAATTAAATTTAAGACATATTATGCTTTGTTTGGCAGCACTTTTAGTGCTACTACTATCTATTATTGTTTTGTTTTTCAATGGATCTAGAGGAGCACTTATTT
>NZ_LUFH02000046.1 GCF_001586785.1 Sphaerospermopsis aphanizomenoides BCCUSP55
AAAATCTACTTTGGCTCATTATTTGCTGCAAAGTTTTATTTCGCTTTTTCTCGTAAGGCTTATTTTGTCGTTACTTATGGCTCGTTTTATGGTTCACAATTTGGCTCATTTTTTCGTTCAAGTCATAATTAGAAAGAGTAAATTTAGCCAGTTATTGAGGTAGGTCATGGAAAACATTAGAGCAGCAATTATCGAAGACCATAATTTGACCAGGGTAGGTATCAGTAGTTGTTTAAACGAGCAAAAAAATATTCAAGTTGTAGGAGATGCTGAGAATGCTACTGCTGGTTTACAACTACTTCAAGATACAAAGCCAGATATTGCCATTGTTGATATTGGTTTACCGGACATGGATGGGATAGCACTGGTACAAAAGTTTCGACAATCTGTGCCATCAGCAAAAGAAACAAAAATCATTATGTTGACTTCTTTTGCTGATGAGCAGATGGTTTTAGCAGCGTTTGCAGCTGGAGCAGATTCTTACTGTATCAAGACTATTAAGTTTGAGTTACTGTTAGAAGCACTGTACATGACTTATGAAGGGTATTCTTGGATTGACCCAGTAATTGCGCGGATTATTCTCAAGAATATTCGTCGTTCAGTGAATACAAAACAAAATATTACTTCCAAAGCGATTATCTCTGCTGTTGAACAGGAGCAAGTAAGTATTTTGGCAGCAGATCCATTAACAGACCGGGAAATGCAAGTATTAGAGTTAATTGTCCAAGGTTTCGGCAATCAAGAGATTGCTGATCAACTGTATATTAGTTTGGGAAGTGTAAAAGTATATGTGCGGGGTATTTTGAGTAAACTTTGTGTTAGTGACCGTACTCAAGCTGCTGTTCTAGCATTGCGGGCTGGTTTACTCAATTAAGAGTGAATCATAAGCATTCAGCCGTCAGTAGTCAGCTATCAGCTAGAAAGAAGAAAACCATCAATTATCAATTGTCCATTGATAAATTGCTCTCATTAACACGCTGTGTAATTTTACAAAACGAGAGCATTCTTATTATTAACTCAATCTTTCTCTAGAGAATAGCTGTTAGCGTAGCGTGGCGTAGCCATTTACTGATTACTGATAGCTGAATACTTACTACTTACAGTGAATCTTTGAAGTCTTGAATTGCTGTCGCTGTTAAAGCATAAACAACCCGACGCTTACGTTCAACATGAGTACCATTCACAGGAATTCCTTTCTTCCAAGCGGCAATAATCGCTTTCTTATCTGCTGAGTAAACTGTCTTTTCTCTGCGATATTTTGCTGGTAATTTTTCTGCATCTACCAGTACATCACAACTCGGTGGATTTTCTTTAATTGTAATCCGCAATGAATTACCAATCATTTTTTCAGGTAAAATCCCTGTGGCATTTTGTTCTAAAATTGTTTCATCTAATTTCTGTCGCCACCGTTCTAGTCTTAATAGTGCTGATTGATGTACTGCTTTGAGATGTTCTAGTCGTTGCTTAATAGCTGTTATTTCTGCATCTAGTTGTAATGCTAATTCGGCTTGAATATCAACTGCTTCTGATTGTTCTTCTTGAGTGTCCCAAATCGCATTGATGATCTCAGCTTCTTCTTCAGGAGTCTGACAATTGGTTAATTGTTCCCAAAGATGAGCAGCAGTTTGGGATAGTCCGGCTAAGGATTGTTGAGCGAGTGTTATATTCATTATTACCACTTTCCACAAGTTTGATAGTATTCTTTTTCAGCTTCAATTTGATTTACAATAGCTAATGTACCTGTATCTAAATCAGTATCGAGGAATAAGTTTGCAGTTAGTTTTTGTGTACCTTGATGATTTGGCTCAGGACTGGCAGTAAGTTTAGGTTTCAGTGTTGTTACATTTTCTGTTACAATTACTGTTGGTTGTTGCATTGTTTGGGTTGCGTAACGCCATTAATTTGAGCGCGTTAGCGCATCTATTCATGTTGATATTCAAGTGACAATTCAAATTTGTGAGTTAACTTGTTGTCAACTATTTATTAGTTAGTCAATATCAAAATTTCAACCTAATACCAGATATGAAACTCATCAAAAAATCTGACAAGCTTCTTCAAGAAACACAAATAACAGAGGAAACAAAAGAGCAAAGTTTACAAAGTAACTTCAGTTATATAGAAAACCCAACAGGTGTGGAGCAGCTAAAACAAGATATAAAGTATCAAGAACCTAACTATGTTCCGATACGTGATAATCCTATAGTTTTATCTGTAGGTAATACAGGATGGCAGGTTTCTGAGATTTGGAAAGATATTAGATTGGATAATTTTTAATTATTACTTAATTGGTTGATTAAAAATTAAAATATTTTTTCTTATGTAATAAAAAAAAATGGATTTATGTCTAGTCCTTATTATCCAATGATTCTTTATCCACCTTTAGTAAGGCAGTTAAGAAATGGTAATTTAGAACAGAAGTATCTCAAAGCTCCGTTTCAAGGCTGCATTACATTACCAGATGAAAATAGTATAGCCCAACAAGGAGTGAGTGCAAAGGAGTTTTTTCGGCATCTACTGCCGGCCTTTCCTGGAAGTACAATCTGTCAAGCGGTTGAGTTTGAAATTTCCGGTTATCCTCTACATTACTCAACTGATTTTATTTTTTATCATCACTCATCTGGGTTAGCTTTGGATATTGAAATTGATGAACCTTATATTGGAAATACAGGTAAACCTCATCACTGTATTGATGTTGATGATGATAAAATTCGTAACCGATTTTTCTTAAAGCATAATTGGGGTGTAATTAGGTTTGCAGAAATTCAGGTGGTGCGTCATCCTTGGAGTTGTTGTAAGGTAATTGCTCAAACAATTGCTAAGTTAACAGGAGATGATAGGGTGTTCATGTTATTGAAAAGATTGGCTGATTTACCTTTACAAAAACGTTGGACAAGGTGTGAAGCTAGGTTGATGGCAAAGAACAATTATCGTCTATCTTATCTGCCAAAAATGTTAAAGTAGGGCTTGCTGAAAAAAAAGCAGACAAAAACCTTTACCTTACGCTCTTACTTAACTTGTGCGTAAGTCCCAAAAGTGTAAAAGGTTCGGCTTAAATGTGAACCGTGGGTCACAAAATCGAATAGCTCCCCCTAAACTCACTATTCCGGTTCTACTTTAGGCAAGTATAAAACCAAACTTCGCTTAACCTCATCATGAACCTCCTTCGGCAACACAGATATCAAACAATCCATTAAAAAAGCTTTGATTTCTCGACAAGCTGCATTCACAGCCTGAGAAAACCCCTTCCAACCAAGATGTTCAGCAAACGTGATCACCTGTTCAATCACTACTTCCGCTGATTCATTACCCACTTCCCTATCGTGTTTAAGAATAGGCAAATACTCATCAATCAGCCACTTTTGCTCTTGAGTCAAAATCTCTAGAGAATTATTACTACCCCTATATAAAGAGTTATATAGGAGCAGTAATAATTTTCTGAAACTATTCCACCCACCCCAATACTTATTAGCAATTTTACTGATCCATTCTTGAGAAATACCAGCAGCCTTACCCAGCATCTCCTGAGTAACTTTCTCCCACTCTGTCACCCCATCTGCTATCAATTGCTTAAACCCTTCAAAAATACCCCTGCGAGTTTGCTGTATCTGCGTTCCTGCTTCTGGGCAAATATCAAAAGCATCAGATTTAATAAACCTAGCATTAGGGTAGTAATCCGCTAAATAGGACAAATCTTTGTCACTAACCACATAAAAAGTAACCTCCTCCGTCCTGCGGTTAGCTCTAGTTCTACCTGCACACTGAATAACTTCAGTTTGAACCAAATGGTTAATTACATCTTGAAAAGCCTTATTTTCTTTACCAACACTTCTATCTCCTGTTAAAGTTATATAAACTTGTCCAGATGCTCCAATATCCTGATAAGGAGTGCCAAAACTGCAAATAGCTTGCTTATCTTGATAGGCATTACTGCCGCGATTGTCAGCAAACCAGTGTCCATCACCCTGATTTTTATGTGCTAAGTGGTCTATGTAAGCAATATTGCCATCATGACGCTGGTTTAATTCTTCTCGCAAAGCCGCAATTCGTTCTTTCAATTTGTGACCTCGGTCTTTATTCAGCAACCCAAAGCCTGTAATTTGGTGAATGGTAAGGTTACTGTAATCTGGTGGGATTTCCGAAATCACCAGTATTTCCTCTGGATTAATGCCCAACTGCATAGCTACATTGTCACGGTTAGCAGTAGCATCCATCAAGAAAACAAAGTCAAAAGCTTTGAGGACATCAACTTGACGGCTGTTTTTAGTAGCAATAATTAAATGTTTGTTTTTAACCCGTAAAGCCCCTGGTTGAATTTCTCCAATGACTTCTAGAAGGGGAATCAACCATCTCACGGGTAAATCGTTGATATTCCTGTAAGTCTCTTGGGCAGCTTGTTTATTGAGGTAACTACGGATAAATTTTAAAGTTTTTCTGTTGATATTTTCGCGATCGCTCTTATCAACCCCATCCAATGTCACACTATCAGCCTGTTGTACCAATTCCTCGATATCTGGAGCAATAGTTTCCAGTTCAGCGATAATTTCCGGTATATCTGTGGGAATTTCCCCTAATAAACCCCTGATTAACTCATCATTGTACCCATGATATGTTTCCTCAACAGGGGGAATTTCACCAGTTAGCAGTACCCGCAGTGGTAGAACTAAACTTCTAATTTTGTCATACACTGTCGGTAATTTAGTTTGCACCTCCATCATTGAGGAGTCAAAATCTCGTAAACTAACTTTAATAAAGTCAACTGGTTGTAGTTGTCTAGAAGCTTCGTCAACAAAAGCACCTGCCTTCATGCTAGTGATATCTGTAGCTTGGGGTAAGGAGTTGATATTGGCACGAATCCGCTTAGATGCTAGTGCATCCCTTCTATCACGTCGGAAGGTAGCACCATTGACTTTCGGGAGGACATTACCAGCAGCATCTCTACCCGCACAATTAGCCCTGAGTCTACAACCGTTACAGATAGGGTTGAGGCTTGCTTCTGCGGATGTTTCTTTTTTGTATCCTTTGGTTGCAAGAGCATTAAAAAAATCTGTCAGAGGACAAGTTCCCTCAATATTGGGTTCTTCCCCCAGTTGAGGCCAGTGTATTTGTGGGTTGCCCAGTGGTGTGAGTTTAGAATAGTCTGCTACTAATCCATTGTGGCGTACTGGTAAGTCTGTCCACTGTTCAATAGTTGCTACAGTGGGATTACGGTGTTCATTGCTGAGGTAAAAAAGTGTATGGACTCCCAACTGTTCTGGCATAAATTCACCCACAGTGTGAGATTTACCAGCACCTGCGTGTGATAAATCTAAGATGAATTTTTTACCGTAATTGGCAGCATCTAGGTAAGTCTGGGTGCGATTGTTCGGTTCAAACCAGATATCAACATCTAGGTTATTGGTTGGTAAAAGTATAGTTGGTTTTGGTTGGTAAACAACGTTACCTATAAAACGTTTGGCTTTATTAGCAACAGTGATTAAAGTTTGAAGGAATTCTTGAAAGTCTCTGTTTATACCGTATTTAGCTTGCCATTCTTGTTTGTTGATTGTGGGATCTGTTACGGTGGGATGTAGGTTATTACCAGAGTATTTTCTGCGGTAATCTTCAAATATCTCCCTTTGATAATTGTTTAACTCTTTTTGTTGGTAATCTTGGAATACAGCACTTTGGTAATTGTTTAACTCTTCTTGTTGGTAATGGAATATAGCACTTGGGTAATTGTTTAATTCTTCTTGTTGGTAATGGAATACAGCACTTGGGTAATTGTTTAATTCTTTTTTACGGTAATTGCTGAATCTCTTTATTTGGTGTTTGTTATACTCGTTATCCTGGTAATTACTATTAAAAGTTGTACCTTCAACTTTTGGAAATCTAAATCCATACTGTTTAGCAATGTGAAATAGCGTACCAATCGAAATACCAGAACGACCGCGAAAACTCTTAATTTTAGCTCTAATATTCCAACTCGTTCCCTTAATTGATGGACTCCACTGTTCTGCAATAATTTCTGCATCTACAGGTCCATAATGAGAATTGAGCGCCATTAATACCTGTAAGCACTCATGATAATTATTGCTACCAGGACTACGGGAAGGAATGTAAGTTAAAGCTTGTTGAATTAGCTGGTCAATATCCCAGTTGTTAGCTTCTGCACGCTCTTGAAATTGTATCCGACGGGCTGTAATTTCAGCTATGCGTTTTTCGTACTCAATTTTTTCTTGGTGAGCGGTGGTGACAGCTTCATCTATCCAAGATTGCGGTAATCTAGCGTTAGGGTTGATTAGTGGAAATGTTGCCTCTGTTGATCCGTAAAACACCCGTGAAGCATCTTTACAAGCGGGGTCATGGGGCAGGTGTTTCATTAAGTACCGTGTTAGCACTTCTACAGTTTCTGTACCCTGAACGTATTCAGGTAGTACGAAGACTAACCGGAATTTATGCCAATCTGGTTTATGGCTGGCTGTGGTGTAGATTAAAGCGCAATATTGCTTAATGAATGCGTGTTCTATTGCTTCGTCTAATGTGAGTTGATGTTGATAGATTTTCTGGGCTTGTCTGCCATCTGATTTTTCAATGACATTACCGTTAATGTCTACCCAAGCCTTATTAATTTTGATTGGTCTACCATTTTCATCTAGTGGATTGCCATTTTCATCTGTCCAAGTTGTGGAGTTGTCAATATCTAGTAGTACCCATTGAGAACCAATAATATTGGCTTTACTTCGCCATTGACCACCCAGTAAACCAGCACATAAGGCGTGTCCTGCTCTTACATGGCTGATAATGTCCCAAATAGTGCCTTTTGTATCTTGGAAGTTGCCTGCTAGTTTGCGAAAATCCCAGTCTTTATTTTTACCAGTGGCGTTAAAAGCGAATTTGATTTTGTCGTTCTGGATAGGCTCTGGTTGTAACCGTGGTGTAAATTGAGCCTGTTGTACGGTTGGTGATTGTAGTTTTGGCTGCTGTTTGAACTTGGTGGTAGATTCAACTTGTTGACTGGTTGGTGGTTGTAGTTCTGACTGGTTATGAAATTGCTGTTGATCCGTCAGGTGTTGCGGTTCTGACTGGTTGTTAAATTGTTGTTGTTCGGTTTGATGATGTGTTGCTAATGGGTTGTAAAAATGCTGTGGACTGCTTGGTTGCTGCGGTTCTTGTTTGATTTCACTGGAAAATTGAGTTTGTTGATCAGCTAGGTGTTGCTTCTCCCACTGATTGTTAAACTGCTGTCGAGTGCTTGTTTGTTGAAGGTTGGACTGGTTGTTAAACTGTTTTTGTTCAGTTGGGTGTTGCGTTTCGGACTGGTTGTAAAAATGTTGTTGCTCGCTTGGATGTTGTGATTCTGACTGCTTGTTAAATTGCTGTTGTGACATGAGAGCCAATCCTCCTAAGTGTGTTGGAGGAATTGAAGCTATCCAGCATTAGTAATCTTTTAGACGAATACTCAGAAATGTAAGAAGATAAAGATTCTGAATCGCTTTTTTATCTGTAAAATCAGTGTTCTTCTGGTTTTACATCTCAACTTTTTTGAGATAGGATTACTAATAGGGATATTTAAATTAGGCTTCGACAACCCAATACCCTGCTCCAATTCCGATGATGGAATGTATTTTGAAAACCTTGCTGTCCATACAGGACGTGGGGTTTTCGCCTTTTAATTTAGTTGCACGTAGCTAACCAAGATTTGATAAACTCAGTTACTTCATCCTCTTGAATAACAAACATAGTGCCTTTTCTCCTGAGAGCTAGAGTTTTCATGCTTTCCACCTCACTATAAAGGTGTTCATTGAGATTTGAAGCTTTTATAGTAGGATGCCACAAAACTAAAACTTTTGTGGTGCGTGTTTTTGTGGCCTCTTTTGAAGACATATTAAACAGGTTTCGGTTTTTGTTAAGCCACTTTTCATAATCTGCCAACTCAAGCAGTGGACAGGGTTTCCAAGTAGTTAAACCACCTTTATTTTTCTTTCTGACTTGGAGAATTTCTCTAGCTTCGTTGTATACTACCTCCCTATCTCCAAAAGAGCGAATGGAGATAAACAGGTGAGTTGTGCGCGGAAACCTGATAAACAAGTCAATAGGGTTCTTGTCTTCAACCTGAAGCACTGGAAAGACCTGTATTCCTTTGCTTTTAAACTCCTCTAAAAGTATGGTTGTTAATTTTTCCAGTCGTGCAATTTTTTCAACCCTGACCGATGGCTTGTAGGCCAAGCCAAAACGTGACCAACCAGCTGGACTTGTGCTTGTAGCGATTTCTGAATCACTAGCAGCTAGAACAGCAGGGTCAACGTTTTTCGCCTCCCTAAGCCCCTCTAAAGCCGCTTCGTTGTGCGGCGGTAGCTGAAAATCAGTAGGTGGGTCTTTCACGGTCAACATTGGCGACATCAACAATTAATGATGTGAAAATAGCACTTCCTTTTCAAATCCTAATGCCTGATACGACATTTTGAACCAATGGCTATTTAATGCTTAACAAAAACAACACGGTTAAATAAATATTTGCTGTCTGAACAAAGATTAATCGTAGTGAATTATTATCTGATGTTAGTAAAACAAGTAACAAGCTACTAAGCCTACATAAACTTAAAGTTCCCAATCTAGAGTTTGTGTAAATTGGTGCTTTGTGACTGGTTGTTTCCTGTCAGTCAACAGCTGATTCCAACCAGCTTGACCGGGAGACACTCTTTTGGCTTGGGGGAGTTCAGTCAATAGGTCAGATATCAAGTCTTCAACTTTTTCATGATCTTTAAAAGCGATGACCACTGTATCAAGCGAGTCTAAAAAATCTAAAGGTATTTGAGCGCGATCGCAAATCTCTTTGTAGGAATCGCCTTCAGCAGTGCGATCCGCGCGATCGCTGAAAGCGGGCGTTTCGCCATCGCCTATACTCCAATACAATGTCGGTTGTCGTTTTCTCTTGTCAATAGTTGACTCTAAAGCAATAACAGAAAGAACTTCAATAGGGTCACTGAGTAAAACTGCTCTTGTGACTGTGGTATCCGTAGCAATCCAAAAACTACCGTTTTTTGTTGTTTCAGAGTTGAGAGGAATAGCAGTAAAATCACCAGTAGGTTCTAACTGTTTGGCAAGAGTTGGAACATCATCAAGCGTGCGTTCTACAAAAATTGGTTGACCTGTTTGACTGGGATACAGCCAACCCTTTTGATACAGTTCATTGAGCAGAGAAACGGGTAAATTGTACTGCTGGTTTAAGTTTTGGCGTATTTGTTTCCAGTTTGCGGGTTTTGGTGTAGGTAAGTAATTTGTCTGTGTTGCAGATGGTGTGACATTTTCAGCAATTCGCTCTGTTATATTTTCGATATCCTGATCATCCCGCGCTACTTTTAGCGTTGGTGTAATATTTTCAACTGGTTGCCTTATTAGTTTTTGGATATCCTGATCATCTTTCCTTGCTTTTACTGTTGATGCAATATTTTTTACAGGTGGATCTAGAAGTTTTTGGATAAGCTCAATATCCTGTTCTGTTTCTACTGCTGATGTTGAAGGGTCAACAGTTTGTTGGTTTTGAATACGGTTTTTATTGTGTTTTTGAGAAACAACTGATATTGGAGTTTCAGTAGTTTGCCCAATTTGAAGCCGGTTGTTATCTTCTTGTAAAGAAATCAATGCTATGTTATTTGTTACATTTTTATCTGGTTTAATTTGTTGTTCATCTTGTTGAGTTTTGGTGAATGCAGCATTGACAGTAGTTTGCTTGGTTATTTTTTGCGTGTGCTTATTATCGTGTTTCTCTTGATTGGATGTAGTGTTTTCAATATTTCGCTTCATTAGTTCTTGAATGCGTTTATCATCCTGTTTAGGAATATAGCTAACACCACGATGCTTTTGTAAACCAGGAAAAGTGTATGCTTTACCTAGATGCGTACCACTGAAAGCTACTCCATCAAGTTGGTAGCTGATGCCTTTAACTTTACCTGTGCGAGTATAACCAACACAGACATTAATACCTTGTTTTTGCGCTCTTTCTATCAACTCTGGCATAGTTGGGCGGTCATGGGTTGCTTCATCGAGCGATCGCTGAAGTTTGACTCTAACGCTTTCTTCCCCAGTTCTAGCAAGCTGTCTGCGTTCACCAGTAGTAGGACTGTGTTTATCTTTTTCCCAACTAGGTTGTACTGATTGTAGATTGTATTCTTTTTCTAATTTACGGATGATAATTTCACTTCTGGGGTTGTCCCACCTATCAGAGACTGTAGTTCCATCTAATTGAATGCGACTGGCTGCAATATGTGCATGATCATGAGTGCGGTCAGTGTGTCGCACTACAATATATTGATTCATAGTGAAGCCCATTGCTTGTAGATATTTTTGGGCGATTTCATCCCAAGTGTCATCATCTAAACTTTCGTGGTGAGGCAAGCTGAGAGAAGCGTGATAAACAGCCCTGCTTACCTTCGGATTTAATCTACGAGATATACCAAATTCAGCCGCTAATTCCCGTGGGTTTGTTCCTTCCATATTCCCACCGATTTGTCTTGCTCCTTCTTTGCTAAAAAGGTAGTTTAGTAGTCCCCTGAAACTTTTACCTTTGATGTGTTTGCCGATCATATTAATTTCCTAGCAGTCTTTGTTTATACTTAGCTTGGCAAGTAAGTAACTCCAGAAAATAAAATATACAGATTCTGTAATCAACACAACTGTTTCTTAACCTGCTTCCTTATTATCAAAACAATGGGATATTTTTGATTTGGAAGTCCCTCAGTGGTGCTGAATTTACGCTTCATCCTGGATATCAGTAATTAAATCAACCTCCGTGATTTCTCGCCGCACTTGTCTTACCAAATTTCTCACCTCTTCTAGTAATGCTCGATCTACAACCACTGGTTCACCCATAAGTACCGATGTGTTGATAGCTTTAGCGATTTGGTTAAGGTTGTTACCGATTTTTCCCAACTCCCAATAAGTTTCACCTGCCACTTTAGTGACACGCCTGGGTAATCTATGTTTGATAGTCTTGGCACGAAATAACTCTGCCATCGTCAAACTGTTTTCCTCTGCCATTCGTCGCACCTGTTCTTTTTCTTCTGGTGTGAGGCAGATATGAAACCTGATTGTGCGCTCTTTTGGAGGCATGGCTGAATTGCTGAATTTCTTAGTGACCTTATGTTGTATTTCTAGTTTGAAATATTTAAGCTAATCAGTCATTAGCCAAGTGGATATTTTTTTCTTGTTTTTTATGACTGATGTTTAAACTGAATTCAGTTTTCGTTGAGTTTGATTTTTTTCGTATCGTCTCCCCCTCCGTCACGGTGGTTTACCTACTTAGGTAGGGGAACCGTGAAAGGAGGGCAAGTTTGTCGCTGTTTCCCTGAAAATTACAAAATTTTTTGTCATAGAGATGCACATTGCGACATAGCTTGCTACGCGCCAAACGTTTTTTTGGGCTACTCAAATCAAAAATTTGAGTGGCGTTCAATTGGCGCTCAGTTGGCGTAGTATTGGCGTGTACTTGGCGTATTATTTTATCAATAAGCTGTTTTATTGCAAGTAAATTATATACATAGTGTACTTATTTTTGTAGTATTGGCGTGTACTTGGCGTATTATTGGCGTTCAATTGGCGCTCAATTGGCGCTCAATTGGCGTATTATTGGCGTATTATTGGCGTAGTATTGGCGTTGAAATGCCACATTTTTCAAATTGAATTCAATAACATAAAAATAATTCGTTGATCAACGGTTGTGAAAAAAATAGCCAACTGGATAAAAATTTTGGCAAAAAAATAGTCAGTAGGTAGATAGGCATAATTTTTATTTGCACTTAACTTAAAAAGAAGTTGTTAGGCAAACCAGAATCAATGTCAAACTTGATCGTCAGTTTTGACCCTGGTGCTTCCTTGACCAAGATTGTTTATGAACTAGCAACTGAAGGCAAACCATGTTTGATGACAATGGAACCAGAAATGCTGAGGTTGCCGCAAAGTTCGATTGACGCTTATATGTCAAGTCGCAAGGGTCTAGAATCTTCTCATCCAGTAGATGAAGCCTGGGTATCTTGTACAGCAGATGGTGATACACAATGTACAGTAGTGGGATTTTTAGCACGTCAGTTTTCAGCATCCGCCAGACTAGATAAACTCAAGTACGAAACTTCCATTGACAAAGCTTTAGCGGTTGTTGGTGCGATCGCTCAACATAACAAATTACCCAACAGATTCTCCCTATCACTGACTTCACTGCTGCCCTACGGTGAATATCAAAATCGTCAAGCCTTTGAAGAACAGTTGCGGGTTGCACTCAAGGATTTTAGATTTCGGGGTCAAAGGTTGCGGGTGAAACTGGAACGATTCGAGTGTTTACCTGAAGGTGCAGGATTGGCCATGATTCGCCAACGCCAGAACGGTAAAGCATGGTTCAACGCTCAAACCATTGCGGTGCTGATGTTTGGACATCGCAATAGCAGCCTTCTCTTATTTGAACGGGGCAAGATGACGGCGGGTTATACCAATGGATTGGGCTTTCACCAAATGGTAAAACGAGTTATTGAACGCACATCTGGACAAGATGCCACTACTTTAACTGCTGCTATCTATGCTGCCGGTGCAGATATCACAGCAGATAATCCAGCAATCCGCGCTTTGGTCAAAAGCAAAGACCCGAAAAATATTGATTATGAGTTACAGATGATTGTTAATGCCATTGCTACTGCTAAAGCTGAGTATTGGTCTAGACTTTACGACTGGCTGGAATCCACTTTACCTGCGGTGAATGAAGTGATTTTAAGTGGTGGTGCAGCGTTGTACTTAGAGCAAGAATTACAGGAATGTTTTGAAGAGATTTCCACTTACTGGGGTACAGATTTACAAAATCAGGTACAGGAAGCATTTAAGAATGTCAATAATGATGATCACCATACATTTCGAGAGCAGGAAACTTTGTCCTTTAGGTTAATTGATGCTTTTGGTTTATTTATGCGATTTAGAGCGCAAATGGAGAAAGTAGCATGACTAACAAGAAACAAGGAAAAAATAATGGTAATCATAGAGAACGCAGCACTAATGGTAAGGGTAGATTGCCTCAAGAAACTGAAACTGACAAACAATATAAAGATTTGAATTATCGGTTTCGTGCTTACTCAAATACTTCCGATGGTAAGTTAATTACATACTTACAACAAGGTAATGGACTTAGTACCACCAAAGAAATGATATTGCAGGCATTAAGAATGTGCTGGTTGCCATTAGCATATAAAGCACAAGCAGATGCAGGTATTAGTGAGCAAGAAGTACGTCGAATAGGGTTGACTTGTTGTCATGCCTTGGAGCAACATTTGGCTTATTTACGAATGGAGTTAAGATTACCACTCAAATCAAGTGATGCTTTGCCTATACCTCTAAGTACAATGACTAATCCTCAAACCCTTGCTGCTATGTTTGGTTTGGATGTTGGTAATTCTAGTGATGAAGATACCACTAATAAAAATCAAGATAGCACCAATAGTAATAGTGGTAGTGGTAGTGAGTCACAAATAATTGATTCGGACTCTTTTATTCCTGGAAAAGGGTCTTTTCATGATGACGATGACGATATGTTCGCAGATATTTAATTAAGTTTTGCTGAGAAAGTATTTTCATGGAGGCAGGGAAAAGGGAACAGGGAACAGTTTTAGCTATCTGTCATCTCCAATTTTTCTGATTTATTCAACCCAAAATGCACACTTTTGAGGCTACATTCTTTAAAAACCGTATGGCTAAGGCCACGCTACTCTATCGGCTGACGCTCACGGCGAAGCCTTGTACCTACTTCCCTATTTATCAACCTCAAACCTTTTATTTATTTTGGGTTTGCATTTATATGCCTGACGGCACGCTCCGCGAACAGCCAGCCCTAATTATCTATTAAATCAAATTTAGTTAAATAATAAAGGAGGAAATAAAATGGCTGCAATTCACTTCATTGATGGTGAAAAGGGTGGTGTTGGTAAGTCTTTGTTTGCGCGGGTAATGGTGCAATATTGCATTGATAACAAATTACTTTATGAATTGGTAGAAGCTGATCAAAGTAATCCAGATGTCGGTGCATTTTACCCAGACAATCATAAAACAGCCGTTTTTAGTGAATCAGAACGCAAAGCTTATGAAGCTGATGAAATCTTTGATTTAGCACTGGACAATTCTGTGATTGTTAATTTACCTGCTCAAGTATACCCAGCAGTTACCGATTGGATTGAGCGCAATCAGATTTTAGAAATTAGTGGTAAAAACAAGGTCAAGATACATAAATGGTTTGTTTGTAGTGGAGGATATGACAGTTTACAGTTATTCATGCAGTCTTTAGAAAGATTTGAAAAGAAAATTAAACATATCTTTGTCCGTAATTTTGGTTTATGTGATGACTGGAAACACATAGATGAAAATCAGGAATTAAAGGATTTAATCAAGACTTACAAAGTTCCAGTAATTGATTTTCCTAAATTTAGCTACCGAGAGAGGAATATCCTTGATGCCAAACGGATAAACTTTTCTGAAGCTAAAAATTATAAAGATTTAGGAATATTAGGTAAACAGAGATTGCATAGGTTTCTCAAACAAGCTTTTGAAGAAATTGAAAAAGCTAAAATTTGGAATCCACCAGCAGCTTCAATTACTCCCCCATCCGAAAAAGTTGATAGTGCTAATAGTAATGGGAAAGTCGCTACTAAGAAGTAATGTAGGTTTTGCTAAACAAGATGAAAATTTAGGTTTGTGTAGCCTTTGCTAATAGTTCAATGCTTGCTTAAAATCTTGGATTGCTGACAGTTAAATTCTCAGGAATTAATCTACATGAAAACCAGTAAAGATATGACTCATTATCAGACTGAAGAACTCGATTTAGATGATGATTTTTTGGATTCAGTAGCAGCTAGAGGTAAAGGTTTAAGTCGCATTCCTTACCCTACTTTATTAGATTTAGCCATTCGCGGTAAAGATGATAATTTCAAAGCTAGGGTTTGGGAAATAGTTGTTCAAACTGGACTAGATCCTGATGACCCAGCATTTTTAATGATGATTGCTACTGGTAGACTGCAAGTGCTGTTAGAAGACAGTCCTCAAGAAATGGAGGCCATGTTTGACCAATGGCAAACCCAACTATATGACCATCTTCAAAGCTATGAAAAAGCAGCAGTCAAAGGTCAACAGAAAGCGATCGCTCACGCAGTCACAGCATTAATCAAGCGTACAGAATTTGAGCGTGCTATTCATTCAGTTCCATCATTAATTGCAGCTGGTGTTTTGTTATTAATTGCATCTTGTGTGGGTGGATTTCTGAGTATAGGTGCAATGCTTTGGTATCAATCTAGCAATTTAGATCCAACTGGTCCACGTCAACTGACTCAACAAGAAGCTAATACTTTAGCATGGGCAACTACTAATGAAGGTAAATTTGCTCGCAATTTTATGGAATGGAATCGAGATTTATTGAGCAGAGATAGTACCGGTCAACTTGCCTGTACTAGAGAAGTAAACCGCTTGGGAGTGACATTAGAAATAGGACAAAGCAACAGAAAAGCTGTATCAGGTTTTTGTACTCTTTGGGTACAACCTCCTAATCAACGCAAGTTTATTTCGCAGTAAGTATCCAGTCATCAGCAATCTTGTTTTTCAACGTATTTGATATTAGTTGTTCAATTGTAAAATAGGAGTAAATCAATGTTGAAGAGAAAAGTAAACTGTTTTTGGTTAATGATAACCGGAATAATTCTAGCAGCTTGTACTCCTGATACTGTAGATACAAATAGCAAAAGTGAAAGCAATATTGCCAAAGCACAAGCTCCCTCTATCCCCGAATATCCACCAATGTATAATGTTAAAGTAAATATTTGTGGTAATATCATTGCCCCAATTAAAGATGGTAAACGCTGTATCAAGCACAATCTGCGTTTGTGGGGACCAGTAGAAGAAGCGAAATTGGTTCAGACTGGTATTCCTCTGGCAGCCATGTCTGCTGTAGATCATAAATTAGCAATTAGCTCTAGAGGCTGTTATCCTGAATATTCTCAACCTTCTAATCAGCAGTTTTATTGGGCGGATCTCCTTATTTATGTGAATAAAACAGGAAAAAAACCAACAATTGAAGTAAACACAACTCAAATGTCAAACCAAGAAATTTTCAGTTTAATAAATAGTCGGTTTTCTACTCCAACAATTGCCACGTTTGGTGGTGTCGGCTGTAAACCTCTACCTGTTAAAAAATAGTTACACCGGATTCCTTTGTTATCAATTGATAATTGACAATTGATAATTGTTTAATTCAAGTTTAAAACCTCTCCTTTCAAGGGGAAAAACCAAAAAAATCTGCTTTTTCAATCCTCTGACTTTAAGGTAGAGGTCACAATACTGCTCGGTTTACGAAACTAAATAAGGCTGAACCCCTTGAAATATTGTTATTTGTGATGCCCAAAAATGCTTAACCGAGTAGTATTAGTAGAGGTCATTGTTGATTGTCCATTATTGAACTGTTCTCTGTTCTCTGTTCTTTTTTTTGTAACAGGATATTCTGTATTTTGAATACTTGCCGATAAACATCAAAACTCAAAACTGCTTTTTTTCAAGGCAATTTTGAGTTTTTATTTGGAGAATTGAAGAGATTATGCAAATTTTGTTTGTACTTTGTTCTGAAGTAAGTTGATAATTGCAGCTTTTTCTAAAATTCCGACTAACAACCCATTGTCACGAATTACAGTCAGTGCTGATAATTTTTGTGTTTCGAGTAACTGTACTACTTCTAGCAACGGTTGATCCGATTGTACAGTGGTAGACTGCTCAATTGGTTTCATCACTTTGAGGACTTGAGTTTCTGCCCACAATGTATTCGGGATAGTTCGCAAGTCATCAACTGATATCGCTCCTAACAATTGTCCTTGTTCATCTGTCACCAAGAAACGACGGTATTCTTGAGCATTTAAGAGTCGTTGATCTGCAAACTCTCTTAAATTCAAATTTGCTTTGACAATTGGGCTATCATTGGTTAAAACATCCGCTGCTGTTAAACCTGTGAGTTTTTCTTGCACTCTAGCAAATTGGGCAGCATTTCCAGCATTTTGTAGTAAAAAGAAGCCAATTAACAAGTTCCAAAAGTTAGCAAAACTACCCAACAATAGTAGAGGAATTAAACCAGAGGCAATCGCTAACCAACCAAAGATTTGTCCAATTCGGCTGGCAACAACCACTCCTTTATAGGATTTACCAGTAATTTTCCAAACTATTGCTTTAAGTATATTTCCTCCGTCCAAAGGCAAGCCAGGAATGAGGTTAAATAGAGCTAATGTCAAATTAACAGAAGCTAGTAGATCAAGGATAGCAGCCAATGGTCCAGATGCAGCAGTCGCAAAACCAACTGTTGTCGCTGTAGCAAATAGCATCAAACTAACTATTGGTCCGGCAATAGCTACCCAAAAAGCTGCTCCTGGAGTTGGCGATTCTTTTTCTAAGCTTGCCAGTCCACCAAATATAAATAGTGTAATTGATTTAACATCAATTCCTTGGCGAATAGCGACAAAGCTGTGTCCTAATTCATGAGCGACAACTGAGCCAAATAACAACAGTGCCGTGATCAATCCTAGTACCAAAGGTAATCCCCCACCTAATTGGGGAAATTGAGCCGCTAGTCCGCTGCTATAGCTCCAAGTTACCAAACCTAGAACTAAAAACCAGGAAGGATGTATATAAAAAGGTATTCCAAAAAGGTTGCCAACCCGAATTGTGCTATTCATGGTATTCACCTGTGACATGGGCATTGAGAAGTGTGTTCTTTCTCTCAATGCCCGTATCGTAACGAAATATTAAGTAAATTGAATCTGTGTAACGGTAGTGGTGTCCGTCCGTGCAGGTGTGGTTATGCGAATTTAGCCTCTAAAGTAGAGTTTTTATGGGTGAGGGTGGGTGGGTAAAAAGTTACCCCACTTAAATGTGGGGCTGCTGTTTTCAGTAGTAGATATAGCTGTAGCTATTCAGAAAAAGAACATTATTGATCCTTAAAACCTAATCATAGGAGGGGTTTCACTCTCAAATAAAATGCCCCGATTTTAGATAATTCGGGGCTTTGTAATTAGTCTTCAATTTCTAAATCTTCGTCATACTCATCTGATTCAAAATCCTCATCAGTTGCATCATCAAAATTGCCGTTTAAGCTATTTAATCCTTCGATACGTTTAGAACGAGCAGCTTTATGAGCAGCACGTCTATCTCGAATTTCATCCAAATTGTTTAATCCGTAAAGTTTGCGGGCATAATTCACCAATTCTTTTAATGGTGTGTTTGCATAATCTTTGCGGAATTGGTAATTATGTTTATCCCAATCAAATTCTTGACCATTAAATCGGGCTGCGGCTGCTAATTCTCTACTTGATTCTTCTCGTAATACTTCAATTACCATCAGGTGTACTTTTTCCTGATAGGTAGTGACTCGCTCTAAAGCTGGAATGTGCTTTTCAATTTTCCGTACTGTTTTGGCTACTTTGCGAGCGTTAACCATGAGAAATACTCCTTTCTATTTTCTATTTTTCTCATAGAAACCGCATCGAAAGATGCCATTTAAAATTGATACTTTTCAATTGTTAATTGACAATTATTTCCATAATTTCTTGTCGTTATGCTTATACAAAGTATATTTTCTGAAATTAAATTTTGGGATTTTCAAATTCAATAAAAAAATAACCTGTATTGTTGGTGGCAATACATGGTTATTTTAGATGATTATTCTGTCAATCTCTGAGAATCAATTATTCGTCGTCATCATCCTCATCTAAGTCGTCATCTTCATCCAAATCTTCATCGAGTTCTTCTTCGTCATCCTCATCTAAATCTTCATCTTCGTCTAAGTCCTCATCAAGTTCATCATCTAAATCATCCAATTCTTCCTCTTCCTGTTCTTGGAATGAATTGCGACGTTCCAAAGATGCACGGTTGAATTCAACTAAATCAGCTATTGCTTGTTCTGGGTCGGTGCTAATTGTGTCGTATAGCATACTCATGAAAATAGCAACTACTTCTGGTGGATATTTCATTGCATCCGGGTGTCCAAACAATTTAGGAAATAATTTGCTATTCCATTTCTGCCAATCAAACTTTTTATTACCGCCTTTCTTTTTTACTTGTGCTGCAATATCAAGTCCGAGTTTTTCACGGGCTGCATGACCGATTTTAGTAGAAATTCTTGAGTCCCGTAGCTGTAATTTAATCCCGTATTCTTTGAAGATTAAATTCCGCAATTCTTTCAATAAAGCTAATGCTTCTTCTTGTGGTGAAGCCGTTACTGTCTTAGATTTAGTTGCGGAAGTTGCATTATTTGTTTTTGCTGATGCTTTACCGTTAGTTGTATTGCGAGTGTTGCCGTTAGTACGAGTTTTGGCTGTTGCCATTTTACTTTCTTCCTTTCATGAAGTGAATTTTTCACTTCCTTGCCGCAGTCGCGGCTTTCATCTCCATTTATTTCCAATTTCATGATTGAAATTTCAAATCTATCTTTGCTGTCACAACCATTTAAACTACTCGAATGCCAGCAAAGTGCTATCATTTAGGTAATGATCTGGTAGTAGACCAGCACTAGCAAAGGAGGCAGTATGGCAACAATTACGATTCGCAATATATCTGATGAGTTGCTTGAGCGCATTAAACGCTTGGCGGCACAAAAGGGGGTTTCGATGGAGCAAGAAGTCCGCGATTTGTTGCAAAAACGTTATGGGCAAAGGGATGAAGTGCTTGCTCGTATTCGTCAACGGGCGGAGGTATTGCCGATGGAAGCAGAAAGTCGGGTACAGTCTTGGAAATCAGAAGGACGACCTTGATGGTAATTGATACGATGGTTTTCGCCTATGCCCTCTTGCACGTAGAGAATAAGTATGAACAGGCGATCGCTGCTTTAGAAAGTGTAGATCAGATTGTGGTGCCTGATTCGTTGTTTGTTGAGTTGGGCAATGTGATTTGGCAATGGATTCAATTTCGACAACTGCCATTGCAAATGGGATTAGATGCAATGCAAGATGTTGAGGCATTAGTTGATGTGATAATTTCCAGTTCTCAAATTCGAGATGTTGCTTTAAAACTAGCAGTTCAAGCCAATCATTCCTTCTACGATACGTTATTCGTGGCAGCAGCAATTCAATCTGATACTCAGGTGCTGACTTATGATCGGAAACTGGCTGCTAAGTTTGGTGATAGGGTTCTATTACTAGAATAGATATCGCTGTTATTCAGGTAACAAATATAGCCGATTGGTTAGCAATAATTGTCCAAAAGGCTAAGGCATTAGTAATCAATTTACTTTACAAGGGGAAGTAAGTTGTCCAAACAAGATTGGATTTATGAAATTGACAGACTGGCCTATTTTAGCTAACCAAAATACGGCAATTGTAGCTGTGGAATATCATACCCCTGACAGAATGCAGATTTTACAGCATTTTTACCATTGGGGTGAGGAGAGGTCTTTGTCAGTTTTTTTTTGGAATCCCGGTTACTGTGAACTACAGCAATTAATTCAGCATCAATGTCAGTATATTTTACAGCCAATTGACAGGGGTAAAAACCAGGATATTCTTGAGTATCTTTTGACAGATTATCAACCAGGTATTTATTTATTGGAAGGGATGCTACAGGAAGATGAAAATAGCAAAATTAGTCAAAAACTGAGTTATCAAATACTTAATGTTTATCATCAAGCTTTGTGGAGTCAGCAAGATATTTACTTTGTATTATTAGAAACTTATGTTCAACTACCTTTAGAATTACAGCCTTTCATTCCGGTGCTGTCTTATCCACTGCCAGACCAAGAGCAGGTACAACTGATTGTACAGCAGTTTTTTGATTGTTGTTCGCATTCGGTTTTAAATACACATTCAAATTTAGATACGCATTCAGATTTAGATACGCATTCAGATTTAGATACACATTCAGTTTTAGATACGCATTCAGTTTTAGATCCACATTCGGTTTTAGATAATAGTCATTCTTCATCAAATACAGTTTCAAGTTTTAACGGGAGTAATGCCAATTTTCAAGTTTCAAGAAACCAAACAATGCAAATGCTTATTCGTGCTTGTCAGGGTTTACCTGTAGGTGAAATCAGAATGCTACTAAAGCAAAGTTTAGGTTTTACAGAGCAACTTGAGAACATCGCTCAATTAGTTCTAGATCATAAAGTTAACAAATTAAAGGGACGGGGTTTAGAGTATATTGCCCAACCTGATATACCTTCAGCCGGGGGTTTAGATTTACTCTCAAAAAGGTTAGAAACTATTACTTGTTTACTACAACCAGAAGCACAAAAATATAACTTGAAGTTTCCCACAGGAATGCTGTTATGGGGACCACCAGGAACAGGTAAAAGTTTATCTGCCAAGTTAGCAGCTAAGAAAATGGGTTTGCCATTGTTAGCAGCTAATTGGGGTGTACTATTGGGTAATCCTCATCCTGACCGAGCTTTAAAGGAATTTATCGCTTTGGTAACATCCCTTGCTCCCTGCGTTCTCTACTGGGATGATTTTGATAAGGGTTTTGCTGGCTGGGACTCAAATGCAGATGGAGGTGTAGCAAGGCGTTTATCTGCGGCTTTGTTAACTTGGATGCAGGAACATCAAGAGCCTGTTTATACTGTTGCTACTATTAACCGTTTGGAAATGCTACCTGCGGAATTGGTGCGTCGTTTTGATGATGTGTTTTTTGTAGATTTACCCCATGAGGGGGCAAGATACGAAGTTTTCAATTTGCATTTAGCTAAGTATTTTCCAGCTTTCCGAGGTAATGATTCGCCTTGGAGTGATGAGCAATGGCGCAGGTTGTTAACTGAGTATAGGATTTGTACTCCCGCAGAAATTGGTAATGCTGTACGTCGTTGTGCTGAGAGGGCTTTTGCTCAAGGTAAACCGGGGCAAATTGATTTTGAGGATTTGTTGCAGCAGCGATCGCATTTTACCCCGGCTATGGAACGAGAATCTGAACAAATGCAAGCTATTCGCAATCAGGCTATTTACGCTCAACCTGTATCAAGTGAGGATTTTTCTCGGTTTGCTTATCAACATCGGGAGTTATTTGAATAAGCTGATTGTGTGCCTTTAGATTGAGTGTTGTAGAGGATGGTTAATAATTTTATTTGTGGAGTAGCCAAAATTAATCTAAAATCAATCCTCTTGAGAGAGAATTAAATTTAAAATATTCATTTCTTTCGATTGAAATATTTGATTTTCATTAAATAAACTTTTTCCTAATTTATTCATCGCTGAACTATTAAAGACTACATAGGGAATATTTTCATAATTAGAGTCAATTGGCAAAATATTGTATGCTAAAGCAAGTGTATACACATACTTTGCCAAAATATCTCTAAAAGATACATTAGATACTCTCCTTTCATTTTCAAAATAATCTTCTAAAGCTGGAAATGAGATAAATGTCTGTATAGGCAAGGCGTAATAACGGTCTGATGAACGTGAAGTCTGACTTAGTTTTTGAGAACGTTCTAACTCACTAAAAAGTGTTCTTGCTAAGTCTATTAGGGAATAAGCAGCACTAGTAATTTGTTTTGGATACCTCCCAGATTTGACCAAAAATCCAAGTTTATTGATAAAGTCTTCATTTCGCTCTGGGTCAATAATCTTTTCTAAATCGATATAATTGGTTTCCTTTACCAACTTTTCTGATAACGGTACAATTAGCAAACTTCCTCTAACATATGTTGGCTCAATTGGTGAGAGACTAAGTAATTTATCAAGACTAGTCTCCATTTGTGATAAAACGTGAAAGCCTATTGAAAAATAGGATACTTCTTGATTTTCCGAGAATGATTCTTTTTGAGAATAAGGAATAATTTCAGTTTTTTGAACAGAAAGCAATTCATATAAAGTATGTTCGATATCTTGTAACAAGCTATCTTCAGGTTGCTTTTTAAACTCCTTACGGATTTCCCTTAATAAAGTAGCCAATGAGCCAATAAATGTTTCTCCTGCTTGGCTAATTGATTTACCACCGATAGGAATAATAACATATCGCTCTCTGCCTATTTGTCCTGAACCCAAAATTCTGGTCATAATAGAGGCTTTGAGAATAATCAGAATGTTTAGTACATTCAAGCAAGCTTCTTGCAATGAAAGATTTGCAAGTTTTTCCGATTCATCAGCACTTAAACGGTTTCCGTCCTCATCAATTTTTTTAGGGTAATATATTGCTTTATCAGATAAGTAAAAAGTCAAAAATTTCTCACCTTTATCTAGTTCACCTCCTCTTCCTCGGTAAATTACTTGTATTATTTCCATCAAGTTTTGTTCAATTTGAAAACCTGGAATCTGTACCAGAATATGTTTAGTCTTGGGGAAAGACAAGCCACGAGATGCTGAAGCAGTCATAAAGACTACTTTTATTTGTTCTTGATTTTGATATCTCTGAATCTCAGCTTCTTCCCTATCTGACAAACTAGCGTGTATTTCCAGATACTCTTGATATAGCTTAAAGCTCGGTCTTTCTTTGGAAATGTTGCTAATTAATTGCTTAAGGCTATCCTTATTTTGAATATAAACTATAATTTGACCCTCATCGGCTTTCAGTAGCTGCAAAATATCACTTTTTATTTTTTCAGCAACATTAGCATCTAACTTTAGATTGTCATCGGCAACTTTTTCTGAGTTTAATGATTGTATAAACACTTCATAATTAATGGTCAGCTTTTCAGCAGGATAGGAATTTGCATTAATTAGAGTTGCAGGCTGACGTAAAAATTCAAATTCTTCAATTGATAAACATTGACCCATAGAATCTGCAACTTGCCTAACAAATATTTTGTCCCCTTGAACCTGGTTGTTAGCAAGATGACTGTTAACTACGTCTTGTATTGTCAGTGATGCGTCAGCAGTAATGACTTTAACATTAAAGCCATATTCAGGATTTAATAAATCATATTCTTCAATAAACTCTAAAATCCCATGCAAAAAAGCTACTCCTTCTTGGGAACCTGTAATTTCATCAATCATAATGAAAATATTTTTCATCCGACTAGCGATTGCTTTCATTCGGTTTTTGATAATTCCAGGTGGCTTGCTTGAGGAATTATAAGCACTGCTAAATATTCTGCTGAAATGCTTTAAAGTATTACCGTAGCGAGTTTCTTTAAGTGATTGAATTGACGCAGTAGCAACAATATTGTTAGGTAAATCCAGATTAATAATACAGGTATGAATCGCTTCACATAAACTTGCTAATACTCCAACTTTGTTACGTCTCTCCACTTGTATCAAGTTATCTGCATATCTAACCAAATCACTTGAAAGCTCAAATGGGTTGTCTTTTAAAGTATTAGCATCTAAGAATTGAACCTGTCCTATTGAATGATTTCCGTGAAGTTTATTGCTATGGTATTCAACAGCATAGCGCCCTTTTGCATAATCAATTATTCTTTTGTTTGCATTAATACAAATCAAATTATCGTCAAATAATTTTAGGTCTGGTTTTTCTCTAAACTTCTCGATAATATCCTTGTTTACCTGAATCCGAGGACTGATATATATCAGGAGCGAACCTTCATTTAGCTGTTCAATAATTTGCTCTGCAACTGCTGTAGTTTTACCAATTCCGGGATTCCCGGTTAAAAACAGAAATGCTATTCTAGAATCTGCCAGCGCCCGATGTATTAACTCTGCATGAGCATCTCTGAATTTTGTTTCTGTTAGTTGTAGGGATTGCTTTACTGATTCAGGTACAATACCAGCAGTATTAAAGAAGTGTTTTCCCGCCTCAAATACCTCAGTATTATGGATGTAGCTAATTGTATCCTTTCTTGCTTCAACTATATCTGTAACGAACCTTCTACCATCCTGAAAGTTTCTAGCCGCATTGCTTTTAATCACTTCAAGTACTTTGCTGCGGCTCTCATTAATATCTTTGAAACTTTTATCTTTGTAGATTTTGTAACAAGTTTTTAATATTTCTAGGCTATCTTGACCATCATCTTTTTCTTTAGTGAGGGTAATACCGTTAATCATCCTGTCACTATACCCAAAACAGTTAAACTTAACTGGATCTGTGTCGGATATTTTACCTGATGCCTGTAAAAATTTATAAAAGCTCCAGGCGTAACTACAGGCTTGGATAACCTTAACAGCTTCTTTATCTTTCGTCTTGAAAGCAGAGAAGTATTGCACCAATTCCTTGGAGTAAATCTCGTTAAGCTTATTGTCCTTGTCGCTACTATTACCAGTATCTATACCAAGTCCACAAAAGCTAGATTTGGAGCGCACATAGTTCAACTCGGTACGCAATGAATCTTGTAAAGTTTGGATATTATTTAAGTCAGTTACAGAATGAATAGCTGAAGTGGTAAAGGTGGATAAGTCTACAGCCAAGATTCGATATTTACCAAAATACCGAGTCAATAACAGGGTATCAGCTTTGAGAAATTCACCAGTCTCTTTGTAGCGAGTGATATCTACATTTTCAAATCCCTGGCGCTCCAAAATTTCTTTGTAGCAAACTAGTTCATCTCTGTCTAAAATACCAAAGGAGTTGTCGCCGTAGAAGCCACACTGAAAATAAAGAATTTCTATTTTGCTTTTACTAAGCCAGCCAGTTGCTTCTATATACTCTCGAATAAAGCTATAGCCTGAAGTCCAGCCTTTTTGGATAAATAACTTTACCCAGTCTCCTATAATTTCTTTATGAGATTTATCTATGTAATTCTTGGTAATAGCTTGTTGTATTTTATGTAAATATAAACTACTTAACGGTTTTAGATAAACATCGCCATAGGATTGTTGAAACTTGGAGTGTTGAAAATAAGTTAGGATGCCGATATTAAAGCTTATTTCAAATACCCGACCTAAATTAATGCCTAAATCATCTGCCATAAAGCGCACTCCTGATGCTAGTCAAAAAGGCTAGGTTATTAAATTTGACGTTTTTATTTGAATATGTGTAAGTAGAGATTGTACCGATACCTTCATCTCCAATTAGCTTACTGTAAGGGTTCAGCTTAAATGCTATATTTCGATTAACTTCGTATCTGGAAAAGTGAAATAAAGTAATGTACTGCACAATAGCTTGTTGCAAAGGTGAATTTTTATCCAGAAGACCTGCCATAATATCTCTGGTATCAGCAACATCATAAATATTTAATAAAGTACTGTAACAAACTACACTGTTAAAAATTGTGCGCTTTTCGTCTACAGAACGTCCTGTAAAAAGGTTAAGGAATACTCTAGTTTGTTGGCTTTTATCTTTAGATAACTTTTCTAATTCTTCAGTATCAGGAATGTAAAAAGAATCAACTGTTCCGCGAGTAAAATTTAGGGCGGGATAAGTATCCATAAATATTGGATACAGCTTAATATTTGGTTTGTCTTGTTTAAGATACTGGACTACACTCTGAGACATAAAGAATAATGAATCTGGGTCGGATTCCAATTTAGTTATACCCAAGCTTCTGCTATATGGAGCCTTAGCTATATAAAGAAAATGTTGATAACCTTGCTGTTAAAGTTTGCTATTATCATCTCTAATATTCTCTGGCGCTGTATATATTTTCGAGTGTGGTGGATTATCAGCACACGTTTTGATAGTTTCACTTTTTATTGCGGTATCAGATACCGTATTAATGACAATAACTTCCCCACAGATATTAGAAAATCTGGCTGTTTTGTCTTTCTCATCCCAAACAGCATCACTTAACCAGCTTGAAACTACTATGATTGCTAGTTTATCCAGTTGTGGTTGATAACCTCCTTTAAACTCAAAAGTTTTGGGGACTAAACCGTACATTGATGACAAAGCATTTCTTACACGGAAATCAAAACCTGTAAGCTTATTTTTATTTTGTTTTTTTTGTGATTTATGCTCTTCATAATCTTTAACGTTAATTCCTTGAGCATCAGCAAGACAATCTCTGCGTAAAATATGTGCTAATGCTTTCGATAAAGAGTTGAGAAACACTTCATCTTCTGTAGTATCGGTTTCATCTTTTATATGAAACCTAAATATAGGAATAAACAATTTTTCTTTTTGCTGAATATTAAGGTTTATTGCCTCTCGGCAGACACTAATGCACAAGTAACTTAGTAAAGTAAATACTTGCCGATATATTCTTGCTGCGGGCGATTGGCTATTTTTAAATATTATTTCTCTTACTTCCTTAATTTTATAATAAATAACAATAATATTTTGCTTTTCAAAGTAATCGTTATAAATTGGGTGACTTATGTATTTTATTTTCTCTACAGTTTCACCTGTCTCGTTTGTAGATTGAATTTTTTTCTCTCCAATAGGTGAAAATATTACTGGTAAAGTTTTAATTCCTGTGGTGTCATATTTCATAGAAAAATTTGGTTTATTGCGCTCTGTGAAATAGCGGACATCATCAAAAGTAAAAGTGACAGCCAGTGAAGTAAGAGATTGTAAATTAACAGTAGGTTGCACAACCTCAATATACCCTAAAGCCTCTCTAGCTTTCGCTTTTGCTTGTGATTGGTTTTCTTGGATTAAATCTATTTTAAAAAAATTCCGAGACTTGAGAATTTTTGCAGCATTTTTGTTGAGAATAGCTGTGTTAATACATAGTTGAACTGATTTGGATAAAGAAGGCAATCTTTCTTTCTTTTCAAGAAAAGTTTTTAGCAGATTTTTTAAAGATGCTAGCTTCTGTCTAACTCTCCAGCCATCCTGATTCAATATTAAATTTCTGATGTTGCATAACACATTCTTCGCTTCTTCATCAGAAGCACCTGGTTTCAATTTGTTTAAAACATCTGTCTCAAACTTGGGAATAGGGTTATAATCCTTATCAGCTACTTTGCCATCTTCATCGACCGCAAAAATAAAATAGTAGAGACAAGCAATAATTAAAACCTTTGTTTTAAAGTTTTTAGATTTAACTGGATCTTGCAATTGCTTTTGATGCCGCTGACTGTTAGGGTCAAGTTCAGTCATATAGTAATCAAGTACAGATTTTTCATCATAAGCATTTACGGAACCATTCAGCTTTAGCCTCAACCCCAAATTAAATTCTTTAATGTCTTTTTCTTTATCTATGCTTTCCCCTATCACTCCTTCATACTCAGGGACGACAGGCAACTTATCAAAAGCATCTGCTTGAGAAAAAGCTGTTCTAAGATTTATCGCTTGTTCCAATAAATAACTAACTTCAAAATGTGTATTATCTAAATTTTGTCCGTTAATGTAATCTGATAGCAATCTCAACCGATTAATTAAAGTCTCTAAACATTCAAAACCTTCTATGTTAGAGTTACGTATATTAGTTTTTGCACATTCTGCTCTCAAATAATCCAGATAGTCTATTTTGATATCACGTAACAGTCTGGGTAGAGATTCCGTATCTACTATTCTTCTAAGTTCAGTTAGTTCAGACTTTTCTCGTTGTGATATTTCTGTTAAAAGTTCCGTTACTTCTTGCCAATCATCGGTATCAGGAGTAGCTATTTTATCTATATAAAGTCTAAGGCTCTCTAACAACTTATTATCGAACTGCGATATGCCTTCAAATCTGACAATTAAATGATGAGCTTTGATGACTGATTCACTACCTTTGCGCCTCTCTTCAGCCAAACTATTTTCAATAGTTAAGCGTTGGGATGTGAAACTATAAGGTTGGTTAAAAGGATAGTTAAATGGTAAAGATGGCTCATTATCATTAAAATCAGACAATGAGCTACAAATATTTTCTAAGCAAGCTTGGCTTTGATTTTGTCCACAAGCATCATCAAGTTGTTTTCTTAATTCATCTCTAATGGTTTGAATTTTAGAGTAAAACTCTGTGTCTGAAATAAAATTGACAGTTGCAGCTTTAACACCTACTTCTTTGTTTAAAACATTTAGTGATTGCTGGTTTGAATTAATAGCAATTTCATATGCAATTTCATAAGCAGATATCAGTAGTTTATTTTTATCTGAAGATAACTTAAAAATTTTCTTTTTCTGAATTAATTGTATAATTTTGTCAAGCAACGGAATGTAATCTAGTTGTGGTAAGGGGTTTGAATTTTCCTCAAGAGTATGTTTTTATGTCATTGTGTAATCACCTATTAGAGCAAAAATTTAAACTTTCACTTATCCGGTGAATTATAGTATACTTGTACCAAAATAATCAATTGGTAAAAATTAAAAAATTATTGTGTAGTAAGTAGCAGATTTATTGAAGTGGATGTCCATGCTTTGACTGCTTGGCCTGATCAGACAATTTCTTGCTTATGTGTTCCCAGTATTTGGTTTATTTGTTCTACAAGCACATTTGCTCTATGATGCCTGCCACTACACTATCCCACAGCAGTCAATATTTTGTACTCTTATTGCTGATACTGTGGGTTTCATTCATCAAATTTACCATTTATTTCCTCACTTACCTGCGGAATGCGGGCTTGAATAATTTTATCGTCCCTAATCAGTTGAGGGGCTTGACGATGGGGCGGATCGTCTGCTGGACTGGAAGCAATCAATCGCCCCTGTATTCCCGAAAAACTTCTGTAAGGTTTCCTGAACAGCCAATTCCTGCACACATAAGCAGTAGATTTAACCAAGCTTTCTGAGACTGAAAAGATTTATCAGAATTTATGTTAATTATATGACAATTTTTGTCTAAGTACCGCTAACTTACCAAGAATCACCCACACTTATATCCACTACCACAGGCACAGGATTCAGAAACTTTTCAGCCGCAGCAACCATACATCTGTGTAAAATCCTGCTTACCTGTTCAATCTCATTCTCTGGACATTCCAGCACAATCTCATCATGAACAACACAAACTAACCTGGCATTAGTTCTACTTAACGGCTTAACCAGCTTCACCATCGCCAACTTATTAATATCAGCATTTAACCCCTGCACAGGATGATTGAGCATTTCAGCCAACCTTGGTTTATCAGCCCATCTCCGTCTTCTCCCTGCTAAAGTCCGACTTTCTTTCACACCCCGCAAATATGCTTTCTTAATCGTTTCATGCCACTTAGTCACACCAGAATAAGCATCAAAGAACCGCTTTCTAAAAGCCTTCGCTTCATCCAGTGTCATAGTCACACCATACTTAGTTTCAGCATAGATGCGAAGTTTAGCAGCACCCATACCGTAAATAAGTCCAAAATTAATCGCTTTAGCCAGTCTGCGGTCTTCCTCTGTCACCTCCGTGATCAGCTTACCAGTTACCAAAGCAGCAGTCAGTTTGTGTAAATCAGCACCTTGACGGTATGCTTGCCGCATCTTAGCATCGCCACTTAAACGCGCCACAATTCTTAACTCAATTTGCGAATAATCAGCTTTCAGTATTTGATAGTTAGGTGCTGCAATAAAACAACTTCTAGCAGCAGCATCACGGGGAATAGTTTGTAAAGGTGGTTGACGACAGGAAAATCTCCCAGACCTTGCTCCTAATTGATAATAATTAGGATGAATTCTCCCAGTTTTTGGGTGAATATGTTTAGGTAAACTATCAGTAAAAGTGGCAGTAATTTTAGCAAGGTGACGATATTCCAAAAGAGCCTTAATAATAGGATATTGCTCAACTAAAGGCACTAAATCTTTTTGATTAGTTGACTGTACTGGAATACCCATAGCTTGAAAAGCAGCTAAAACTTGTTGGGAAGAATTAGGATTAACAGTATCAGTCAATTCTGGTAACAGAGATAATTGAGATTTGCCCACCAAACGCAATTGTTTGAGTTGTTGAAGTGCATTTATTTTATCAGCTTCTAACTTTGCATCCAACTTATGCCATTGAGATAAATCAAACAACATTCCATTGAGTTCCATTTGGGCAACAACAGGCATACAATGAAATTCCAGTTGGGCAATTTTTAACAATTTCGCCTGTGTTAATTTTCTGACTAAAATCGGGTAAATGTCAAGTAAAATAGCAGCATCTAAAGCAGCATATTGTAATTGTTCTGAAGTCAGAGGTTGATGCCAATTGCTAGTTTGTAAGGTTTTATCTAGTTGGATACGTAACAGCTTACGAGTGACATTTTCTAAAGATGCACTGGTTTTAATGCCAGCATTTAAAACTTGGTAAGCAAGTTGAGTATCAAAGAAACGTCCAGCAATTTGCAGTCCAGCTTGAGTAAGGAATTGCCATTCAAATTTGGCATTATGAGCAATTTTCAAAGCGGAATTACAGAAGAGTTTGTTAAGTAGTAAATGACTAATGTTAGTGCGTTTATCTACAGTATTTTGTTCCACATTATTGCGTTTATAAATAGCTGGTAAATCAATGATAACAACCGGATAATTGGGTGCAGCTATTTGAATTAATCTAATTGTATCAGTTAAAGGGTCGAGTCCTGTAGTTTCACAATCTAAAGCTAGAACTTTTGATTTAAACAAAGGTTTGATAACGCTTTTGAGAGTTGGAATATCTTTAACTACAGTGTATTCTGGGTATTCAGGAGATTTTTGAGAATAGTTCATAAAGTTTATTGATTTGGTTTTTTAGATATGAATATTAAGTAGGTAGGTGGTGAAAAGTGTTATTATGACAAGGCAACATGAAAGAGACTTTCAGAAATTTTAATCTTTGTACTTGGTTTAGTTTTTTGAGCAGACTTACTTAGTTGACATTTGTTTGATAAAAAAAGAGAGATTTATATATAAAATCCCTCTCTTATTTGGTTGATTCAATTAACCAAATTGACGCTGATGCTTGTCTTTCTGTAAAATATGATAAGTTTGGATATTTTTGTCAGAATCATGAATTGCATTAGGAGCTAATTCTTGAATACTTGTTTGAACAATTTCTGGTGCGATTTCTAAACGATTTTTGATTTGTGCTTGCAACCAAGCTAAAGGAACGTTTTTACCATTGACTTTCTGTTTGATAATTAAGTCAGATTTAGGGTTTGTAGATTTTTTAATGGCACTGGCAATTTTTCTGGCTGTGCGTAAATCAATTTTGTCTATGTCAACAGTAATTGAATTGTTGACTTCGAGTTCTGATTGTAAAGGAGTGTTATCATTTGATTGATTACTATTGTTATTTTCTGAAGTGTTAGAATTATTAGATTGATTCACTGCTTCACCTTTGATTACATCATCATCTGATACACTTGGTTGATTACCATTGTCATCTTCAAACTTAGTAGAAATAGTAGATTGATTCACTGCTTCAACTTTGGTCAAATCATCATCTAATACACCTAATTGATTACTATTGTCATATTCAAGGTTAGTAGAAATAGTAGATTGATCCTGTTTTTCACCTTTGGTCAAACCATCATCTAATACACCTAATTGATTACCATTGTTATGTTCAATATTGGCAGAACTATGAACAACAGAATTATAATCAGCAGATGGATGACAATTTTCTTTTTCAAGATGAAGATTGGTATTGATTGTTTCACAAAATTCAATGTTTGATTGTTCAGATGTATTATTGGTAGTACCAACTTCAATTTGAGCAGATACTTCATGCCATAAATGCACTAATCCCCATCCAAAGTCAACAAGCATTACAGTAGTAAACGAGGCTGTAATTATCAGGCTTAGATAATTTAAAACTTCTTGAGTCTGTTGAATATTCATGGTGATTCAATTGAGATTCGATTATCAAAAACAACGAAGCAATAGCTTCCTTTTTACTTTCTTTAAACTTTCAAAATTTAATGATTATTGTCAATAATTCACAATCCAATTAATAATTGACTTCTCCCTTACTCGTAATAAGATGGGAAATAAGATTTTTACCAATAAAGGAGAAATAAAGGAGAGGTGAAAAACCTTGAATTAAAAATTGTCAATTAATTACAACACTTTCCGATGTCATGAGATACACTTTATTTTAAGACAGAAGTTAGAATCCAAAAACCAAGAAGATGAGACTGTATCTCATAACAAATGAATCTGCTGTATGAATTGTAAATTGTGAATTATTAATTGATAATACCTGTATCCTCAGTTGAAAATCAAAATTTAGAAACTGAGGATTTTTGGTAACTTTAAAACAAATTCATTTGTACAGATGAACTGGCTGAAGTTTCAACAGGATGAGTATTTTCAAGTGAGTCTAATTTAGACTTAGAATTAACACGACGTTTACCCCATCCTTGCTGTGCTGCGTGTTTAACTATGCTGCGTCGAATTGATTGACTAATATCGTGAAAATCATTCTTTACCTGCTGAAAATGAATAATGGATTTACTGCCACTATTACTGGTATTTCCATCAATAAATTCATAAAAACTCTGGCAATCTTTAGGTAATTTATTGTATTTAGTCAAAACTTCATTACCTACCCAAAGATAAAGGTTAGCGTAATCTCGATGTAAAGGTGCATCGTAAGTTGCTGGCATCATATAGGTGAGAACTTCTGTAGCTGTGGCATATTCACCAACTTGATTTTTTTTGTATTCATTACAAATCAGTTCTAACCTGTCTTGAATACAAGCAAACTTCAACCATTGAGGAATAGTATCACTCCAAGCATTGCCATAAATAACCAATGGACCTGCTAGGTAACGAATATGGTGTATAGAAAATTCGGCTATTTCTAATAAAGTTGCTAACAATTCTTTAGGAGTATCTAAACTGGCCAGAATTTTCAGCATTTTCAATGTATTATCTGGCAATTTAGCATTTTTATGATTCTTTAATTCCGTCACTACTTCCGCAGGAATCAAGTTTAGTTGTTCCATTTGTCTTCTCGATATGAGCGCATCACCAAAAATAGCCAATCGGCTAATAAATAATTAGCCAATCGGTTATTGCTATTACTCACTTAATTTTTTATGCTGGTATTAATTAGTTGATAGTTGATAATTTTTTGATTCAAGGGGTTAAACCTCTCCTTTCAAGAGTCCCTATTTTTCAATCTTCTCACGAAGGAGGAAGAGGTAATTCAATACTACTCGGTTAAGCATTTTTGGGCATCACAAATAACAATATTTCAAGGGTTTCAGCCTTATTTATTTCGTAAACCGAGCAGTATTGAAAGGTAATTATCAATTATCCATTGTTAATTGTCCATTATTGAATGGTATTGTTGTTCAGGTAATAGCGATGAATCAAAAACACGCATTAAATCAAAATTTTGAAGAAAATAATCAGGTAAAGTCTGTTAATGGTTATCAGTCGCCGGGTTATAGTATTGATGAATCTGATGATGAGGATAATAGTAATCCTTGGGAAACAAACATATTTGAAGATGGCTATCAAGAAAATGTTTTTGAAATCAACTTTGGCGATACAGCATATACAGAATCATCTGTAAATCCCAATCCCAAATTACCAGGATATGGTTCTAGTTTGGGTTATAAATCCAATAAAAATCAGCAGTCAACATCACCAGAACTAGAGTTGTAGCCCTGGCTTTTACTCCAACGTATACCTCAAAAGCAGCAATAAAATTTTGTTGCACTTTTAAAACGAAGTCCCTGTTAATTAGAGTTCAGTTTCCATAGAAATAATTCGTAATTAGTAATTCATATTAATGTGATGCGAAAGCAAACTACATAATTGCGATTATGGTGGATTATTTGATTGCGAATTATTAGTTATCTAAGAAAAGCAGAGGTTTTTTATGTTAATTTGAGGGTTTGTATGTAAGTTTTTCGACATCTACAGCACTTTTGCAGTAAGTGAGGTACACTAATTTCAGAAGGTAGTTATAACGCCTAAAGTTCATCATTTATTGTACCTTATCAATCTCGATTTTGCTGTATATACTCTACCAATTTGGTTGAAGAATTTTTAAAATCAAAGATTTAATAGTTTCCAATTAAAGGAAGTAGAATCTTCCTGTAATTCCCTTCTGCTTTCGTACTTCTGCCTTCTTTCTTTATTGTGTGCTGTTTTCAACCAAAAATTATGAACATTACCAAAAAATGGATATTTGTTCTAGTTGTCATCACTTTCATTATCTACAATGTCACCGTGCAAGCTGCCAATAATAAATATGAAAATGGCAATTTACCTACTAGAATTGTAGAAGTTACCAATGCTCAATCTCGATTACCTACCAACAAACTTTTACTACCAGACTGGAAGCAAATTTCTCTTAGTCAACTACCAGGAATCAATCAATCTGGTGCAATTGATGGTAGTCCCTATAATCAAATATTAGGTTATGACTTGAGTCGAACTTGGAATATAGGAATGACTCCCGATGAATATTTGAAGTTAGGAGATATCAGTGAAGCATTGCAAGCAGAACAATTTTCTTTACAAGCTATTGCAGATATTACATCTACTGATTTGAACAACATCGCTTTGAGCGAATTTCCTCTAATTGAAGAACAAACATTGAGTCATTTAGCTAAAGTTGTTCCTCAACTAGCTCAAACACCAGTCAAAGATATTCAACCTGTTGCTGCTTTACTACAAACCAAGGGAATTAACCCAGCAAATTTAACATTATCTCAGGTAATTAAACAGTACCAAATTGGACAACTGCAACTGCAAGAAATTGAACTGTCAAAGTTTTCCCTGACTTCAATTCCCAATTTAGAAACAGTACCAATTCAAAATTTAACCAATTGGATGAATAGTTTTGTAAAAAACATTCCTGGACTGGGACAAGTACCTTTAGGATTGATGCCTAATCCTATCATTGAAATTGGTAATTTAGTCATGCGAATTGATGCAGTTTATGGAACAGCAGAAAATCACCGTCAACACACCATTTCTGGTTCTGACGTACAAGGTTTTTCTGTACCCTGTACCCAAAAAGACTGTGCTTACGTAGAACTGGATAATTTGGAAAACATAGGAAAGAGCGATCGCTCATCTTTAGAAGGTAAGCAATGGATATCCGGTAAATACCAGGAAGTTGAGGGAGGTTGGGGGATACTCA
Organism: Sphaerospermopsis aphanizomenoides BCCUSP55; assembly: GCF_001586785.1. GTDB lineage: Bacteria > Cyanobacteriota > Cyanobacteriia > Cyanobacteriales > Nostocaceae > Sphaerospermopsis_A > Sphaerospermopsis_A aphanizomenoides_A. Next base: position 35,756 of record NZ_LUFH02000046.1, read on the forward strand.
AAGCAGTTAACAATGGACGAGAACCAACCGGACGTTTACCCTTTGGGAAAGCGTTTAAAGTGGTGGTAATGGAAGCAGATGAAACCACAGATACAGTAGATACTGCTTTATATTTTCGCTTCTGTGCTTGGAGGATGGGTTGCACACCTTATTTTATCGGTCCAATTCCGTTTTTCAGTTATAAGGTGAATGCGCTGATGTTTGTAGGTAATTTGGATAATGGGAATGAACAGAGTATAAATACTACTTCTACACCAACAGGTGCAACAAGAGAAATAAGAAATAATCCTAATCAAAATAGCACAAATAGTCAAATTAATCCTTGCACATTTACCAGCATTAATCGTTCAATTACAGGTCAATCTTTTGATGGTGTTAATTTGCAAATGTTGGGAAATGCAATTGCTGAAATTGAAAGTGCTGGTAGTGGAGATTATCAAGCAGTTGGTGTGTATACCTGTGCGGATAATGGTTTAAATTGTGGTCGAGGACTGGGACGTTATCAGTTCATGAGTTATAACCCCTATGCAGTAAATTTGATAGTTGGTAAACCGGGAGGAGAAGAATTTCTTAATCAGGTAAGACAAGGTTATCAACCTACTGAAGCTGAATTATTTGAGTTTTTTCCTCCTGCGGATCAGGATAAGGCATTTATGGCTGATATTGCTAATAAAATTCAAGTAACTCAAGGTGAAATTGACCCTATTACTGGACAATTATTTACTGGTGAACGACTGATTGAACGAGTAGCGCAAAAGCATTTTGGTGGTGATAATAGCAAAGTTGATGCAAATAGTTCCGATGCTTTTGGTCGTCTTAGTCTTCAAGATTATGGCAGAACTGTTTTAGCTTTGTATAGTACTAATAACAGCGATAATGGAACTTTGACTTGTATTCCTAGTTTAACTTCGAGATACATTAATGATAATTAAAGCATTGGTAATTAGATTATGAAATACAGCATAAGTCAGTATTTACGAATCATAAAATCAAGACGCTTAATATTTAATATCGTAGCTTTATTGATTGCTTTAAAAAAGGTGATTTTTAAGCATCCAGCCGTTAACTAACAGTTAATATCTACGCGAGCAACAAAATGTATTAAAAAACAAATACTCCGGCTTTTTATGTCTCTCATCAACTCTTTTTTAATGGTGTAAAATTATGTTTTATAACCAACTTGTCTATCTATATTTGTAAGCTGTTAGCGTAGCCATTAACTGATTACTGATGGCTGAATACTTACGGTGATTTTGTATTGAGTAAGGTGGTTTATATGACTAATTCATCTAGCAAATCTATATCTTCAGAACCAAACAAAAAGCAAAAACCTGATAGTAATTTGCATTCAGAAAAGGGATTTGAGCAAGCAATAGCAGAAAAAGAAGATGTTTCTTTATCAGCTTCTTTTACTCAGTCTACACCACTTAAAACAACAGCATATCAATTACCAGAACCTTCTATGAGAATACGTTACGGAGTGCATTGGTTTCGCATTGGTTTCAGTATATTTTTGCTGCTTTCTATGATTTTGAGTTTGGTAGGGTGTAGTTTAAATGCTGCAACTGTGAATTGGAAAAAAGCGGTTGATGTTGTTTCTACTCCTGTTTTAGAACAAGTGATTAGAGACAATACAGAATTAAATACCAAAGCTGCTGCTGAAAATATACTGGTTTGGGATGTGGGAGTAAAAGATGGGAATTTCAGACTTTTTAATTTTAATACTCCAGAAGTTTGTGGTGCTTTGGGTTGTCTGTATGCTGGTTATTGGTTTAAACAAAATCAACTTACACAGGTATTTTTGAGTTATCTAAATCCAAGTTTACCACCAGGAAAGCAATTATCATTCGTAGGAGAAACAACGAATCAATCTTTACCTTGTATTAAGGTACTGCAAGCAGAAAAACAGCAGTTACGGCAATTAAATTACTGTTTTAATGGTAATCGTTATCAAGTTGCAGATAGTCAACTTTTGGCTACTATGAATAAATCAGCTAAATAACAGTTTTTATTATTCAATAAACCACGTCTATGTCTGGGTTTTATAACTAGAAATCTACCATAGTGTTTGACTACAGTAGATTTTCTATTCAAAACAGATGATTCAATAGCATTAAACTACTCATCATCGTCTTCAAAAACGAGATCATCATCGTCCAACTCGTTTTCTAAATCATCATCTTCATCCAGGAAATCATCATCATCTTCAACCACTTGAATTTTCCGGGGTGGTTTAGTTGCAGTTTTGGATTTACGGACAGTTTGAGTTTTGCTTTTATTCTTGTTTGGTGGTAGCACTTCCACCTCTACAGAAGTTGATTCTCCTGGTAAAGCAGGTAAAGATTGTGGTTCATTGAAACCAGCGATCGCATCATGTTGTTGCCAAACTAAACTTTTAGCAGCGGGTTTACCTAAATACAGTTGTGGGAAATTTTCAACTGTGGGTTTGGTGTAAGCTACAGTTTTACAACAATTATGTTTATTCTTACCTTCACCTTCTTTAACTGCTTTAAACTCAACTTCCAGCACACCTAAACTGCGCCATTTATCACTTTTACCGCTAAATGGTACTTGGAAATAATCAGCAAAGGTTTTTTCTAAGGAACGATAAAACTCCTCACGTACTGATTTAAAACTCCAAAGAGCCACATTTTTAAATCGGACTACAATAGGAGTAGTATGTAATGGTTTGTTTTTGTCATCCAGAAACATAATTGCGTGTTCTGAACAGACATCCATTGTTCTTTTATCCAGACTATTTCTGTAGTCATCATAAAGTCCAACAAACGAACCACCCACATCTTCCACATCTGATTTATAGCGGATATATTCTGGTGCAAAAGCTAAAACCAGTAACCGACCTTCAGTAATTAATAATCCGGTAACATCTTCAGTTAAAGTGACAGTAGTTAAGTCATCTTCTGTTGGCATTTCTATCCAACCAGCTTTTTCTAATTGGTCTTCTGGAATCAAAAGTCCAGCAGGTTTATCGTTAACAACAATGCCATAGGGAAGAAGTGGTTTACGAACTTGGTTATAATTATCATCAAATAGTTCTGGGTCTATTTCAAATTCTTCTCCTTCAAAGTCATAAGCATCCGTGTCATTTGGTTTAGCTTTTGAAGTTTTAGGTTGAGAAGCAGTGGTTTTTGTGCTAGATTGATTAGGGCGATGAGAGTTGTTTGTAGCTCTTGATTTAACCATTGGATTGTATAAATAGGATTGTCCAATGTCTGAGGCGTTAGCCTCAAAATTTAGTTCTTTATTGTTAATTTATAGTGTGTGATTTCAAGCATAATATTGCCGCAACGGCAAGGTGATGGTTGAAAATAGCAACGGCAAGATGATGGTTGAAAAATAGATGCAATTAAATCTTTAACTCAACAATCATTCAAGCTGGGTGAAACCGAAAAATTTTTATCAATGCTGAAAAATTACGGCAACATCAAGTTAGAAAATTCTCATTGCGGCAAGGTTATGGTTGAAATGGATGTTGTCAGTGCCATTAAACTCATGTCATCATGAACCTTATGGCAACTAATGTGGCAAGGTTATGGTTGAAAAGACGGCAATTTTTTTGCCTGAAATCATAGATCATTATGGATTTATTTAAAACATATAATATTTCTTACAAATTCACTTTTTAATGTGAAAATATTAAGTAGAACCAACAAATTAAAGTAGAGAAACTGAGATTGAAATAACTATTCTTAGTGTAGCGTTTTATGAACAAAAATGAAATTAATGCGAATTACGATGAATCCTGGAAAGAAGCATTAAACAATTATTTTGATAGTTTTCTATCATTCTTCTTTCCTGGGGTTTATGAAGCAATTGACTGGACACAAAAACCTGAATCACTTGATAAAGAACTGCAAGAAATTACTGGGTTATCAGAAACAGAAACAAGAATTGCAGATAAACTTTACAAAGTGTGGCTATTGGACAAACAACAGATATGGATTTTAATTCATATTGAAGTCCAAAGTCATTATGACGCGAATTTTGCACAACGGATGTACATTTATAATTACCGTGCCTTTGATCTTTACCATCAATTTGTCGTGGGTTTAGCAATTTTAGGAGACACAAGTTCCACTTGGCGACCAAACAGTTATCATCAAGCTATGTTGGATTGCGAATTAAGTTTGAAGTTCCCCATTGCCAAACTTCTAGACTATGAATCACGGTGGACTGAATTAGAAGCCAGCAATAATCCCTTTGCTATCATAGTAATGGCACATTTAAAAACCAAAGCAACCACTGGTAATTTATCAGAACGGGAACAATGGAAATGGGTATTAATTAGAGGACTTTATGAGCGTGGCTTGACAAGAGAACAAATTGTTAAACTCTTCAAAATCATTGATAGAATGATGACATTACCAAAAGAATTGCAACGAGGATTAGTAACTAAAATCAAACATTTAGAGGAGGAAAAGAAAATGCCATTCATTAGTCCCACAGAAGAACTTGCAATGGAACGGGGTGAACAAAAAGGAATACAACAGGGAATACAACGAGAACAGCAACTCATTATCCGACTATTAAATCGGCGCGTTGGCGAAATTGAATCATCATTAATTGATACAATTCGTATCTTAGACATTGACCAATTAGAATCACTAGGTGAAGCACTCTTAGATTTTTCCTCTGTGACTGATTTAGAACAATGGTTACAAAATAAACCAGAGTCTTAGATTAAGCAAGAACCCCACTTTTTATGAACTACTGTGGGGTAACATTGACAAAAAAATCATCCCTAAAAAAATACTTGTGTCAGTAGAGAAATATCACCCTGACAATTTGGTAAGTAACATTGACAAAAAAATCATCCCTAAAAAAAATATCCAAAAGGTCAATACCCGAACTGTACCGTGATCACTAAAATTGCTGGTAAACCCACACGCAACTGCCATGAACCCTTACCAGCAAAACTTACCAAACCACCATTTCACCACTCAAACAGCACTAACTAACCTACCATCCTACCAACCGACACTAGCCAGTATTGACTTCAGTAAATTCCTGCAACAGTACAACAACCCCCAAGGCTGGACAATGATAGGTGGACTACTGGTAGTCCTAATTCTGCTGCAAATCAGTGGTACTGGTAAAGGTAAAATCACCACTGGTAAAGTCTGCGGTATCAGTGAAAAACTAGCAGCTACTAACCTCGCACTCAAGCAAATCAAAGAACACAAACACAATAAAGTTACCCTGTGGTCTGGTACACCCCGTTACTGGGCAAAAGGTAAGTGGCGGGGTTTAATGGCTAACCTCCAAACCATGCTGGGTGCTGCACCTACAGTTTGGTTTCCCAACGCTGAACGGGGAACACTGGTAATAGGTGCGCCTGGATCGGGAAAAACTTACTCAACCATTGACCGGATGCTAGAAAGTGCCATGCAGCAAGGGTTTCCGATTATACTTTACGACAAGAAGGGGGACCAAATGCGACTCCACGCACCTTTAGCTGCAAGATATGGCTACAAAGTGCGAGTATTTGCCCCCGGTGAAGCATTTAGCGGTGTTATCAATCCTCTTGATTATATGCGTGATGCACGGGATGGGGTAATGGCTGGGGAAATTGGTCAAGTCATTAACCGCAATGCTGCTAGTGGTGGTAAAAGTGACGAATTCTTTGCTAAAGCTGGGGATTTGTTAGCAAAAGCATTATTACAGTTAGTCAAAGGTTCACCTTACCCAGATATAGCGATGTTGTATGCAGTGTTGCGGTTGCCAAAATTAGTACAACGTCTTGATCATGCAGTACAATCTAAACGCTTAGATGAATGGGTAGCAACTTCGTTTATTCAATTTTTGAGTGCTAAGGACGCAGAAAAGACCGTTTCCGGGATTTTAACCACAGCCGCAGGTACTTTCTCATCTTTTATTCAAGCTGATTTGTTGCGGGCATTCATCGGTAAATCGGATATTCCTACTCAGCTATCGGGTAGAGAAATGGTAGTATTCAAGCTGGATGATGAACGCCGCAGTGTAGTCGGTCCCTTGTTAGCAGCTGCAATGCACTTAATGATTGTCGGTAATTTGAGTCGTCCCCGTAAAGACCCGTTGATTATTTCTTTGGATGAATTACCATCAATTAAGTTAGACCGACTGCCACAATGGATTAATGAATATCGTTCCAATGGTGCTTGCTTTATCTTGGGTATTCAAAGTTTAGAGCAGCTTTACGATATCTATGGCGATAAAATGGGGAGTGCCATTGCCTCGGCTTGTAGTACCCATGTTTTATTTAATCCTGGTAATTACAAAACAGCAGAGGATTACTCAAAACGTTACGGTGAAAAAGAAGTATTAATTAAAAATCGTACCACAGGGCGTTCTTTGGGGGGACAAATGAGCCGTTCCATAAGTTGGAGTGAGAATTTACAAAAAATGCCTGTTATCAGTGCCGATGAAATTCTCAAGTTTCCCCAAGGTAAATGTGTAATTACAAGTCCTGGTTACGGTTCAGGAGGACAAGCATCAATTCCTTATCCTTTAATTATTCCTGTGTCGAAAACAGATGAAAAACGAGCTAAAGAAAGTGAAAATCTTTGGGATAAACAAGTGAGACCTGCGTTAGAAAGTCAAGTGACAATTCCTGATATTAAAATGTTGACACAGGCATTGTATGACCGCATTGAGGAAGCAGGAAGGATGTTGCCATTACCAGAGGAAGATGTGGCGACAGTACAGGAGTCTAATAATCATCAAGAACCTGATGTTTTGGAGAATTTTGTACCACGAGTTTATCAAACTCCAGGGTTACAATGATAGAAAGTTGGTGGATTTTACAAAGCTATAGGACTTTTACAAAACTATAGGATACTTTGCCTATTTTATCAACTTTAATCAAGCAACTCCATATTTGGTGTAAGGACGTTTGTATGGGGGATGCAAGCCTAAAACAATATCTGTAGCTGGAACTCCTCTTTCCACCAACTCTTGAGCAATATCAGCTTCTGTCATATTGTGCTGAATCCAGATTTTGTTGTCTTTAATATCTAAATGAATGTAACAGGCATAAATGCGGTTTAAATCTTCCCAACCAACATCGAGAAGTTGATAATGATCATGTTCTGAATCAAAAATGAGTTGACATTCAATATTTGAATCATTTGGGGTAGCATGGGCGGTTAATAATTCCCGGATAATTTGACGATATTTATCTAGTTTGTCCATGCGATTATCTCCTCTGTATCGGGTTTATATGCTATTATTTTTAAGGCATACTTTGAAATTGCTGCTTGAGTAAAACGCTCCTGAAAAAAAGTATTAAAAATATCAATAGGAACGGCTAAATAGAGGACACGCTCTGGCTCTGTCATTTCCAAGGCAAGGCGATAATTAAGAAACTGACCTAGCGCATTATGAAAATCAGTAATTGCGGAAGTATTGATAAAGCTTTTAACTTCTACCGCAATTTTTTGGTCATCTTTTTCAGCCGCAAATACTTTTTCAGCAGCCAAATCAATTTCTAGTTTAACACGGTCAATCCGAATGATTAATGGGTCGCCTGTAATAGTCCATCCGTCTTTAATTAAAGCTTGCTTAACGGCTTCGTGGAATAAGTCTTTGGCCATACTGAAATATCTACAACTCTTTTCCAATACATAATGTACACACTACACTCTATCCTCTTGCTATGCAAATTTACGAAAGTACCCTACATTTCTTCATACACAACTTGCACAGGTAATTTGAACAGCACCAATACACATTTAGGACAAATATCGTTCGTTATTTGTCAAAAATGCTGTTCTAAACCTCTTTGATAAACTGTTTAAATTCCTCTACAATTATTGGTAAATCATTATCAATTTCTCGTTTTTCTTGTTCCTTAGTTATAGGACGAAACAACCGACGACCACGACTATCAAAACCAATTTTATCTGCAACTGCCATAAAGATAGGATAATCCTCTGCTACTGATAAATTACCACCTTTCCGTTTAAGAATCAAAAAGCTAGTGACAATTCCTAATTCACATTCTACTTGAAAGTTTTCTGGTGGTAACTGAATAGAAGCAATTAACACAGCCATTTCTTCTAATAACCATCTGCGAAAATATGCTTGCTGAGATGAAGAAAGAATTCCATTAGGTAGTAAAACACAGACTATTTCTCCAGGTTGTAATTGTTTTAAACATTGTTCTACAAATAAGCATTCCTGCTCTATTTTGTTTCTCAACTTGGATGTGATAACGTAACTGCCATTTTCTTGTTCTTTCCATTTGTACGCCATTTCAAATCGAGATAGTTCTTGATTAGCAGCAGAATTAATTTGGCAATAAGGAGGATTAGCAAGTGCTATAGTAGGTAAAGAAATTGGTAGAGGTGAATGACTAGCAGAGATTAGAAATAATTGTTTCCAATCATTAATTTCAAATTTCATCAAAATAAACTCCCTTGCAATTGATTTCCTGTATGATTCTTTTCGTATTTGATACCATTAATCACCAAACTATTAGATAGTGAATGCTGAGGTGTTGATGATGTAATTTCATAATTTAAACTTGGTCGGATAAAAGAAACACCGCTACCTGTTAGAGTATTACCAATAACCAAATCTCCACCCAAACTAGGAATAGGTAATGCAAAATAGGGAGCATAAAGCATAAAATTCCAACTTGCTATTTTTATTAGTAGTACATCCCATTCCCAACCTGTTAAACTAATACCATAGTTAGACATTTCCAACGCTAATCTACCTGTACCCATAGCTGGTTCATAAACATGAAAAGGAGGTGCAACAGTAGCACTAGAAACGGCTGTTACAGCCATTGCTTTAGCTGTCCAAATTGGGGTAGGATAAAATTTAGCTTTTGATTTTCCGTAACCTTCAGTAGCTAATAAATGTCCTAAATAATCAAATGGACAGGTGATTAAAAGCTTTAATTCTAATGCTTGAACAAGACGATTTTCTGCACCATTACATCCTTCTGGTTCTGGGGGATTTGTAGTAATGCTAGGATGTCCTAAAGCATAAAGTAAGTAATCTGTGAAGTAGGGAATAAATCGAGAATGACTACCCCAACTTCCTTGAGGAATAGCTTGCAGACAGTTTTTTACCATCTGTAAAGCTTGGGTATTTCCTAAATCTAAAAACTCAGTTTTTAGAATGTCTTTAGGTATTTCCCCTGTTTCCATTGTCCAACGCCATTGTTCCCATCTACCTTGATATTCATCGTCTAATTTAAGTAGTTCTGGTAGTAGCCATCCATGTTCAGAATATTTGAGTTTCATTGGCTTTTATCAATTGATACTTGACAATTGACAATTCTTTCATTCAAGTCCTTTCAAGCTGAGAAAAAATACTCTAACTTCCAGGTAAGGATAGGTAATTGTCAATTGTACATTGTTGAATGTTATATTTGCCAATAAGAGAGGCATTAGCCTCTTAAATTCTGATCTCAGGAATATTGTCTAAATTTATCATTGATGATGTTATTTCCTGATTCACCTGTTTTGATGTTAAATTATTATCTTGAGTTTGACTGAGTAATTTAATTAACCATCTTTCAGTTTGATAATGCAACTTGTTATTCCAATTTATATCTAACCTTTGGGCTGGTTTTACTGGGTCTACTGCTACAATTACAAGTTGTATTTGGTTAGGGTTAACTGAATATTGAACAGTTGTAGTCCACAACTTTACTCGGTCTTGCCAGCTTAATTTAGGATAACGCACCGCCCATTCATAAATTCTGGGAATACCTCGTTTAAATGCTATATTTGTGATACTTTGAATAAAGTAATTTTCATTATTTACTGTCAAAGGTGCAATGACTGGGTTATCAACTAATAACTTCTTGCGTGGGTGAAAAAGTTCGGGCGCAAGTTCCTGTAATTGATTAACTAATTGAGCAATTTGAGGATTAGCATTTAATAAAGGTTGTATAGGAAGTTGTAAAAACAATTGTTTCATCACCAATTGAAAGTTATCTGCTATGATATAATCAAAAGCAGTGTGATTTTGTTGGTGTTTTTGGTTAGGAAATAGAAGCTGTTGCTGTGTTTTGTTAATTTGTTGAATATCAGCAAGGTTAATTATTGGCATAGTCGGGAGAAAATTACATCTCTCCCATGCAGCGTTACGCTGCTACTGTCTTCTCGCTCAAATTTCGTCTTTTATCAAATTAATCCCACTGTTAAATAAATCCTCAATAGTTGCTGAATCTCTAATAATAACGCCTAACTCATCTCTGTATGTTAAACTAGGGTCTGCTCTAAAAGACAAAAAATTAAAGCTAGTGACTATCCCGAATTTATGATCACAAACTAAAATTTTTCGATGAGTATTTTTAACTTTTTCAAATCTTAAATTTTTGTACCGAGTAGATAGTACTTCTAATTTTTTAATTGAGTTAGGATCATTTTGTTGACTTGAACCTTTGATTCCATAAAAAATATAAACCTCTATCTTTCTGCTTAAAGTTGCTTCCAACGTTTCAAAAAATTGTTTATCTACAGCATAGCTTCTAATCCAAGGTGAAACTATCATTACTCTTTGTTTAGCTTCTTTAAAAGCATGAAATAAATAATGCCGATGGTCACAAGTATGAATAATTTCTGAAATCTTACTTTGTGTTTTAATTTGGTCAAGTTGTTGTTTTAGCTTTTTACGTTCTTCTTTAATTGATTGATTTTTAGAATCAGTTAAAAAATCAGGATCGTTAAAGGAGTTAATTTTTACACTAAGTTTTTCTAC
>NZ_LUFH02000047.1 GCF_001586785.1 Sphaerospermopsis aphanizomenoides BCCUSP55
AATGGACATCTGCTTTGTGAAGCATAACGTGAGCTAAAAGCCCATTTTTTCGTTCAAGTCACACTGTTCCCCGTTCCCTGTTCCCTGTTCCCTTCTTCTACAGTTAACCAGACATTTGAGCCGGGAAAGGAAAATTTAATGGCGTTGCTGAGGAGGTTGATGAGGACTTGTAACAGACGATCTGGGTCGGTAAGAATTTGTAAAGATAAGGATGTAGAATTCAAGGTGATGTTACCTTGGCTTGCCATTTCTTGCATTTGGGCAATGGCGCTATTAATCAAGTCGTTAGTGTTGCCAGGGCGTTTTTTAAGATTGATTTTGCCTGATTCCAGACGTTCTAGATCAAGAATATCGTTAACTAGGCGGACTAGACGATCTACACCTTCTGTAGCAATTTCGATAGTAGTTTCACCTTCTGGGGAGTTGGCATCTATGATTTTGTCATGGAGCAAACTGAGCGCCGCTTGCATGGAAGTGAGAGGAGTCCGCAATTCATGGCTGACGACTGAGATAAATTCAGCTTTCATTCGGTCTAGTTTATAACGCTCAGTGATGTCTTCACCAATGCTAATAGTACCGATGGGATTTCCCTCTACATCTTGCAAAATGGTGTTGCTCCAGGAAATCATCCGTTCTTCACCTAATTTGGTTAAAATCTGATTTTGATAATGAGGATGGAGATTCTTATCTATTACCTCTTGGAAACAATTTTCTATTAAAGGTTGTTGACTTTGAGGCAGGAAATTATTAAACCAATTTTTACCTAAAACTTCTTCTTTGGTGTAGTTGGTGAGTTGCAAAAAGAAAGGATTAGCATACTCAACATTACCATGAATATCTAAACCAATTACTATTAACTGCACATTATCTAGGAGTGATTTCCAGCGTCGGTCTGATTCTTGGAGAGCCGCTTCTATTTGTTTTTGCTCAGTTATATCACGAGCGATAGTAGATATATATTGTGTATGGTTGCTACCAAAAGTATGAGCAATCAGCACTTGAGAAATAGGAATTTCTTGCCCTTCATGGTTTAAAAAGGCTGTTTCTCCCACCCAAACACCATGTCGGACTGCGTAAGGAATGGCCTGATTTTGAATGATTTCTAAAGCCCATAGGGGATGGACATCAGCAATACCAATGTGACCTGCTGGTGCATTCTCAGCTAAACCTACGAGACGACGGCCAGCTTTATTAACATATTCTGTTTTTTGGTTGTCAAATCTCACTGTAGCAATAACATCAGAAGTAGCTTCTATAATAGTAATCAGCTTTTCTCGCTCCATTTCTAAACGTTTGCGTTCAGTGATTTCAATGACAATAGTTCCTAGTGCTACAGGATTTCCCGTTTCTCCAAGAATAGGAAAATAGGAGACTAGCCAATAACCTATGACTCCTGGCTGACTAGGAGCAGGACTGCTAATTTCTAAGTTACAAATCGGTTGTTTAGTATCTAGAATAGTTTGTAATAAAGGTAAAACTTTTGTGGCAATTTCTGGTATCAACTCCATCACTGATTTACCCAGATGCGCCTCAATACTATATCCGTTAATTTCTGCCAATTTCTGATTAATTTTTAAGAATCGGAACTGATTATCAACTATAGATAATCCTACATTTACTTGACTTGCAGCATGAAAAAATCCATCTAATAATTGTTCCCGATTTCTTAATTCTCGCTCTAGTTTCTCTCGCTGAAGCAGTTCTCTTTGTAGGTTATGGTTAGCCTCAGCTAGTTGTACTGTGCGTTCTGTAACTCGCTTTTCTAATTGCAAATTCAATTTTTGTAGTTCTATTTCTATTCGTTTGCGGTCAGTAATATCTTCCGAGAAAATGATAATGCCACAAATTTCATCATTGCTATTATACCAAGGACGGACTTCCCAACGTAACCATTGATGTGAACCATCTGCTCTGATAAATAAATCTTCATCACATTTCTCGACTGCACCAGCAAGACAACGTTGATGAATTTGTTGCCATTTTTGAGTAATTTCCGGGAAGATTTCGTAATGGGACTTACCAATGATGGCTTCTATGGACTCAAGTTTATAATCATCTATCCATCGCTGGCTGGCAATAATATAGTGCATATTGCGGTCAAACATGGCAATACCCGCTGGTGCATATTTAGCAAATAACTCCAGTTGTTTTTCTCGTTCCTGTAAAATCGCTTCTGCTTGAATTCGTTGTGCTAGTTCAGTTTGCAGCTTTTCTATTAATGATGCTTGTTGAACAGCAATTCCCACCTGGATGGCTAATTGGTTCATCAATTCCACATCGGAACTCGTCCAGTTTCGGGGTGCTGTACACTCATGAGCAATGAGTAATCCCCAAAGATTTTCTCCTTGGATAATGGGTACTATTAAATTTGCCCGAATCATCAAAGAAGTTAAAAATTCCCGGTGGCATTCTGTCAAACTAGAATCTGTATTGACATCATTAATTGTTCTAGTTCTTCCCTGTCTATAAGGTTCTATCCACATTTCCGGAAAGCACTCTTCTTTAATTATCCAGTGAAGAATGGAAAATGCTGAGTCAGAGACAGATTCTTTAATAACTAAGCCAGTACCATCAGCTTGAAATTGGTAGATAATTGTGCGCTCGCTCTCCAGAATATTTCTAATTTCTGTAACTGTCGTATGAAGAATATCTTCAATATTCAGACAATCCCGGATAGAAAGTGCAGTTTTGGTCATTAATTGTTGTCGCTGTTGTTGCCGTTCTCTTTGTTGAATCAGTTGAGTCTGTTGTAGGATATTGGTAATAGCTTGATTTAGATTGGCAGAGGTGACGCGGTTTTTTTCTAAATAATCCTGTGCGCCATTTTTAAACAAATCAACAGCAATATTTGTACTTTGCTGACCTGTGAGGATGATAGCAGGAATTCTATCTTCACCTGTTTGTTGTCGTAATTGCTGCAAAAACTCTAACCCATCTATATCGGGTAAAAAGTAGTCAATCAGCATTACATCTGGCATCTGCTTTTGACACCAAAGTAAAGCATCCTCAGCATTATCAAACTCAACAATCTGGTAATTACGAAGATGATTATGGGTAAGATAGCGGTGGTAAGTAACGCGATCAGCTGCTGAATCATCCAACAATAAAATAGTATATTGCCTCGTCTCTAGAGGCTCCATAGACTCAATAGTTTGCCGACTGATCTGTTTTCTTTTGAGGGTAGCTACTTCTGATCGCAATACCTCTAATTCAGCAATTAGTTGTGTTTTATTTTTATAGTAATTTTCCATGCTACCTCCCATTAGTGATAGCTTATTCAGGTAAAACAGAAAATTCAAACCAATATCGAATTAAAATATTAATTGTCTCTGTTAAAGCTGATAAACCCATTGGCTTTAAAATATAATTATTGACTCCTTGCTCATAACAAAACTGCACGTCTTTTTGATTGAAAGATGTGGTAAACACAACCACAGGAATCAATTTTAATTCTTCATTTTTTTTGAGAGTTTCTAATACTTCTCTACCATCTGTTCCCGGTAAGTTTAAATCTAAAAGAATTAAATTAGGACGAGGGGCTGTTTCCGGTTTAGCATAGTCACCTGCTTGCAACAAGAAATCTAAGGCTGTATCACCATCACTACACCGATAAATGGGCTTGTAAAAATCCAAATTTTTGAGAACTCGTATGAATGATTCAAAATCTTCATCGCTATCTTCTATAACTAATAAGTTGATATTTTTATCTTCAATTTTCATTAGCTTTGGTAAGAGTAAAATAAAATGTTGTTCCTGCTTTCAATTTTGATTCTACCCAAATTTGTCCTCCGTGTCTTTCTACAATTTTTTTAACTATGGTTAGTCCTGCACCTGTTCCCCCTCCATACTGACTTTGCCCATGCAAGCGTTTAAAAATACGAAATATAGAATCTAGATGCTTTTCTCTGATACCTATGCCATTATCTTTGACATAAAAAATGGGGAGATTATTTTGAAAACAAGGATGCTCAATTAATGACCAGTTAGGTTTACCTATTGTCCAACCAATTTCTATCTGTTTTTCTGGTTGTTCATTATATTTAATAGCGTTACTCATTAAGTTAGTATAAATTTCTTCTAATAACACCCGGTCAGCTTTGACGACTGGTAGATTTTTAGCAATTTGGAGATTAATTTGAGAATCTGATTTACTCATTTTGATCAGATCAAAAACATTATTAACTAAATCATTTAAGTTAATATCAGTCCGGTTTAATTCCGCACGAGATAACCGGGAAAAATGCAGTAAGGCATTAATTAGATTCTCCATGCGCGTTGTTAATTTCATTAAAGTATCTAATTTGTGTACTCCATCTGCATCTAATTGATGTCCATAATCTTCTAACAGAAAGTTAGCATAATTGTGAATGCCTCTTAAGGGTTCTTTCAAATCATGGGAAGCAATATAAGCAAAAGCATCTAATTCATTATTGCTGTCTTGTAGTTGTTCATTAATTAATGCTAGTTCATCGGCTTTTTTCAAAATAATCCCCACAATGACACTACGTAATTCAATCGCTGCTTCAATTTCATATTTCTGCCAGGATAGACTTTTAAGTTTGACAATTTCTTGCCATTTTTTAAAAGATTTGCGGGGTGAAAGTGTCAGATTACCATCTTCATCAATATTTTTGTGTTTATGGGGATTTCCTCCCCAATTTACAGTTTGAATAACTTCAGGACGAAACCAGATAATGAAATTGTGTTGTAATTTAGTAACAGCAACAACAATTACACCAGACGCTAATTCTTTAAACTGTTCTGCGGGTGGATAAACTTTAGGTAAAATATCTGTATAATAAAGATTATTTTGTAGATGAGGTTTAAGCCAATCTATTAACTGATGAATTTGCTGTTCTGAGGGAGTAGAACCCAACAATATCACCACATCATTAGAAATAATGGCTGCTCCACTAGCTTTAACTAAATTCAATAAATCGCTTTGATTGTTTGCTAATACATCCACAAAATCTTCTGCTTCTGAGAGTTTTTCAACAAAATTAGACAGCAAGTTTTTAAATTGTATTTTATCAGTTAAATTTTCTTGTTCTTCTTTATTACTTAATTCCAGAGACATCAATTGTCCAATTAATTCACAGAAAGTTCGGACATGATAGGAAAGATATTTATCTGTTTGATGATGACAAGCAATTAAACCCCAAAGACGATGATTTTGTAATAAAGAAATTGACATTGATGCACCTACTTGCATATTTTGTAAGTATTCAATATGCAGAGAGGAGACACTTCTTAAAATTGAAAAGCTTAAATCTGGTGCATTTTGGGTATGAGGAGAAATACTAGGAATTAAAGCCGCAGGTTGATAATTTACATTAGGAATTAAACGTAATTTATTTAAGCGGTATAGTTCTTTCGCTGGTCTGGGAATATCGCTATCAGGATAGCGTAAACCCAAATAAGAATCTAAGTCGTCACGTTTAGTTTCCGCGATAACTTCTCCTGAACCATCAGGATCAAAACGATAGACCATCACTCGGTCAAATCCAGTAATTTCTCTAATTTCTTCAGTAATTAATTGACTTAAATGGCTGACATCAGATACATTTTTAATTTTTGTAAGCAGATGACGAGTTAATTGATAAAAATGGAAAAAATCATAATTTTCATCTCCCTGTAAAGGTTCAAGTTCTAGAATTAATAAATTATCGAGTGAACGATGCACAATCCCATGAATAGGGATAGTTTCTCCTTGGGAATTTAGTATATTTAAATTGAGTGGATTGATTGCCTCAAAATCTCGTTCTAAACAATCATTGATAGCGTTGATGTCGTCGGAATTAAAAAATTGATTCAAACTGGATTTTAATAACTCCTGAGGAGAATAGCCTAGAAGTGATTCAGTATTATCGCTGACTTGAGTAATTTGCCAGTCGTCTTCATTAAAAATCAGAAATACGCCATGAGGTTGAATGGCATTAGGAATATGAATTGGTTCACGATCGCAATTAGTGAGAGTAATTGGTTGATCAAAAATGTAATTTAGAGAAATCATAATTAAATTAGGAGTTTAGGAGTATGGCTAACGCCACGCTGCGCTATCAGGAGTATGGCTTACGCCACGCTATGCCTACGGCACGCTGCGCGAACGCTATCAGGAGTATGGCTTACGCCACGCTTCGCACTTCAGGAGTTCAGGAAGAAGAAAGAAGAAAGAAGAAAGAAGAAAGAAGAAATTTTTCCCCTGCTCCCACGCTCCCAAGCTCCCTACACCCTTATTTAAAAGGTTGCAGAACAAATACAATTTCTCCCCAGTGCTTTGGCTTGGTAAAGTGCGGCATCTGCTTGTTGGTAAAGTGTTTGTAAATCTTTGCCGTCATCGGGAGCTTGAGCAATTCCCCCACTAAATGTTACCTGAAATCTAGTTCCATCGGGGACAGTGAATGAATACTGACTAAATTGCTCAAGCACTTGTGCTAATCTTCGCATTCCATCTTCTTTGCTTGTCCCATACATTCCTACCACAAATTCTTCACCACCCCAACGTCCAACTACATCTTCCTGTCTAAAAGATTGGCTGATAAGTTTGCCAAAATAGTTGAGGACGCGATCGCCCATTTCATGACCATATTTATCGTTAACAGATTTAAAGTGATCTAAATCCAGTATGGCTAAACTAAAAAGTTGTTGTTGTCGTTGTGCTAACTGTAAAAATCTTGTTAGGTCTTGTAAAGCTTGCCGACGCAGACTTACTCCCGTCAGTGCATCTATTTCTGCCATTCTCCACAGTTTGCGTTGTTCTAAGCGAGTTCGCACACGGGTTAATAATTCCGTTGGCACAATTGGTTTAATCAAGAAATCATCCGCACCAACAGCAAAACTATGTTGAATAGTGGCAATATCACTATGGGAAGATAAAAACAAAACAGGTAAACGATTCCATCGGGCATCATTGCGGACTACTTGACACAAATCAAATCCACTCCAAAAAGTGACTGTATTTTCTTTACTATTTTGATGGGAAATAACACTAAATTCAACATCCAAAATTAACAAATCAGGAATTGTTTGTTCTAGTGTCTCCCAGAATTTATGGGGCTGATTTAATAGAGTCAGCTGATATCCAGAGGGTTCTAATAGGTTACGCAAAAGATTTAGCAACCCTAGATCATCATCAACAATCAACAACTTAGCTACAGATTGATTCACCTGTTGTATGACTTGGGTGATGGTCGCTAATACTTCAGTGGGAAGTATTGGCTTCTGTAAAAAGGATTTACATCCTAACCGCGCTGCTTCTACCCGTTGAGTAAAGGAATCTTCAGCAGTCAGCATGAAAATAGGAATCTCTGGATACTGGTTACGTACTGTTGCTAGAAAATCTAACCCATTTTCTGAAGAATCAGGAAAGTTGATATCCAACAAAATCGCATCAAAGTGATGAGCTAAAAATTGCTGTGCTTGGGGGATATTAACTGCTATTTCGGTTTTAAATCCCCAATTTGTGGCTTCTATTGCTATCTGCTTGGCTAAGGACAAATCATCATCTACGATCAATAGAGACGCTGAAGGGATAATAGGCGCTAGGGCTAGTAACTGTGAATATTCTGCTTGATTTTCAAAACTGTATTGCTCTATTTGCTGTTGTAACTGTGTTACCAGTTGCCCTATTTTTTCAATTTCCGGTGGTTTTAATTCTGTTTCTTGCTGGAAAAACTGCTGAATCTGACGAGAAATTTGAGAAGCTACATCTAAACCAAAACATCCTAATGAACCAATCAGGGTATGTGCTTCTCTTTCAGCTTGATGTTTTTGTATAGGTGTGAGAGTCCCATGTTGTAAAGCAGTAATAGCTTGTTGAATAATAAAAAGGCGATCGCTATAAGACTGGCTATATTTTTGCCAAACAGTTTTTAGTTCCGGTGCAACATCATCTGCGGGGACAGGTGCAGAAGTAAGATCTTCCTTCCCATTCTGATCTAAAACTTTCTGTTGCTTGAGTCGATATCCCTGTTTATAAATAGTTTCTAATATATCTGTAACACCCGCTTGTTTAAGTTTATGACGCAAACCCTTGATATGTGCGCGTACTGCTCCCTCAGTGGGAGATTCATCTGCTGTCCACAGTCTGTCTAATAAACGACAAGGACTAAAAATTTGCTCAGGATGTCGCAAAAAAAGTTCTAGTATTTCATATTCTTTTGCAGCTAAATAAATCGGCTTTCCTTGATAGGTGACTTCACAACTATTCGGGTTTAGTAACAAATCACCCCAAGTTAACAAAGGATTTCTTTGTATCTGGTTTCGTCGTAGTAATGCCCGAATTCGAGCTAATAATTCATCTAGATCAAATGGTTTAGCTATGTAATCATCAGCACCTGCATCCAACCCCAGAACTTTATTTGTCACTTCATCCAATGAAGTCATTAAGATCACAGGGGTGTCACGATTAGGATTAAGAGTAGAAGAATTATTAGCCCGGAGTTTTTTACAGAAACTAATACCATCCAGCTTCGGTACAATTACATCTAGGAGGATCAGATCATAAGTATAAATTTCTGCTAAGTCCCATCCTGCTTGACCATCCTGGGCTAACTCAACCTGATAGCGTTGCTTGGCAAATGTCATCTGTAGCAACTGAGCTATGTTTCTATCATCTTCGACACAAAGAATTTTCACATGGGTTTATCCTTCCTTCATGTCATGGAAATAATGAACATCTGGATTTTTCACAACGTATTCAATATTAGCATTTTTTAACCAATGTAGATACCAGTTTTCCTACATAGGCAGTCAGCAAGGAGTAGCAGCTTGTCTAGCATACTGGTCAAAAGTCAGCAAATTAAAGGCGCAGTTAAACTGAAACCAAAAGGTGTTGTGATAATGACTTAAACAGTGTATTCGGACTTTTTTCCGTTATTAACGGCATTTCTTGCCAGCATCGGCGACAAAACCAATATGTATGATGTTGGCTAAAATTGCGGGTCATAGGGTAAGAACAGCAAGGACAGGTATTCATATATTTTTAAAAGGCTATTACAAAATTTTTGTGGCGAGCAATGCACAGAGAATTGAAGCAATCTCTTTGAATTTGAAGCTATGAAGAATTTATGAAATATTTGTGAATTGCAGTCAAATATTACAAAAATATAACAATTAAATACATTCCGCAAACCAGTTTAGCTTTTTGTGTATTTACAGCAGAATTCAGGAGTCAGAATTCAGGAGTCAGGAGTGAAAGCTCATTGCTGCTTGATAGCGCAGCTTGGCGTAAGCCATGTTGTGAACTTTAGTTTGTACCTCCAACTAGTAACCCATTTTCATAAAAAAAATGAAAGTTAGTTTTTTACTAATTTAGGGAACTCTATTTATAGAGTTCAACTACCCACACTGATAGTACTTTTTACTACTGGGGTAAAGTCAATAATGCAGTCAACATCTTGGTTAATCAAGTGTTGTAGTCAGTATCAACTTTATTCTATGGGCTGCGTTGAACTGTATTTTCATCCCATTGTTGCTTTTGAGTATTACTTATGGAGAAATCAATTATTCAGTTAGTTGACGAGTTATCAACTGATAATATTACCGTCAAAGTTTTAAAGGCTGTTGATTATGTAGCCCCAAGTCAATGGAACAATTTGGTAGGCTTTGACAATAGTATCCGCGCTATTACCGGAGAAACTGATGCCAAGGTAATCCAAAAAATTCGGGAGCGTGCTGTTGTTTTGTATCACGATCCTCAACAGGGCTACCAGAGTGCAATTAAACTTTATCAAACAGTTGATAAAGCAGACACAGCTATGGCAACTGCGGCTTTGGCAAACAAAGTGGGTGTAAAAGTGAAAGTTTGGGATGAGGACAATGAAGAGTGGTACTCTGCAAATATCAATAAAATTCAGGGTCAACAATACTTTGTCAAGTATATTGGTTATGACTCATCCTATGACGAATGGGTTGATTTAGATGATATTTGCTAATATGGCAGGTGACAGGTGACAGGTGACAGGTGACAGGTGACAGGGAAGAAAATTTTAGATTTTAGATTTTAGATTGAAGTTGCTCAAAACAATCCAAAATCCAAAATCCAAAATAAAGAACTCCCTGTTCCCTGTTCCCTCTCCCAAATATAAAATTTATTTTGCACGACTACTTATTTTCTGAGATATGAACGTTTTGTGTGAGTTTTGTACTGCACATAAGAATATTTCTTATATACCCCTATAATGCTTTTTAACCTACCTGCCATATCACAATAAATTTACACCTGCTCTTAAATGAGGACTTAATAAAATCCGCCAAGATTTGAGTTTTTTAATATAATCCATTTTGCAAGTAGTTTGTCTTTGTGGCGGGATACCGATTTTTTCTACTAAAACATTATATTCTTCAGGATTTTTACCATAAACCAAACAAATAATATTATAAAATCTCTGATAATTTAAAGAATGTTCATCCCAAAAAGATAAATCTTTACTCACATATTGTATTTCCCGGTTTCCGGACAATCCAAACTGAAGTGCAGACGCTAAAGCCGCATATTCTTGTCCTAATTCTGATAAAACAATTGTCGAAAATTCATCTACAGTATCTTCTTCTTTGCCAGTTACGGGTAAATCCAATTCTTCGATGAGTGTATGACCTAATTCATGAAAAAAAGTAAAAACGATTGTTCCTGCTACCTGACGATTAATTTTATTGATGAATTCTGATTGATTGATATTAGATTTTTTGGATTTATAAGAATTCCGACACACTTCTTTAAATCTCTCCATCAATTCATAGCAGATAGTAATACTCTGCTCAGAAGGTTTATCATAAGCGTTTACAGAACCACAATCACCCAAATTAATTTTGATATCATTGTGCATAATTACAATTTGGTTGAGCTTTTGTGATATTTTTTCAAATGACTTATATTTTTTAAATCTTTCTTTTCTTAGGATAGATTTTTTTCGTTGTAAAGTAGCATAAACAACTTTAAATTTACCTTTGGCTTCTACACTACTATTGATGATTATATTACTATTAATAATAGTATCAACAGAATTTAAATGATTTTGGTTAAAAGAAAGATTTATAAAAAGAAAAATTAACCCTACAGTCAGAATACTGGATACGAGGAAAATGCTTAATTTTAAACGAATTGATTGTAAGTATTTCAAAAAATTAAATATGTCAAACATACTTTGGAGTAGACGATATTTAAGAAAGCAAAGATTAGACAATGTACCAAGATTAAATATTTAATTTAGTTTATTTGGTTAAAATGACTTATTGCATAACAAAAAAAGCCAGCAAAGAATAGCTTCTGCACTGACAGTAATATCAGGTTCAAATGATGTTGAATTTACAACTTTATTCTCTTTCTTTAGGAGGATGATAATAAACTAAACTCTAGCAATATTTTTGTCAACTTTTATAGCAGGAAACAGACAGAACCCATGAGGTTGAATAAATTTTCCCCATGTAAGCTGTGAGACATTTAATGTAAGAATTCAGGAGTCAGGAGTCATAAGAAGCAGGGGTGCGGGGTGCAGGGGAGAAGAGTTATCCTCCTTGCTTCCTGCTCCCTGCTCCTTGCTCCTTGCTCCTTGTCCTCTTCACTGTCACCTGTCACTGGCTATACCTTATCTCGGAACTGGAACTTGACCAATTACCGCTGCAATTACAGAATCAATTTGTAACCCATCTAACATTGCTTCTGGTTTCAACAACAGACGATGACGTAACAGTGGTGAAGCCACTGCTTTGACATCATCAGGTGTCACAAAATCTCTACCAGCTAACCAAGCCGATGCTTGAGAAGTCTGTAACCAAGCACCAGCAGCGCGAGGAGATGCACCTAAAGCTAAATCAGGATATTGGCGTGATTTTCTCACTAATTCCAACAGATAATCAACTATTGCTTCAGAAATCTTGACTTGTTTAACTGCTTGTCTGGCCTGTAAAATATCATTTACTGTCGTTATTGGCTTTAATTTGGCAATATCTAATCGTCTAGCTGCAAAACCCGCTTGACGATTAAGTAACATTTGCTTTTCTGCGGCTTGATCTGGATAATCTACAACTAATTTAAATAAAAAGCGATCTAATTGTGCTTCTGGTAAAGGATACGTGCCTTCAAATTCTAGAGGGTTTTGTGTGGCAATTACCCAAAATAAATCTGGTAATGGTAGGCTTTCTCCATCTAGAGTAACTTGCATTTCTTCCATTGCTTCCAGCAATGCGGCTTGGGTTTTGGGGGGAGTACGATTAATTTCATCAGCCAACAGCATTTCTGTAAAGACTGGCCCTTTTTTGAGGGTGAAATCGCGGCTATTTAAATCAAAAATATTTGTCCCTGTAATATCTGAGGGTAAAACATCTGGTGTCAGTTGAAGGCGGCGAAAATCTGCTTGAATCAACTGTGCTAAAACTTTAACTAAGAGTGTTTTACCAGTTCCTGGTACTCCTTCTAAAATTATGTGTCCACCTGCTAATAATGCTATTAGCAATTGTTTTACAAGATGGGATTGTCCTACAACTATTTTATTGAGTTCTTGTCCAAGACTAATCAATACGGGATGTGCTGCATTCATATACAAAAATTTTTTAAATGTTAATTGACAATTGTCAATTTTTAATTTCCCTGAGTATACGCCATTTTCCTAACCAACTTAACAGTTCTTTTTCACTGATACGGTGTTTGGTTGCTTGTAGTTTTAATACTGCATCTAATTCGGCTGCACTCATACCTGTTTTCTCTGCCCAAGCTTTGAGTAAAACTTGATTTTCTAAGGGTCTTTGACCCAAACCCAACGCTTGTTGAAGTTGAAGTTGTTCTTGTTTACCCACCATTTCTAGTACAAAGTCGGTAGAGTCTGCTTTCTGTAATACTCCTGCTAATGCTTGGATATAAGCTTGACTGTTATCTAGAACTGGTGTTTCTAAAGTGATGGGTTTACCGAAACGACGATTTTGAGCCACAATTATGACTAAGAGGAGGACAGTGGCCTGTAGTAGTGCTGGGAATAAAGGAGTTTTCGCAAAGTAACTTAATAAATCTCCTTCTCCTTCCTGTTGTCTGACATCAGCATCTTTGTAACCGTGAATATATTCATCTACGAAGATTTTATGTTGATCTTTGGTCACTAAATCAGCTAAATAGGCTAAATTTGCTTCATCTTGATAAGCGTTAGCAGCTAAATAGGGTGTAGTTGCCCAAATAACTTTGCCTTTGCCGTATTTATTTTCCCAAACAACAGCACCAAAGCGATCGCCTAACACAACTTGTTCCGACTGCGATTTTTGATGTCTTCGGCTAGTATCAATTTTAATATCCCCAAGAGATGATTTTTGATTGGTGCTAAATTCTGCTGCTGTTGCTGGTCGTTGTACACCCAAAACTACTAATGTATTGCCTGTTTTTACCCATTCCTCTTGTTCTTGATATAACAATGATGTTTGATTTTGGCTATTAACTTGGATCAAAGTTACAGGTTGTTTTTCTGCTTTCAGTTCACTAACAGGCTTTTGCCAGCGTTGGATATTTGCTCCTTGAGCTTGCATAAAAGCATACCAAGCACCATAGCCTTCAGGTGCGCGATTATAAGTAGAACCATGATTGATTTTACTACTGGGAGCAACTATTAAACTCAGTAAAATCATCACTGCTAGAGCGATCGCACCTAGCCAAATCACACGGTTACGTTGTTTCATGAGTATGGGGTGTTCTTAATTTTGGATTTTGGATTTTAGATTTTGGATTGTTTTGAGCTACTTCAATCTAAAATCTCCAATTTTCTTCCCTATTCCCTTGCTCATTAAGAATTAAAAAGTTCTTGATAAGCTTGCCGACACTGTTGATAATTTTCTGCCAAGATATTGGCATTACCAAAGCATAATTGTTCATGGGTAGTAATTAAAGTTTCATAAGGTTGAATGGGAGTGACGGCAGAAGTTAATAATTGCAGATATTCTCCATCTGTGCGGCTCGGTTGTTGTGGTGCGATCGCTTTTTCATGTAATTGTTGTAATGTTGCTAAATATAAAAAACGGCAAGCTTCACGGTAGTTGCTCTGTTGATATAATTCCTGTGCCTTTGTTAACAAAAATTGAATGGATGTCTCACGGGTGGGAATTTGAGAATCAGCTATATGTGAGTTAGTAATTTTCATTAGCCAAGAATAGATATAAGGATTAAATTCTTGCCATAATCGCCAACCGACCCAAGCCACAAATAAACCCAGTATCAGCCAAGACAATATTTGTATCAACTCAATTACCCAAGGACTAATTGACCATTCAGGAGCTATCCTGGACAGACTTTTGATGAAGCGGTAATACTGGTAATCAAACCATTCTCCTATTTGTTGCTGCCACAAATAAGACTGCCATTCCCAACTTGTTTTTTCAAAAGCATCTGTAGACATAATTCGTAATTATTAATTTTCTCCTCTGCTCCTCTGCCCCCTGCCTCCTACTCCCTAGCCCTCAAAACAATGAGATATTTTTTTAGTTGTAAGTTCCAGTAGGCGAAGTTGAGACTCTTTGCCATATCATGGCGAAGATTCTTCATTCTAAGACCCAACTTGCTCAAACAAGATTTCTCCAGCATGAGTAGAGGTCGAATCTTCTGAAGCGTTCGGATCTAATAAAATTTTATATATAAGAGAGCAATTTTCAAATGACCATTTACTTTTACAAAGTTTGGCAGCCCTATGGCTGTTTTTCTAATTTTTCTCCCCATCCCATCGAAATCCAGGGTACTTACTGGCTAACAGTTGAGCATTATTATCAAGCACAAAAGTTTGTTGGTAGTGAGGATGCAATGATTATACCCTTAATCCATGCGGCTGCTACCCCTGAAGAAGCCGCTGCTTTAGGACGCTGTAGTACAAGACAACTGCGAGATGACTGGGAGGTAGTCAAAACTGATGTGATGCGAGCAGCTGTACTCAAAAAATTTCTCACTCATCAGGAGATTCGAGAAGTTCTCTTGGTGACAGGTGATGAAGTTTTGGTGGAAAACTCTCCGACAGATTATTTTTGGGGTTGTGGTGCGGATAAAACTGGTCAGAATCATTTGGGCAAAATTCTGATGAGTGTGAGAGAAGAAATTCGTCACTTACTTTCTTTCCAGTTGTTTTAAGTCGGCAAAGCCTGCCAAAGTACAGGCTTTTGAGGGTTAACTTTTGCTTATAAAAACTTGATATTTAATGCCTAGTCTGTCAGGCCACCTCAGTTCTTGAATTTTTTTACAACATTTTGATATTTCTATACAAAAATTAATAAATACCACGGAAAGAACGTAAAATTATTTAAGCAAATCTACGAAAGACATACTAATGTTAATTGTAGGAAAATCATGATATGAGAACATAAAACTTTATAATTAATAGCTTATTTTAATGATAAAAACTGTTGGAAGCTGAAAAAATCAGGTATTTTTACGTAAAATATTAAATAAATCTGGATATAAAATTAGTTATACTGTATGGATAAGATGAAGTTTCATAAATAAAAGATAATAAATCCATTAGGTTTAATTGAAAACTTCACGTCAGGACAAGGGGTAAAAACCGATAGATAAGGCGAAGATTTATAATGACTTTTACCGATAAGCCAAAGAGGTTGCAGCAAATAGATCAGGAAACTTTACTGCACCGAATGATCAAACAGATTCGGCGATCGCTGGATTTTCAAGAAATATTAATAAATACCGTAACGGAAGTGCGTTCCTTTTTAGGAACAGATCGAGTCAAAATATATCGTTTTCATGCAGATGGCAGCGGTGAAGTCATTGCTGAATCTATTGATCAACAAAGTCTGCCGTCATTACTAGGACTTCATTTCCCTGCTAGTGACATTCCAGCATCTGCGAAGGAGATGTTTTTATTGGCAAGGCAACGCTCTATAGTAGATGTAACTCAGGGGACAATCGGGTTATCACCACTCAAGTCAGCAAAAGATGGCAAACCCTTACTCACAGAGAATATTTATTATCGGCAACTAGACCCGTGTCATATTCAATATCTAAAGGCGATGGGGGTACAGTCTTCTTTGGTAGTGCCAATTTTAGAATATGACCCAAAAGGAGAAGCAACCCAGCCAAAACTGTGGGGATTACTGGTATCTCATCACAGTGAAGCACGAACAATATTGAAACGAGAACTCAAAGTAGTACAGCAAATTGCTGATCAAGTGGCGATCGCCATTTCTCAAAGTAACCTCCTCAGTGAAGCTAGAGCCAAACAACAACGAGAAGCCATCATTAACCAAGTTGCAACCCTTTTACATCAACTACCAACAATCCAGCTACAAAAAGCACTAGAAACAACCATTGCATCTTTTAAAGGCGTAGGTGGCAGGTTATATATTGAACAAAGTAGAGAAATATATACCTATGGAGAACAACCACAACTAGATCCAGAACTAGAAAATAGTGTCTTGGAACAGCATCCTCTCTGGCAAAACTGGATAGCTGAGTATAACCCGGGTCAAATTTTGGCAATTCCCGACCTTTATAAACAACCAAATTTAAGAGTTTTAGCCCTGGTCTTTCAGCCTACTCAAATTCGGGGAGTGATGGTAATTCCCCTGCACTATCGTGAAAATTTCATTGGTGTATTAACCATTTTTCGTGCGGAATTGGATATTGAAATCCTCTGGGCAGGAAGAACGGACAATAATAAGTATCAAGACTTACCGCGCCTTTCTTTTGAAGTTTGGAAAGAAGAAAGAAAAGGACTAGCACCTGCATGGACATCTGAAGACATATTATTAGCACAGGCTTTGTGTCATAACTTCTCAATGGCTATTCAGCAACAGCAAACACACCAAGAATTACAGATGTTGAATGCCAACCTAGAAATCAGAGTCCAGGAACAGACAGGAGAATTAGAAAAAACATTACTACTTACAAAGGCACTCAAGCAAATTACTGATCAGATTCGCAGCACCTTGGACTTGAATACCACCCTACAAACTATTGTCCGAGAAGTCCGTTCCCTGCTTAATTCCGACCGAGTGCTGATTTATAGATTAATGAATGAATCTGACGGTGAAGTGATTGTTGAGGAAAGCAATGGTAATTGGCTGTCAGTTTTGGGGCTAAAGTTATCATCAGAATGTTTTCCGGGAGAGTATGTCCAACTTTACATAGACGGCAGAGTTAGGGCAATTAACAATGTGGCCACAGATACGTTAAGTCCTTGCCATCGAGAATTGCTAGACAGTATGGCAGTGCAAGCCAACTTAATTGTACCCATCAAAATGGGAAACCAACTTTGGGGTTTATTAGTTGCCCACCAGTGTCAATCCCCCAGAATTTGGCAAGACGCAGAAATTGATTTATTACAACAGTTAGCAGACCAAGCGGCGATCGCTATTCAACAAGCCCAACTTTATGAACAAAGCTGTGCAGCAGAAGCGGAAGCCACAGCCAAAGCCGCGCAATTAGAGCATACACTTCATCAACTCCAAGAAACCCAAGCTAAATTAATTCAAACGGAAAAAATGTCCGGTTTAGGACAGTTAGTAGCCGGTATAGCCCACGAAATCAACAATCCTGTTAACTTTATCTATGGCAACCTCTGTCATGCCAGCAACTATACAGAAGATTTGCTCAAGCTTTTACAACTTTACCAGTCCCAATATCCCAACCCCAGCAGCGAAATTCGTGCCACTCTTGAAGCCATAGACTTTAATTTTGTGGTACAAGACCTACCAAAAATCATGTCATCAATGAAATTAGGATCTGATCGGATTCGGTCTATTGTCTTGTCACTACGTAATTTTTCCCGCCTGGATGAAGCTGAGAACAAGCGTGTTGATTTGCATGAAGGCATTGATAACACCTTATTGATTTTGCAACATCGACTCAAGCCACACGGTCATTTTCCCGGTATTGAAGTTATCAAAGACTATGGGGACTTACCAAAAGTAGAATGCTATGCCGGACAAATGAATCAAGTATTTATGAATGTGATTAGCAATGCTATTGATATTTTAACTGATGAGATAGAAGCTAGACCTGATTCTGACCATACCAAACCTTCACCTATTATTCGTATTTCCACCAGAGTTTCTGTATACAATTCCTATCTCCTCATCAGCATTGCCGATAATGGGCCTGGTATGAGCGAAGAAGTGAAAAAGCGAATTTTTGACCCCTTTTTTACAACTAAACCCGTAGGTAAAGGTACAGGATTAGGGTTAGCCATTAGCTACCAAATTGTTGTAGAAAAACACGGTGGATTGATGGAGTGCATATCACAACCAGGGAAAGGCACAGAGTTCTGGATAGAAATTCCTCTGAAACGAGGATAAGAAGGAGTTCAGGAACATGGCTTACGCCCAGCTTTGCTATCAGTAGGAAGAATTAGTTTTTTCATCCACGCCACACCCCACACTTCTACAAGCAAAAGGCAGTAAATTGCTGTATGTTTTCAAAACTTAAAATATTATGAGTAATTACTATCTCAATTCCCTCAACTATAAACATTTACCATTTGAAGGTTGAAGGTGTTAATGAAGATATTTCCTCAATTTTTCTTTACCATAAAAGTAAAGTTTAATTGCAAATATATCCAACTAAATTTAGAGGTGCTATCTTAATAATTGAAGCTAAAGAAAAAAGCTTCCCTGGCAGATCAAACAGCTAGAGTGAAAATGTAGTAAGAGGTTAAAACGCTGTTAAATTCCTATCTGTCTCGCAGTCGAAAAACCGCAACACCCAACGCGAACGCTTATATTCCCTCATATTATTGAGAATCAGGGGGCAATGTAACTGGTTTTCACTCCTTGTTGATCAAGGTGATGAAAGGAAGTACATCCCTGGCTAGAATCAACAAGGGGAGGGAGAAACCAGCTAGTAGATGTTGGGTGTTGTTGTTTTTGGCAATAGGTGACAGGTGACAGGTAAGAAGAAATAGGGTGATCAGCTGATAACTGAGCTAATGCGTAAGTTTGTACTACAATTGAATAGAAAAAGACAGTTTAAATAGCGATTTATGTCAATTATTGCGCTCCGAGCGTGGTATCTACAAGATTATGAGCCAATTTCAGAATTGGAAAAACGTTCTCCAGACATTCGTTTGAGTAAAAAAAGCTTGCTCAAAACTGGGTTGCGTGTAGACTTTTTAGAAGATAGCGATGAAGTTAAAGGGTCAACTTGGTTTAGACGTTATCTGGAAGGTGAAAATATTGAATTTTATATTGAGGGTAGTGGTGGTTACTGTGTAGCTAACATTGACTTGATTAGTCATGAGATTTATTTTACTAAACAGGCTTTGTTAGCGCAGTTAGAACCAACGATTTTTTTCTGCTATCAAACTGAGTATGCAGCAGCAAGTGATTTACTTAGAGAACAACTACAAGAAAGCTTGAAAACTCTCAACTTGCGCTCGCGTTTACCTCTAACATTAGTAGAATCATCCCGTCCCAGCAATGCACCTGTGCGACTTAACCGGACTGTGATGCGGAAAATTCGTAAGAGTTTATTGTTTATTGCTGACACTACAGCTATTACAAGTGTTGATCATCAAGAAACCCAGCAATTAATTCCTAGTCCCAATGTCTGCGTAGAAATTGGTTACGCGATGGAAAGTAAGAAATCTGAGCAAATTTTACTAGCACAAATGCAGCGTCCAGAATTAGAGGGGCAATATGCCTTTGATTTACATAAGCAGCAAATTTTACAATTTTCTGACGGGGCTGAATTGAATAAAATTCTCACGGGGACTATGGAAAATCAGTTAACACGATTCAAATTGTTTTTTTGATTTTTTGTGTCAAGTGGATGATATTAAAGTCTAAAATCGTAAGGATTTAGGATACAGAATACAGGATTGAGAATGAATGAGAGTTTTCGAGCGATTCTTGATAATTGAGGAGAAAACGTACTTCTGTAGCTGACTGCTACAAACAAATATTCTGACTCCTGACTCCTGACTCCTGAATTCTTACCTAAAATCCAAAATCCAAAATAGATTACTCTTTTCATGGAGGGGTATTGTGGTTAACAATGGGTTAGATGTATTAAAAATGATGTGAATTTATGCCTAGAACTCCAAACGAATATGCAGTCCACCTGCTGTTGGAAAGTGGTCATCGGGAAGAAGTGCGTTTTTCTACTTTTCCAGACTTTCAGAAATGGTACACCAGCGTGTTGACTCCAAAGTATGATTCAAATGAGTTTATTAACGTACCGATTAAGAATATTCAAGGTGAATATTTAGTGGTACGCCCGTCTAAGATTGTGGGGATTCGGGTAGAACCTGTTTTTAGTTCTAGTATTGAAAGATGATGAGAAAAACCCTTGCTTTGTTGTCCTTGAGTCTGGGAATTGCTGTTGTCAGTCCAGTTAGCTCTGTTATAGCTCAAATTATTATTCCCCGACCAGTACCAGTATCAACACCAGTACCAGTACCAGTACCCAGTACCCCGCCGGAAGTTGTAGCACCACTCCAACCCATTACCTCGGAAGCTGCTTGTAATTCCCAAAATTGCTTAGGTTGGGATGAACAACTGTGGGGTGGAAATGGCGATCGCCAAGCTTTGTTAACTTCGATTGATAACAGTTTGCGTTATTTGGGAACGAATAAAGCGATCGCTGCTTATGAAAATTATCCGATCAAGGAAATTACTTTGGATCGGGTGCGTCGGAGTTTGGTAAGATTTCGGCAACTGGTTGCTAGTTCCAAGTCAGCAGCAGAACTACAAGCCTCAGTCCATCGGGAGTTTGTCTTTTACCAGTCTGTGGGCAACGATGGCAAGGGTACTGTCAAGTTTACAGCTTATTACGAGCCTGAATATACTGCCAGCCGTGTGAGAACTTCAGTATATAAATATCCCCTGTATAGAGTCCCACCTGATTTTAAAGAATGGGCTAAACCTCATCCTAAAAGAGTTGATTTAGAAGGAAAAGACGGTTTACAAGGGCATAAGAGCAAATTGCGGGGATTAGAAATGCTGTGGTTTCGCAATCGCTTTGATCCCTACATGATTCAAATTCAAGGTTCAGCCCAAATTAAATTAACTAATGGACAAAGAACTTCTGTAGGTTTTGCGGGAGGAACAGATTACCCTTGGACTAGTATCGGTGGAGAACTAGCAAAAGATGGTAAATTGCCACTGAGCGGTTTAACCATGCCCAAGTTAATTAGTTATTTCCGTCAAAATCCCAGGGAGATGAATAATTATCTACCACGCTGGGAAAGATTTGTGTTCTTCCAAGAAACCAACGGTGCCGCAGCTACAGGCAGTATTAGCGTACCTGTAACCGCAGAACGGTCTATTGCTACAGACAAATCTCTCATGCCTCCAGGCGCATTAGCACTAATTAACAATTCATTTCCTTATCCTAACGGTCGTGGCAGACTAGAAGCTCGTAGAGTTAGCCGCTTTGTCTTAGATCAAGATACAGGCAGTGCTATTAAAGGCCCAGGAAGAGTAGATTATTTCATGGGTACTGGTAAACTAGCAGGCGATCGCGCCGGAATCACAGGCGGAAATGGGACATTGCATTATTTATTACTGAAAGAATAGGTGACAGGTGACAGGTGACAGGTGACAGGTGACAGGTGACAGAGAAGAGCAAAGGGAGCAAGAGGGAAAACTCTTCTCCTGCCTACACCCCACACCCCACACCCTACACCCTATTA
Source organism: Sphaerospermopsis aphanizomenoides BCCUSP55 (assembly GCF_001586785.1). GTDB lineage: Bacteria > Cyanobacteriota > Cyanobacteriia > Cyanobacteriales > Nostocaceae > Sphaerospermopsis_A > Sphaerospermopsis_A aphanizomenoides_A. Next base: position 21,603 of record NZ_LUFH02000047.1, read on the forward strand.
ATACGGTGGATAAGCAAAATCATCATCATCTGCATAGATATAGGAATTAGTAACACCAGGCATTTCCACTTTAGCAATGTCTGGTTTCATCACTTCCTTACCAAATTCTTTGTATTCTTCAAAGGTCTTACAAATTATTTCCGACTCAGGGGAATCTGAGGCGATCATGTAATCAGTTAAAGTTGAAACTGTGGGATGTTTATAATCTACAGTTGAAGCTACCAAAGCGATATTCGGTTCAATGCCTCTTTCTTCACATTCAATAATGGGGCAAAAGATGCCATGAGCATGGAATAAAGGTCCTTTGGGAGTTAGAGGTTTCTTTTGAAAACCTGCATAAGCTTTTTCTAATTCTCCAGCAAAACCGCCAGTAATTCTACCTTGTTGATATTCAGCATAGCTTTTACCGAAACTTGCTCCTGCCGCACCACTAAGAGTTAATTGTAAAGGTGAATTATGTAAAAACTTTTTATCTTCACCTACTAAAAAAATAAGATGGCGAGTGTAGATTTTAAATTTAAGTTTATTAGCTAAAAAATCATCTTTGTAATCTTTAAAAGTACCTAATCTAATTTTTGTTTCTCGGTCTTGAACAGACAAGGGACCACGACGAATAATTACTAATCTAGGAGTAGTGGTAATAAACACCTTGTCCGCTTCTCCCGAACTAAATTCATGTTCTATTTCTTGCCAGTTATCATCGGGTTGAAAACCCACAGCTTGAGCATTATCGAGTTTAATAGCTAAACCATAACTCTGTAAACCATCCGCACCATAGCGGGGATTGATCATTTGACACCAAGGGAGGACTTGAGAAGGTAGGGCGTTAAATTTTTCGTCTTCAAAGTCGAATTTAGCAGATGCTTTCGCCATTTTAGAATATCCGCGTGTTTAATTTTACAAGTTTATCTTTTGTACCATCCATCTAGGATTTCAGGCATCTTCTGAATTACATTTTAACAATTTCGTTTCAGTTATTGTTGGTTTGGGTTTCAGCGGGGGTTATTGGGTATAATTGATACATCATAGACGACAAGTGCCTGTTTTAAGGGTAATTTGTCGTGTTGTACCAGAAGAGGAGAAGAGGGAATGAACCACGAAGGACCGTTCACCGAAGGTGTTCCCGTTCGCGCAGCGTGCCGAAGGCATAGGGTAGGACACGAAGGAAGAGGAGGTTTAGTGATGAGAGCGATACCTTCGGTAAGCTATCTCCTCGAGACGCTGCGCGAACGCTAACGCACAACATCCACCTGATGCACATACAAAAATTATCCTGTACATCCTTTAATCCTGGATATCCTGACTCTGACAAATAAGTGTGGTTATTGGGTATGATTATGTTGATAACATATTCTATGATTGAGTAAGTTTTATTTTGCCTTATGCCTCAGCAGTTAATAATTCAAAATTTTGGACCAATTACAGACTTAAAGATTGAAATTCAAGACATACTCATATTTATTGGTTCACAAGCTAGTGGTAAAAGCACTGTTAGCAAAGCTATTTTCTTTTTTAAATCTTTGAGGGATGATTTAACAACCTATTTGTATCAGTGCTATAACGAAAAGCAATTTGAAGATTCAGTTAGTAATTTTGCTAAACGTGCCAAACAGAAGTTTATTAAAATGTATGGTTCGGTACTACAATTTCCTGAAATGGAATTAAATTATCAGTATGGAAACGGCATGGTAGTTACTGTTAAACCTTCTACAAATAAGCAATTTACAACTGTTGACTTTGATGATTTTTTTAAACAGAAGTTCCGTGATTTAGTAGATCAATCTAGAAATTTAAATGCTGAATTGCAGCAGATGAGTTCGAGAGTTTCATTTTCTTCTTCCCGTGAAATTAGTGCTATTAAGGCTAAAGAAGCAACTCTATTTGAGAATATTACACAAGAAGTCAACCAACTATTTAATGATGATAGAGATTTGCTATTTTTACCTGCTGGTCGTAGTCTGATTACTATTCTATCTCAACAGCGTTATAACATTGACATGGGAGATGATTTGACATCTAGTAACACTGATTTAGCATCAGATAGCCTAATTAAATTAGATTATTTAATGCAAAATTTTATTAACCGTATTGATAGCGCGAAACCTATTTTTAATCAAGCAATTGCTGATTTAATCAAGGAAAAACTTGCTACTTCTACTGATAATCAAACCCAGGAATCTATTGTTTTAGCTCAAAGCATTGTAGATGCTATTCTCAAAGGTTCTTATCGCTATCAAAATGGTACTGAAAGAATTGATTTTGGTAATGGGAAAAGCACATTAATCAACTTTGCATCATCAGGACAACAAGAGGTTGTTTGGATTTTATTATTGATTCTGCTTTTAATTCTGAATCAGCGTAAAGTATTTTTAGTTATTGAAGAACCGGAAGCGCATCTTTTTCCTGTTGCACAAAAGCAAATGATTGATTTAATTGCTTTACTAGCAAATCAATCGGCAAATCAAATAATTTTAACAACTCACAGTCCCTACATTCTTTCATCATTTAATAATTTACTATATGCCCATCAATTAGGATTGCAAAAATCGAAACAGGTGGAAGAAATAGTAAATCATAACCTTTGGATTGATCCTCATAGATTAAATGCTTTTATCGTAGAGCAAGGTACTAATCGTTCTATCATGGATTCAGAAATGGGGTTAATTGAATCAGCAGAGATCGATAGAGCTTCTGAAATTATTGTTAATACATTTAATCAACTTTTTGAAATTGAGGATTAAGTATGAGATGCAATTGTCAAGAGTTTGAAACAAAATATCCAACTTGTACGTTTTGTAATGATGGTCAGAAAATTACTGTACAAGAAAACAAACGAAAATATATCATCAATAATTTATCTGATCAACGAATTTGTAGAATTAAAATAGATGGTTGTGTAATTGATGCTCAAAATCAGCGTAAGTGTGATTATTTAATCATAGTATGCAAGACTGAAGCGGTGGCTAATGATAATAATATAGATGTTGCAGAAAAAATGTATTTTATTGAGTTAAAAGGTCAAGATTTGATCAGTGCTGTTGAACAATTAACTCAAACAATTGAATACTTTAAACCGCAAATTACTGGTACAGTTTTTGCTAGGGCTGTACTCAGTAGAGTTAGTAAATTTAATGCTCCTAAAAGTATTGAGAATGATTCTAGAGTAAAAAAATTAAAGAGTTTACTAAAAAAATATGGTGGTAATTTTGAATATAGCTCTGTGCAATTTGAAAAAGACAAGATTTAATGAGTAATAAGTAGTCGTGCAAAATAAATTTTATAGTTAGGAGAGGGAATAGGAAGTAAGGAATACAGGCATTTTGGGTTTCAACCAATATGTTAAATTAATTTGGCTTGGGTACTTATTTAACTGTTGAAATATTCAAATAAAATTGTATTCAAAATACAGCAGATTGCATATCAATCAAGTACACAATCTAACTTGAAACCTAGACAGAGAGAGTTTTACTTCTGACTCCTGACTCCTGCTGGATGGGTTAATAAACCAGTAAGATTATTCACGCATTTGTTGATAAAAATATTTATCCCCCTGGCTGTGTAAACCAGGAGTATAAACAAGGTGAATACAGATTTACAGCCGCTGGAGTATGTTTAACCCATGTGTATCAGTACCACAGGTGTTATATAACCCATACTCTTCAGATAACAGTTGTACTTCTTCTGTTTCTACAGGACTGGGTTTCCAGGGATTAGGATTGTTGTAAGCGTAGAAAGCCTCAACACCATCAATTTCATATTCCGCAGCTACAGGAATTAGATCAAAGTGCGATCGCCTGTAACGTGCTGGATGTGCTAACACCGCTACCCCCCCAGCATCATGAATAGCTGCTATCACATTAGCTGCTTGATACTCTTTCCCTGTAGTTGGTTTTTTTTGCAAGTAAGGCTTCATGCTGGAGTTTTCCAACTCAAAACCATAAGCCAAAATATGAACTTCTATATCCAACAAGTTGGCATTAATTTCTACACCAGTCCACAAATGAGGAACACTCACATCAGAATTATTCCACTTCCAGTCTTCTAACCAAGCGTGTGCTGATTGGTAGCCACCAATACTATGATGGTCAGTAATTGCCAGTCCTTTTAACCCAATAGCGATCGCTTGCTCCATTAGTATATTCGGCTGCAACCTTCCATCAGAGTGGACTGTATGGAGATGAAAGTTGTAGAACCGGGGACAACTTTGGGCATCAATACTGTGAAATACTTGTTTTAAAAGTTCTGTGGAAGCAGTAGAAGTCCGGGCAAAATTTACAACCATAACCCCCTCTGAACAACAATATGCGATTCAAAATACACCAACACGCCACACTGATAAATGAAAAATCACTAGCACTTTACACTGGTGTTGTCCGCTACTTTTTTTTAGCTACAGCAATTAATTTTTTAGATTTGTTAAGACTACGTTAGCAAATCTGAACGCTCATGGTCATGAGTATTTTTGATTACTTTTATAAAGAGAGTTTGAAATCTTGCCAAAGTTATCATAAATACTGGTAATCTACCAATAGCAAGCTCTAGAAAAATCTTGGTTTGAGTAGAGTTATGACCTCCATCAAACCTGATCAAACCATCTTCAATTTTGTCTGTCATTTTTACTTTCACAACGACCTAAGTAAAAAGACCTACTAATTCTCCAGAACCTGTCACTACTTCACCAATTGTATAAGCGGGAATATTCTGTTCCTGAAAATGCTTAATTGCTTGTTCTGCTTGATGGGCTGGCACCAACAGTACAAATCCAATTCCCATATTAAACGTATTATACATAGCTTCAGCACCAACCGATCCAGCCTTGGCTAACCACTCAAACACAGCAGGAATATCCCAACTACTAGGGTTAATTCTAATACTTTGACCATTTCCTAGACATCTAGGCAAATTTTCTGGTAAACCTCCACCAGTAATATGTGCCATACCATGAACTTCTAAACCTGCTTTTAAAGCTGCTAACACGGGTTTAACATAAATCCGTGTAGGTGTGAGGAAAGTCTCACCAATAGTTTGCCCATTTAATAATTCTGGGGTTTCATGCCAAGAAAAATCACCATCGCTGACAATTTTTCTCACCAAACTCAAACCATTACTGTGAACTCCAGCACTGGCTAAACCTATGGCCACATCTCCCAATTGTACCTGAGAACCATCTAGCATTCGGCTTTTTTCCACAATGCCCACACAAAAGCCAGCCAAGTCATATTCACCAACTTGGTAAAAACCAGGCATTTCTGCGGTTTCTCCCCCTAATAAAGCAGAACCAGCTAATTTGCATCCAGCAGCTATCCCAGCCACTACTTCAGTTAACTGTTCTTTATCTAGCTTACCTGTAGCCACATAATCTAAGAAAAATAAGGGTTCAGCACCTGATGTCAACACATCATTAACGCACATCCCTACCAAATCAATGCCAACGGTATCATGGCGGTTGAGAATTTGAGCAATTTTTAGCTTTGTACCGACACCATCTGTCCCAGAAACCAAAACTGGTTCTTGATAACCTGTAGGAAGTTGAAAACAGCCACCAAAACCACCCAGTCCCCCAATTACTTCTGGTCGAAAGGTACTGTGAACCAAATTCCGAATTTGGTCTACAAAAGCTCTACCTGCTTCAACATCAACACCTGCATCCCGATAATCCATGCCTAATTACACCGTTATCAACCAAGTCTATTATCATGACACAATTTAGGGAACAGGGAACAGGGAACAGGGAACAGGGAACAGGGAAGGCAGGGGAGGAAAGGGTTATTTAATTTTGACTTTTGACTTGATCTTGCCCAATGCTAAAACACTTTATCCTCTATACCGCGCCACCATTCACCTAAATTCATTAAATCCTGATGGATATCTGCTAATTCTTGCTCATAAACTTCTGCGGATATTGTGTCTCGGCGTTCTTGTAGTTTTTTTAGTCGTAGTTGTACTAATAGCCAAGGTTTAGAAATACTATCCGTAGCTTCTAAGTATTGTGCTAGTTCCTTACTATCCATAATTTTCTTTAACTCCTGTACCTCTAATTATCAACTATCAACTATCAACTATCAACTATCAACTATCAACTATCAACTATCAACTATCAACTATCAATTATCAATTCATAAATAGCTATTGGTTCATCTTTACCTTTTACTTTAACTGATTTATCTACTAATCTCAGAGAAAATAATTCAGGATGGGATAAGCTTTTGACAACAGATTCGGTGACTAAAATTTCACATTCATATTGTTTTGTCAGTCCTTCAATGCGAGAAGCAACATTGACTGCATCACCAATAACTGTGGAATCAATGCGTGAGGTAAAGCCTACTGTACCCATAACAACTGTACCACGATGAATGCCAATACCAACAGAAATCATTGGTAATTCTTTTTTAGTTGGGCTATCCTCTTGCTTTTGGTATCGTTCATAATTAAATTTATCTAACGCCTGTTGCATTAAAATTGCTGCGCGTAAGGCTGAGTCTGTGGCTTCGTCATCAAATAATGCCATAATCGCATCACCAATATATTTATCAATAAATCCCCCTGCTTCATCTATGGCTTTTCCCATGCAAGCTAAATAGTCATTTAAAAATAAAAAAATTTCCATTGGTGCCATTGCTTCTGACATGGAAGTATAACCACGAATATCACAAAATAAAATTGTCATTTTTCGTGTAGAAGCCATACCAACTTCAATATTTTCTATGCCTTGAGGAGCAATGACAGAAACAAATTTATCTGGAACAAATCTCTCAAAAGAATCTAAAGTTTTTTGCAATTTACTAAAGGATATTTGCAATGCTGCTGACATTTCATTGACTGAAGTTGCTAATGCGCCAATTTCATCTTTACGATTATTAATATCTGCACGATGCTGCAAATCTCCACCGGCAATTTGAGCTACACTTACCTGTAAACGCTGCACAGGATCACTCAATCTTCTTGCTAAAATATACGCACATATCCAGCCAACATTCAACCCTACAAAACCGACTATCAAAGCCTGATTAACAGCATTAGCAACAGCATTATTTACTCTTTTTAAAGATATCCCCATTCGCAATTTGCCAAGTTTTCTGCCAGATAGTGTGCGGATATCTGAGGCTACTTCTAGTATATCTTCTCCACGCTTGGCTCGCAACTTGTTAGCATAGTAAATATCACGGAGAATAAATGTTTCTTGAATCAGAGTTTGCTGCTGAGATTTGATTGCATTATCTGTCACATCTAGTGGTACAACATCAGGGATATAATTGTTTTGAAATTCACTTGGTGAAGCAGCAACAATTTGATTATTTTTCTGAGAGTCAGATATCAAAACATAGACAATTTCTTTGTTTTCTCGTAGCAGTAAATCTATATTTAAACGAATTTGACTCCAGTTCTCCTCGGAAAATTCATTAGAATAAGTATAGCTTAATACTTTAGAGATACTTGTAGCATCTTTCAGCTTTTCTTCCTTATAGAGTTTGCTTTCACTTGTTGCCCAAACTGCAACTGTAGCGCCAATCAAAGCGACAATTAAGAGAGTGGTAGAAGCCATGATTTGGGTACGGATGGAGCGAAATGCAAAGAACTTCATGGCTGTATGGTTAACTCTTCTACAAATGTCACCCATTTGAGTTGCTGAGTTTTTGCTTGACACTTATCACTGAAAGCTAGAGTCACTGGGCCACCCATTCTAGCCGAAATTTGTTGTTTGCCGTTACCCCATCTAGTCACTAAGAGAATATCACAGTCTTGTATTACTTTGGCTGGTAAACTGGTTACTTCTGAAGCTTTGTGATAAACTATTGGCTTGCCACGCACAAACACAGATCCTTTGGTTGTTAATGGAACTCCGGCTAAGGACAAAACATCTCGCACTCTTACACCGTGTACTTTAACTTCTCCACTAGGCCACCAAACTCGATAACCCACATTCTGTGTGAGAGTGACTTGAGGTAGTTGATCAAGATCATTTAAACTAAATTTGCGCTTTCCGACTCGCACTTGTGCTTCTTCTGTACCTACAATAATATGTGTGACATAAAATGCCCACATTCCTTCATTGTAATCTTTTCTGAGTTGTGGATGCTGAGTATAGGGAAAAACTAAATATATAGGACCTCCTTGATCACGTTCAATTGGTTTACCATCCTTGGCAACTGCTAAAATAATTGGGTAATTCACTAAATCTTGGATTTTAACCGTGACTTGATAAGCGTCATAGCAGACGAAGGTTATTTCTGTGACTCCTGGTTGAGTACCAACCTTTTTTAAGAGTGTATTTACAGAGATGCCAGTAAACTTAAATACTTTTTCTGGAGTAATAATGTTATTAGCATCAATGGTATTAATATCTTCTGTGGCAAAATCTCTTATTTGTTGCCAATTTAAGGTTACAGGTTGATCATTTGCTGTCTCACCTTGGATAACTAAACTCCATTCACGTTCTTGATTGTTTTTGCTTTGTTCTGCCAATATTTGATTGTTGCGATCGCTCGCCTGTTTACGTAATACTTCCAATTGTTCATTTGTCGGTCTTTTTGTACAACCTCCCAAGCAGACTATAGCTATCCCCAATACTAAAGCTAGTTTTTTCGAGACATTCAGTACAACCACGTTCAAAACTAATAGGAAAGTTTACACAATGGCGCTAACTAAGTTAAAAATAGCACCATATTACAGTTTTACACAATGATTTGATATTACTCCAAAATGGAGTGTAGGGTGTAGGGTGTGGGGTGTAGGGGAGAAGGATTTGCAGTTTTTCCCCATCATCAAAAATATGCAAGTTAAATGTCCCACAGCTTAACCAATGGCTAATAACTAATGACTAATCACTAAATGACATTTATGGTATTACAAGTACAAAACAGCACTTACGAATCTAAGACACAAGAAATAGCTAAAGAAGTTCTTGCTGCTACTCAAGAAAATCGCTCCTTTTTAGCTTCTTTGCGTGACCAAATGCGCTGGGATGATAAATTGCTCGCTTGGGCGATGAGTAATCCAGGTTTACGAGTACAATTATTCCGGTTTATTGATACTTTACCTGCTTTACATAGTAAATCAGAAATTGCGTCCCATTTGCAAGAATATTTGGGTGATGAGTCGGTAGAATTACCCGCAGCTTTGAAGGGAATGTTAAATTTTGCCAACCCTGACTCTATGCCAGGACAAGTAGCGGCAACAACTGTGGAAACTGCGGTGCAAACTTTAGCACATAAATATATTTCTGGAGAAAATATTTCCCAAGTCATCAAAACTGTGGAAAGACTGCGTAAAGACAAAATGTCTTTCACAATAGACTTGCTTGGAGAAGCGGTAATTACAGAAACAGAAGCACAGTCTTATTTAGAAAGATACTTGGAATTGATGCAGCAATTAGTGGAAGCATCAAAAAAATGGTCGCATATCCCCGCTATTGATGAAGCTGATGGGGAAAGTATCCCTAAAGTGCAAGTTTCTGTGAAATTAACGGCGTTTTATTCCCAATTTGACCCTTTAGACGCTCAAGGTAGTGAGCAGAAAGTCAGCGATCGCATTAGAATTTTATTACGTCGTGCAAAAGAATTAGGTGCAGCAGTCCATTTTGATATGGAACAGTACGCCTATAAGGATATCACTTTCAATATTCTCAAAAAGCTTTTACTAGAAGAGGAATTTCGTCAACGCACAGATATTGGAATGACAATACAAGCATATCTGCGTGACAGTGAACAAGATGCAAAAGATATCATTGCTTGGTTGAAACAACGTGGTTATCCCTTAACTATTCGCTTAGTTAAAGGTGCATACTGGGATCAAGAAACCATCAAAGCAGAACAAAAGCATTGGCCGCAACCAGTTTATAACGATAAAGCCGCTACAGATGCCAATTTTGAAACAATTACCCAGTTATTGCTGGAAAATCACCAATATGTCTATTCTGCCATTGGTAGTCATAATGTGCGATCGCAATCTCGTGCTATAGCAATTGCAGAAAGTGTCAATGTTCCCCGTCGTCGGTTTGAAATGCAAGTTCTTTACGGCATGGGTGATAAAATTGCTAAAGCTTTGGTTGACAAGGGTTATCGGGTGCGGGTTTATTGTCCCTATGGTGACTTGTTACCGGGAATGGCTTATTTAATTCGCAGATTATTGGAAAATACAGCGAATAGTTCGTTTTTACGGCAAAATTTGGAAAATCGCCCGGTTGATGAGTTGTTAGCACCTCCAATTATAGATTTTTCTCACGCAGAGACGCAGAGTCACAGAGAGGAAAAAGAGGGTTTTGTTGGTGTTGCGGATACTGATTATGCTGAGGAGGAGAAAAGAGGAGTTTCTCACCAAGCTTTCCAAAATGTGCGTCAGCAGTTAGGTAAATCTTATTTACCTTTGATTAATGGTGAGTTTGTAAATACAGCAACGTTTATTGATTCTCTTAATCCTGCTAATTTTAGTCAGGTGGTTGGGAAAGTTGGACTTATTAGCGTTGAACAAGCTGAGGAAGCAATGCAAGCTGCTAAAGCTGCTTTTCCTGGTTGGAAGAAAACCCCAGTTAAACAACGTGCTGATATTTTGCGGAAAGCTGGGGAGTTGATGGAGGAAAGACGCGCTGAACTTTCTGCGTGGATAGTTTTGGAGGTGGGGAAACCTGTTAAGGAAGCTGATGCAGAGGTTTCGGAAGCAATAGATTTTTGTCTTTATTACGCTGAGGAGATGGAACGTCTTGATAAGGGTGTAATTTATGACGTGGCTGGAGAAACTAATCGTTATATTTACCAGCCAAAAGGAATTGCGGTTGTGATTTCTCCTTGGAATTTTCCTTTAGCTATTGCTTGCGGTATGACTGTTGCTGCTTTGGTTTCTGGGAATTGCACTTTACTCAAACCTGCGGAAACTTCTTCTGTAATTACTTCTAAGTTAACGGAAATTTTGATAGAAGCGGGAATACCGAAAGGTGTTTTTCAATACGTCCCCGGTAAGGGTTCTCAAGTCGGTGCTTATTTGGTGAATCATCCTGATACTCATGTAATTGCTTTTACTGGTTCTCAGGAAGTAGGATGTAGAATTTACGCAGAAGCGGCAATTTTAAAACCTGGTCAAAAGCATCTCAAAAAAGTAATTGCGGAGATGGGAGGTAAAAACGCGATTATTGTTGATGAAAGTGCTGATTTAGACCAAGCTGTTGTGGGAGTTGTGCAGTCTGCTTTTGGTTACAGTGGTCAAAAATGTTCTGCTTGTTCACGGGTAATTGTTCTGCAACCTATTTATGATGCTTTTGTAGAAAGGTTGGTGGAAGCTACGAAGTCTTTAAATATTGGGGAAGCGGAGTTACCGAGTACCCAAGTTGGACCAGTGATTGATGGAAATGCACGCGATCGCATTTTGGAATATATTGAGATTGGGAAAAAAGAAGCAACCCTAGCTTTGGAGTTATCTGCACCCAGTCAAGGTTATTTTATCGGCCCTGTGATTTTTTCTGACGTTCCGGCCAATGGCATCATCGCACAACAGGAAATATTTGGCCCTGTTTTATCGGTGATTCGTGCTAAGGATTTTAGTCAAGCTTTGGAAATTGCTAACTCCACAAATTACGCTTTAACTGGTGGACTTTATTCTCGTACCCCTTCTCACATTGAAAAAGCACAAGCAGAATTTGAAGTCGGTAATTTGTATATTAACCGGAATATAACCGGGGCAATTGTCGCCCGTCAACCATTTGGCGGTTTTAAACTTTCTGGTGTGGGTTCAAAAGCCGGCGGACCAGATTATTTATTGCAGTTCCTAGAACCAAGGAGTATTACAGAGAATATTCAACGTCAAGGTTTTGCACCAATAGAAGGTGCAGAGTAATTATATCAAAATCAGATCCCTCTAAATCCCCCTTAAAAAGGGGGACTTTTTCTTATCCTGTAAATCATTAAATCCTAGAAATCCTGATTTAGACAAAATTGATATAATAAATCATCAAGATTAGGACAGAGGTAATAATAGCTAAACAATGATCCATTTTAAATTTTCACCTAAAATTTTACAAAGGCTAGGAGAAGAACTTGTTCCTAATCCCGATCAAGGAATAATTGAATTAGTTAAAAATTCCTATGATGCTGATGCTACTGAATGCAAAATAGAACTAATTAATATTAGCAATACAGGCGGTTCAATAATTATTTCAGATAATGGTATTGGTATGGATAAAGATACCATTGATGAAGGATGGTTAGTATTAGGCCGTTCAAAAAAAGCAAATCGTCAAGTTACACCATTAGGTCGTTTACCTGCGGGTAATAAAGGATTAGGTAGATTAGCTGCTCTGCAAATGGGTTCTCAAGTAACGTTGATAACTAGACCTCAAAATCAGCCAGGTGTTGAATATTGTCTCACAATTAATTGGGATGATTTTCAGGAAGTTGATGTAGTAGAAGATGTTCCTTTTGATATTAAACAAACAATTACCGATAAACAACATGGAACTGAGATTATAGTTAGCAACTTACAAACTATATTCACTAAGGAAGATATTCAAAGATTAGCGAAAGAACTTTTATTATTAGCAGATCCATTTGCTAGTAAATCTGGGTTTAATATTCAACTTATTGCACCAGAATTTTATAAAATTGAGAAACAAGTAAATAATACTTACTGTAATGAAGCTGAAGATCATTTAAAAGCTAAAATCAATGAATTTGGTATAGCCGAAGCAACTGTATTAGACTGGCAAGGAAACAGAATTTTTCATGCAGAACATAGTGAACTTTCTCAAGAACCTTACAAAACTCCATCAACAGAATTTGAATTATGGGTATTTTTATTAAATCCTCAAAGTTTTTCAGCTAGAAATGCTTCCGTTTCTACCAAACAAGTGCGAGAATGGCTTGCTCACGCTGGAAATGTTCGTCTATATCACCGAGGACTGCGTGTAAAACCCTATGGAGATCAAGATGATGATTGGTTGAGATTAAATTATGCCAGATCAAGAAATCCAGAAGTACGTCCCTCAGCAAAAACAGTAATTGGTAGAGTTATAGTTAATGATCCTCATGATATATTACTTCAGAAAACTGATAGACTTGGTTTTATTGAAAATGAGGCTTTTTTAGAATTAAAACGTTTTGCCATTGATGTATTAGAATGGATGGCTAAGGAAAGATTAAAAATTTCTGAAAATCAACGTGAAAAAATCAAGCAACAAGTTCCTCGTGATATTACAGAAGCTAAAGCAAGAATTGAAGAAGTGATTGAAACAGAAGTGCCTCAAGAATCTCGTCCTAAAGTCCGAGTAGCTATTGAACAATATGAAACTGTAACAGAACGACAAACACAAGTCTTGCGTGAAGACCTTCAGCTTTACCGCAGTCTCGCTACAGCAGGAACAACAGCAGCAGTTTTTGCCCATGAATCTGGTAAGCCAGTAGATTCAATTCAAAAAATAGCTAGAAGAATAGAAAATAAAGGTCGAGAAGTTTTGGGAGAAAAATATGATCAATATTTAGGAAAACCAGTAGCAATGCTTTATGATGTGGCTAAATCTTTACTACGCTTTTCTAAATTTCCAATCCATCTACTAAAAAGAGAAAAAAGACGTACAGGAGTTGTAGATGTTCATCATGTTATTGAAGATACTCTAACACTATTTCAAAGTTTTTTTGATGATGGACAAATTGAAGTGATACAAGAAAAAGCTGATGATAAACCCTGCATTTATGGAAGTAGTGCTTTACTGGAAGCAATTATTACCAATCTTTTAACAAATTCTATTAATGCTTTTAATGTTGAAGGAGGACGTATAGTAGGGCGTAAAGTAATTATCCGTACTGAAGTTGTAGGAAATAATTTAAAAATTAGAGTTTTAGATAATGCTTTGGGCATTAATAACATCAAATTAGATGATATTTGGCTACCCGGTAAAACAACTAGAGAAGGTGGTACAGGTTTAGGTCTAACAATTGTACGCGATTCTGTAACTGATTTGGGAGGAAGCGTAAACGCAATTCCTAAAGGTGAATTAGGCGGAGCAGAATTTATTGTAGAATTAACACTGAGTGGAGAGTAAGAGAGATTAATTATATGGCCATAACACAAGTTAAAAATGAAAAAATAATAGCTATAGTTGATGATCAGAAAGATTTAGCAGAAACAACTGCATGGGATTTAGAAGAAGCTGGCTATCAACCATTGATATTAGAGGATAAACAATTTGACAATGTTAATGAATTAGTATCACTGATTAGAGAACAAGCTCAAGGTGCTGTGTGTGATCATCGCTTGAGTAATTATGGATTTGCTAATTTTTATGGTTCAGAATTAGTTGCAGCTTTATATGATCAAAAAATCCCATCAGTTTTGATTACTAAATATACAGAGATGGATACATCCTTTTCCATTAGAAAATGGAGACATAAAATTCCTGTATTACTAAGTCGAGAAGAAGCAGATGCTTCGACTATTTCTAAGGGAATAGAAATTTGTAAATCAGAACTGTGTGGTAAAATCCCTAGTACCAGAAAATCTCGAAGAACAATAGTTAGGATTACTAATATTGATGAAGAAGCCCATGAATCAGTTGTAGATGCCTTTGTTCCTAGTTGGAATCCTCATAGGGCTGTTCGTTTTCCAGCTTCTCTGATTCCAGAAAATCTTAGAGATTTATTAAAACCAAATAGAACTATCCGTTTATTTGCTCATGTAAACACCAGTGCAGAAAAATCGGACGACCTATATTTTGAAAAATTTGAATTAGCACCTGAACCAGATGAAGATGATGGACTCGCCTGAATTAATTATTTTAGATGTTGGACATGGCAATTGTGCATTAATTAAAGATGCCAATAATGTCATAGTTATTGACTGTCCACCCGGAGGTATTTTATCAGAAACTCTTGAGCATCTATCTGTTCAAGAAATTTTACATATTCTCATTTCCCATTCTGATGCAGATCATATCGGAGGTATGATTGATCTATTAGCAGATGAAAATATCAAAATTCACAATGTTCACCTTAACCCTGATGCTATTAAAAAAAGTGAACTTTGGTTAGATGTACGTTCTGCTTTAAAAGATGCACAAAAACGGGGAACTAAAGTTTCATCAGAATTAACAACAGCAAAAACAGGTAGTTTAAATATTGGTTGTGTTAATATTGAAGTTATTGCACCAACACCAGAATTAATTTTAGGTGGTGCTGGAGGAACAGATTTCCGAGGAAAAAAACTAACATCTAATTCTGTATCTGCCGTTATTGGTGTGGTTCATAATGAACATAGAATAGCTATATTAGCAGGAGACATTGATCAAGTAGGATTTGAGAATCTAATTCAAGACTCAATTTCTTTGAATGCTGACATACTTGTGTATCCCCATCATGGTGGCAAACCTGGAAGTGCAGATGCTAAAACTTTTGCCCAAGAATTTTGTAGTTTTTTCAAACCACAGCTAATCGTATTCTCCATAGATCGAAATCGTTTTAGTAATCCTCGTCCAGAAATAATAGAGGGATTACGTTCTGTTTTACCAGATGCTCATATTCTATGTACTCAGTTATCTACACAATGCGCTGCTAGTCTTCCCACTTCACAACCTATACATTTGAGTAACATTCCCGCTAAAGGTTTAGTTAGTAATAGTTGTTGTGGTGGAAGTACTATAATTAAATTAGATGGTAGTAGTACAATTTATGATCAAATAGATTTACATAAGGAATTTGTTGAGCAAGTAAGTAGCCCAATATGTCGGAAATACTCAATTCTCAACCAAATTTAAATCAAATTATTCGACCAATTATTGGCGAAACTTGCCATCAAGTGAGATTTAGTTATGGGGATGAATTACGATTACATTTTGGTGAAATGAAACCTTATAATCATCCTAAATTAAAACATTTACGTAAAGGAAGCTGGCAACTTAGCACTAGGGCAACACCTTGGTTTTTAATGCATAATAATATGTTTTTATTTCTTCCATTATTACCAAAATTAACTACAGATCATGCTCAAGTCGCGTTACAATGTTTTTTAGAAAACAAAAAACTAACTAATTTTGTCATTGATCCTAATAATTTTCAACTAACTTTATCCTTTGAAGATAGTTACGAACTGGTATTAGAACCAGATTTAGAAGATGATTCTGGTCTTGCTTATTGGGAACTATTAATGCCAAATGAGCAGATTTTAATAGTCGGACCCGGACAGTTTTGGGAATGTAAATCAATCCATGAAACTGCTTAATCAGGAGAGGTAGACTCAATTAAATTGGGTGTATATCAACATCATATCCCCGACTCATAACCATATTTTGTCATTAATACATCAACTTATGACAGAAGTTGGGGGTATTTAAATCCTGTAAATCCTTAAATCCTGGATATCCTGATTCAGACAATCATTCTACTTCCAAAATTCCCACTAATATATGACCAATTTCTTCAATATCATCTGGTATTGTAAACAGCGTGATATCTTGCGTAATTTGTTTTTGATCACGTTCTAATTTACCAAAACGCCAAATTTCTCCAGTGGTGACAGCACCATAAAAAATATCTTTATTTTCTTCAATTTCTGATAAAGCTATTAACTCTACTGCGAGTTGGGTAAAACCTCTGCTTAAATCATCGTTTTTTGCTTATATTACTAATAAACTTTGGTGAGAACGTAACAAATAATCGAGATTTCCTTTTAACCAATTATTGACATTAACCGCATATTCAATTTTTAACTGACATCGACAATGGGTAATCACTTCTAATAATAAAGGTGAAACTAAGGTTTCTCGTCTTGCAGTTTCATTGTTTAAACTTACCAATGGTAAAAAAGAAATAATTTTATTTTTGATGGCGGTAATATTTTCTAACCGGTTAGATGTATGTGGTAAAATTAGAGATTTTTTAGTAAATTTATAACCCAGTTCTGCTATTATTTCTTCTGAATCATAAGGTAGTTCAAAGTAAGATCGAAAAGTGTAAGATTCTCCTTCTTGAAGAATTTTTTGTTTAGTCATAATACACTCTAATTGAGATAAATTAGACTTGACGAATCCCCGCATTCTAATTATATCTCTTGATTCATACTATCAACTGATAAAGGATGTCGGGGATCTAAATCTAATTAATTACCTGTTTTTTGGACACTGAGGTAAGCTTTTGAGAGCGTAATAGCAATCAAAATAATTTAAAGCATCACTACTAGATTTAAAGCTACCCCTTGTCACATAACTGTCTTTTTGTGGATCTTCGTCTTTATCCCAAATCTTTAAATAGTATTTCTGACCATCATCACTAGACCATAACTCATAACGATACTCACCACCAAAACCATCACTTCTCAAGTAGTCGGCTAGTGCTGTATTGGGTACAGAAATAAGAGTAAATACGGTTAATACTGGTAGTGCAGCCGCTTTCAATATTTGAGTTGTTTTCATGAATACACAGAAAATCGCTTGAATCCCAAGCATACCGTAATTGCGTATCCGTGTCTAGATATAAATAAGCAACTTTATTTCAGGTTTGTAAAAACTTTATTTTGTACATTTGTGTCTTAGCGTAAAGCAAAAATTCTCACATCCTCAAGATAGATATCTTTTCACTGAAACTATGTAACAATGAGAATATAAGCATCTGTCAACAAAAGTATAGCAGGTGACAGGTGACAGTTCTAAAAGCCTTTGGGTGTCTGAGTTTTAGTTCATGTTCTTAACGGCATTGTCTACGGCTATAGAAAATTTGTTCTATCTATAATTGCTGTAACTCCTGATAGCGTAGCGTGGCGTAAGCCATACTCCTGAACTCCTGATAGCGAAGCGTGGCGCAAGCCATACTCCTGAACTCCTGTAACTCCTGATAGCGAAGCGTGGCGCAAGCCATACTCCTGTAACTCCTGTAACTCCTATCCCCAGGAGGTGGAAATTATGATAGATAAAAATATAAGAATTGTCTCTTTAATTCCTAGTGCCACAGAAATAGTTGCTACTCTGGGTTTGCAAGATGCTATTGTGGGGCGATCGCATGAATGTGACTATCCTCCAGAAATAGCCCATCTTCCTGTTTGTACCCAAGCACGTTTAAATAATGAAGCTCCTAGCAACACAATTCATGATGAAGTAAATAAGATATTGCAATCTGCTTTAAGTATTTACAAAATCAAAATTGATGTTCTTGAAAAATTACAACCTACTCACATTCTGACTCAAGACCAGTGTGATGTTTGTGCAGTCAGCTTACCACAAGTAGAAAAAGCTGTTAGCGAACTAACCCACACCAAACCCCAAATTATTTCCTTACAACCTAATACACTGCGGGATGTATGGGGTAATATTGAGCGAGTCGGTCAAACCTTTGGTGTTGATTCAGTAAAAATACTAGAAAATCTCGAAGCTCGCGTAAAAATTTGTAATCGTAAAATTCAAGGACTTTCGATTACAGAAATGCCTACAGTCGCTTGTATTGAGTGGACTGACCCTTTAATGACAGCTGCAAATTGGATTCCTGAACTCATCAACTTGGCAGGTGGACAAACTTTGTTTAGCTGTAGCGGCAAACCTTCTGCCCGTTTAAACTGGGAAACATTGATTGCCAGTAATCCCGATGTCATCATTTTGATGCCCTGTGGCTTTGACTTACAACGAACCCAGCAAGAAGCAAAATTGTTAACTCAGCGTCCAGAGTGGGAAAAATTACACGCTGTTAAAGCTGGGAGAGTGTTCATCACTGATGGCAATGCTTACTTTAACCGTCCTGGACCACGCCTAGTAGATTCTGTAGAAATATTAGCAGAAATCTTGCACCCAGACATTTTTGAATATGGTTATAAAGGTACTGGGTGGCAAACTTTCTACAACTCAAATTCATCTCATTAAGTCAGGGAATAAAATTACAAATTACCAATTCCTAGCCCCCAGTCTTTGTTTGTCTACTCCTGGTTTATCCTTATAGGTGCAAGATATGAGATGAACTACAATGACTGAACTTGGCCTGCTAATGACGGGCGTGTTAAGCACCACACAACCAACTTTGCCCCATTTGCCGGAGCATCGACCATTTCCGAGAGAAAATGGCGTGCAGAAGTCAACAAATAGTCAGTTATCTCAATTAAATTTTACTTCTCAAATTACACCACCCGAATTCATAAAAACAGATGGCAGGGAGCAACCTAATATGTCAGCCCTGACAATTAAGCGGGAAAAAATATTAGCGCAAGTTAAACAAAAGTACCTGTCTCAAGCATCTTCTAAACTAGCTGATGCTCAAAATATTCCTCCAAAACAGCGGGTATTAGCCCGATACCCAGCATCTAGTCAACAATCTATGCCAACTCTACGTTTTGGTAGTGCAGGTATATCTGTCAGAATTATGCAGAAGTTATTGGTGTCTAAAGGCTATGGTGTTCGAGTCGATGGCATATTTGGACCTCTGACAGAAGCAGCTATCAAAGCTTTTCAAAATCAGCGCAATTTATTTGTAGATGGTGTAGTTGGTCAAAGAACTTGGTGGGAGTTGTCAATTTAACTTCTCCTGACCACAGTATAGGCAAGGTAATGATAATTACTTTCTTGTTTTCTGTGGTTTAAGTTCCATCTTTCTTCTAGGAATTTTCTAAGGCTTAATGTGCGTTAAAAATAAAAACACTTAAGGAAGCTGATACAGTCCATCAACTTCCATAAGCAAGCATTTTCTAGCTAATTTCACAAATCACAGGGCGAACGATGGGACTCGAACCCACGGATGGTGGTACCACAAACCACTGCCTTAACCACTTGGCTACGCTCGCCATCCACTACTTGAATATAGCACGACCCAAAAAAATGATCAAGATTTTTTTTGCCCGAAATTGACCTAATATGTTTGTAGTCTTGAAATTGTAAAGACTTGATCACCCGCTAAAGTATATGAAAGCCTGGACTATTATTGCATCTGTAGGAGTAGCAGGAACTGCTGTCTTAGGAGTGACAATGGCCAAGACCAATCCTCCACAGGCTGAATACGAAGAATTTGCCGTACAAAAATTGACGACTTACTTAAAAACAGATTTTTGCAAGAAAACACCGAATTTCTTGCAAAATATCATAGGATTTGATTGTGAGAAATTGGTTGACTCAACTAGTCCACAAATACGAGACATTGTTGTTAGTACGACAAAAAGACAGAATTATATTGTTTTTAGTGTTTACACTACTGATTTAAAAATTGATAATTTAATACCCGGCTATAAATTTGCAACAATAGGCGCTTTTAACAACTTTTATACTTATAAAGCTGAACAGCAATAAATAATGGGTGATTGGGAAAAAATGACTAATGACTACTAACCAATGAGTTGTTGTACTGCTTGTATCTACCTGTATAATCCGAATGATGCTCGATTCTGCATCAAATGTGGTAAGCCACTATTATTGAAAGAACGCTATTTTCCGCTGTATCCCATTGGTAGCGGTGGTTTTGGCAGAACTTTTTTGGCTATAGATGAACACATACCGTCTAAACCCAAATGTGTAATTAAACAATTTTATTTTCCAGATGCCAATCAGGCAAATTTTGCCAAGGCTGTGGAATTGTTTCGTCAGGAAGCAGCGCGGTTAGATGAGTTACGACATCCCCAAATTCCCCAATTATTGGCACACTTTGAACAAGACAATCAGTTGTATTTGGTCCAGGAATTAATTGTCGGACAAAATTTAGCGCAGGAATTGCAAGCGCAAGGTGTGTTTAGTGAAGTGCATATTTGGCAATTACTCACAGATTTATTACCTGTGCTGCAATTTATCCATTCTCGACAAGTGATTCACCGGGATATCAAGCCAGCAAATATTATGCGAAGATATACCTGTAACCTGGGGAATGAAACTGCATATCCTCCACCAATCTCCAATGCGGCACTATCACATAAAGGTTCTACCATGACTATTGGTGGACTGGAAGCTTTTTCTTTTCAACCAAAACAAGGTAAAACTTCACCTGCTTATCCAATAAAAACCACAAATCTCAGCCGTAACTCTGCACCAGGGGAGCTAGTCTTAATTGATTTTGGCGTTGCCAAACAAATTACGGCTACCGCTTTGGCACATACAGGTACAACAGTGGGGAGTGCGGAATATATAGCTCCTGAACAAATGCGGGGTAAAGCTTTACCAGCGAGTGATCTTTATAGTCTGGGTGTAACTTGCATTTACCTATTAACTGGTGTTTCTCCCTTTGAGTTGTTTGATGTCACGAGCGATCGCTGGGTATGGCAAAATTATCTACTTCCTGAAAATCCTGTTTCTGAGCGTTTGTCTGCAATTCTGAATCAACTCCTGCAAAATGCCCTCTCTCAACGCTACAAATCTGCTACCGAAGTTTTAGCAGCACTCAACACAAAAGCAAAACCAATTCAACAACTACCAGTTAATGCCCTGTATTCAGCCGCAGGAGTTGATTACAAACGGTTAAACGAATTACTCAAGGCTAAAAAATGGCAACAAGCAGATCAAGAAACTTGGGTGGTGATGCGTCAGGCTTTATCTAAACCTGTGGGCAAATATCTATTTAATAGTGACTTAGAAAAATTGCCTTGTGAAGATTTACAGATGATTGATCAGTTGTGGACAAAATACAGTCAAGGGCGTTTTGGTTTTAGCGTCCAAGTACAAATATATGAAAGCTGTGGTAGAGATTATGGTCAGTTTTGCGCTACTGTTGGCTGGGATCTCACCAAATCTAGTTCTTCCACCCAGAATCTATTTTTTATTTGGTCATCAGTACCCAAAGGAAATTTACCTTCACATCCTTGGGTGGGAGGTACTAAACCCTGGGAACACATGAATACTTTGGGCGCTGTGCTTTTGAAAATGCGGTAGCCTGATTACGAGTAGATTATTCTAGATATCAACGTTGATATTTTCTATCTGTTTAGCGGCTTTATCCCACAACTTGGCAGTTTCTTCATCTTGCCAATGAGTTCTGAGATTTTCTGCTTTTTTGTGACATATCCGCTCTAACAACTCTAAAATTGCACCTAGTGTTACTTTATCGACCAACTCTTCTAAAGCATTCATTAATTCTTTCATAAAAATACCTCAACCTTTAATTAATCACATTCTCAGCCCATGTCATCTGCCTATCTTTTAGTATCTCACGGTAGTCGTGATCCGCGTCCAGAGATTGCCATGCACCAACTGGCAAAACTGGTCAGTCGGAAATTGCCAAATAAACAAAATTTAGTAGGTATAGCTACTTTGGAGGTAAATGTCCAACCATTACATGAGCAAATTCAAAATTTTGCCCAAACGTCCTTGGCTTTTGGGTGCAAATGCCTAAAAATCGTCCCTTTGTTTCTGCTACCGGGAGTTCATGTGATGACAGATATTCCCGCAGAAGTAGAATTAGCAAAAACAGCACTAGGTCAAGATATGATTATTGACCTCAAGCCATATTTAGGTAGTCATGGGAATTTAGAAAAATTGCTGACTCCAGCAGTAGCTAATATAAAAGCAGAAGTATCAATTCTCTTAGCTCATGGTAGTCGTCGTTCTGGTTCTCAACAGCCAGTAGAAACTATAGCCAAGAAATTGGCAGCAGTAACAGCTTATTGGTCTGTACCACCCAGTTTAGAATCAAGGGTGAAAGAGTTAGTTGTGGCAGGTTATCAGCAAATTGCAATTTTGCCATATTTTTTATTCACTGGTGGCATAACCGATGCGATCGCAGAATCTGTAGAAAAGCTAAAATTACAATTTCCTGGGGTGACGTTGCAATTAGCACCACCTTTAGGAGCAACTACAGAACTAGCTGATATAATTTGGGATTTAGCAACAGAAGGGGAAAAAGTTTTTGGGTAAGGTTTATTTAATCGGTGCTGGCCCTGGTGATCCTGGACTCATGACTCTCAAGGGGAAAGGTTTGCTGGAATGTGCAGATGTCGTTATCTATGATGCCTTGGTGAGTCCAGCCATTTTGGATATGATTAATCCCCAAGCAGAAAAAATCAATGCTGGTAAGCGCATGGGGAGACATTCGCTCTTACAGGAAGAAACTACCCATCTTTTGATAGAAAAAGCCCAAGATCATGCTGTAGTGGTGCGGCTAAAAGGAGGAGATCCTTTTATTTTTGGGCGTGGTGGTGAAGAAATGGCAGAATTGCTGGAAGCCGGAATTGCTGTAGAAGTTGTGCCGGGGATCACAGCCGGAATTGCTGCGGCAGCTTATGCTGGAATTCCTTTAACCCATCGTCTGTATAGTTCATCGGTGACATTTGTAACGGGTCACGAAGCGGCGGGTAAGTATAGACCGACAGTAAAGTGGCAGGCGATCGCCCAAGGTTCAGAAACAATAGTGATTTATATGGGTATCCACAATCTACCTTATATTGTGGAGCAGTTAAGTTTAGCTGGGTTGAGTCCAGAGACTCCAATTGGTTTGGTGAGGTGGGGAACCCGGCCAGAACAAGAAGAATTAATTGGTAAGTTAGGAACAATCGTCGAACAAGTAGAAGAGACAGGATTTAGTGCGCCAGCAATCGCAGTGATTGGCTCTGTAGTGAAAATGCACAGTCTTCTGTCTGGGTGTCGTCCGTTATAGTCTTCATCCAGAAGAATTTAAACCATGTGCTGAAAAATCGTTTTCAGTAAATCACCTTGATTCAACGGCTTAGTCAAACAACCAGAAGCTCTAACTAGTTTGGCTTTAGCTCTATCTATCAAACTCGCTTTTTCTGTCACCATAATTACTGGTGTATTTTTAAAAGACGCTTGTTTACGTAATAAAGAACAAACTTCATATCCATCTAAATTAGGCATCGTCACATCCAGCAAAATCATATCTGGTTTGACGTGAAAAATTTCCATTAAAGCTTTTAAAGAATCTGTAACACCAATTACAGAAAATATTTGTTCATCTAAATATCCCCTAATGGTATTTAACACCAGCGGACTATCATCAACACAGAAAATTGTGTAATTCTTTTTGTCTTTGGGTTTTGAGTAAATCCGTTTGTAGTGGTCTCTGTATTGGTCTCCATTTGGTAGTTTATTGCCGATAGGGGGTAGTTGTACTTCAATCTTGGTGCGTGTTCTTGGTTCGTTGTATTGCCAAAACTGTTCTGGCGAAATTCGCACACCAGCTTCACACTTTTCTACCAACAAACGCAAGTTCAAATGACAAAACTTCGGTAAATCGTCTAGGAAACTCTCAGGGATAAATTCATAGCTTCCTTCTTCTATCTTCAAAAATGAATCGAGAAACTCTAAAGACAATTGCTCAATCAGCATTGCTGCTTGTAAGGGACTGAGATATTTCTCATTCACTAACCAGCAAATAGCTAAATAATCTGGATTGGGGATAGTTTGATTTTCTACACCCCGTTCAAATATGGTCTGCAATTGCTCATTAATCTCTCTGGGAAGTGTAGAATTGTGTTGACCTAACCGCTGTAAGTTTCTATATAGCGGCTCAAACATCTGCTCTGAATAGCAAGCATAAATTAGCTTTCCCTCTTGTACATATATTGACCAAGCCCCTGAAGTGCTAAATACTTGTAAACAACCAGTAACAGACTTACTGGTGATTTTTTTCAAGAGGGATAGGGGCTGTAACTTTTGAAAAAATCGGTATCTACTAATAGGAAGCGTTTTCATTACCACGGTTCTAAATTCAAATAAAATTTGGCATTGAAATTTGTGAATCACCCGTAGGGGATTCACACCGGTCTTTTTGGACTTACTGCCAAATAAAGATAACGGTTTATATTGGGGTGAGTATAGCAAGTCTCGAATCTAAACACACAATACCCAACACCCCACACCCCACTC
>NZ_LUFH02000048.1 GCF_001586785.1 Sphaerospermopsis aphanizomenoides BCCUSP55
CCCTACACCCTACACCCTACACCCTACAACCTGTTTAAGAATCTTTTGCCAATACACCGTTAAGAAAGATATCAGCTAGTCCTTCGGCCATTTGCTGCATTTCTTGGGGTGATGCATTGGGATCTATGAGGGTGCTGTCAGAAAAGCCAGCGATAGCGAACATTCCCAAAAATACCTTAGCGACTAAGTTGGCATTCATTTGGCGATAGATACCTTTATCCATAGCGGTTTGGAAGAATGCTTCAGCCACATCAGTCATTTTGCTAATTACTTCTGTTTGAATGCGATCGCGCAAATCTGGATGAAATTGTACTTCCATGAAGCACACGCGCATCATATCGGCATTTTTTCTTAAATTCCACATCCGACGGCGCATGACTTGGGCTACGGCTTTATAGCTGCCCATTTCACTCAACTCTGTCAGCAAATCTGTGAGAATGTCCACCCAGCCATTTGTGGCCACTTCGACTAAAATAGCTTTTTTATTGGTGAAATGCCGAAACAGAGTTCCCTCAGCTACACCTGCTGCTTGCGCTAAGTCGCGGGTAGTAGTACCTTCAAATCCCTGAGATGCAAATAACCGCTGTGCAGCCTGAAGAATACGGTTCCGTGTCTGTGCTTCTGAGGGTGGGGGAGAATTAAAAACTCGCATAATAGTAGTTATTGCTATATCTCTGGAACACGACTTGTAGCAATATTGTCTAACGTCAAATGCAAAAAGCACAGAAAGCTTAATACAAGATTAACGCTTTGTTTGTTAAGTAACAAAATTTCGAGGATATGGGGTGTGGGGTGTAGGGTGTAGGGTATAGGGTGTGGGGTGTACGGTGTAGAAAGAGAATAATCTATTATCTCTTGCTTTTTGCCTTTTGCCTTGTTAAGAAGTATAAATTTAATTTGATTTTTGCTTATGAATGGTTCGACTCAGGATTTTAAATTTTGGATTTTGGATTTCTGGAGGAGTGATGTACACCAGTCCTCACACCTAAGTTTTGTAAATCGCCTGTTAGCAACTGCTTTGGCAGTAATGATATTTTGTTTGGGTTTAACGCCACAAGTGGCTATAGCCCTACAACCTACCCAAACTTCTATTCAACCCTATTTAGACCAAGTAGTTAAGCAGTTAACAGAATTTCGCCTCGATAATGGGTTGAAGTTTATTGTTTTAGAACGACATCAAGCACCAGTAGTTTCTTTTTTGACTTATGCTGATGTGGGTGGGATAGATGAACCAGATGGTAAAACAGGTGTAGCACACTTTTTAGAGCATTTGGCCTTTAAAGGTACTCAGCGAATTGGGACAACAGACTACAAAGCTGAAAAACCTTTACTAGAACGTTTAGAACAGTTAGATAACCAAATTAGAAAAGCTAAATCTCAAGGGAAAAAAGAAGAATTAGCAAAGTTAGAACCTGAGTTTAAAACCGTAGAGGCTGAAGCACTCCAGCTAGTTAAGCAAAACGAAATCGGGCAAATTGTTGAACAAGCGGGTGGTGTAGGTTTAAATGCGAATACGTCCACCGAAGCTACTCGTTATTTTTACAGTTTTCCTGCTAATAAGTTGGAATTGTGGATGTCTCTGGAGTCAGAACGATTTTTAGATCCAGTATTTCGGGAGTTTTATAAAGAAAGAGATGTAATTTTGGAAGAAAGACGGATGCGGGTAGAAAATTCTCCCGTGGGTTTAATGGTGGAAAAATTCATGGATACAGCTTTCAAAGTTCATCCCTACAGAAGACCAGTGATAGGTTATGACGAAGATATCCGCAATTTGTCACCGACAGACGTAAAACAGTTTTTTGATAGTCATTATGTTCCCAGCAATTTAACCATCGCTATTGTCGGTGATGTTAACCCGGATGAGGTGAAAAGATTAGCACAAGTTTATTTTGGACGTTATCCGGCTAAACCAAAAACCCAAGCAAAAATCACTCCTGAACCCAAGCAAACTGCACCGAGAGAATTTACCTTAAAATTACCTACTCAACCTTGGTATTTTGAAGGTTATCATCGTCCAGGTATCACCCATCCTGATAACGCAGTTTACGAAATTATTGCTAGTTTATTAAGTGATGGTCGCACTTCAAGATTATATAAGTCGTTGGTAGAAAAACAACGTTTAGCTCTTGCGGCTCAGGGCATTAGCGGCTTTCCTGGTGATAAATATCCCAATTTGATGTTATTTTATGCCCTGACTTCTCCAGGTCATACAGTTGATGATTTGGCGACAGGTTTAGGTCAAGAAATTGAGAAATTGAAAACTGAACCTGTATCAACAACTGAGTTACAGCGTGTGAAAACTCAAGCGCGGGCTGGTTTATTACGTAGTCTTGATTCCAATATGGGTATGGCTCAACAGTTATTGGAATATGAAATAAAAACCGGCTCTTGGCGCAATTTATTTAAGCAGTTGGATGATATTGCAGCGGTGACACCTGCTGATATTCAAAGGGTGGCAAAAATGACGTTTACACCAGAAAATCGCACGGTTGGTAAGTTGTTATCTCAAGAAAAATAGGTGACAGGTGACAGGTGACAGGTGACAGGTGACAGCAAGCAGAATTTATTGTTCCCTATTCCCTATTCCCTGAGAAAAAAGAGAGGATAAAAAACAAAGATGGTGAAGGGTAAAAAATTGAAGTTTTCACTTAAGTTTTCTAAAAGTTGGCGATTTATTTCAGCTTTAGTTGTTGCTTGTTTCTTAACGTTTAATTATTCTTGGGCGGCGACAGCAGCAGCGAAGCATTATACAGATTTACAATTTGCGCCTTTACCGGAGGTGAAGTTACCCAAGTATGAACGGTTTGTACTGGATAACGGCTTGGTTGTTTATTTGATGGAAGATCATGAATTACCTTTGGTGAGTGGTTCAACACTTGTAAAAACCGGCAGCCGTTTGGAACCAAGTGATAAAACTGGGTTAGCTGAGATTACTGGTTCGGTGATGCGGACTGGTGGAACTCTCAAACATTCGGCTGATGAGTTAAATGAGATTTTGGAACAACGGGCTGCATCAGTAGAAACAACTATTGGTGAAGCTGTTGGTAGTGCTAGTTTTGACAGTCTCAGTGAAGATATAGAAACCGTGTTTGGGTTATTTGCTGAGGTGTTGCGTGAACCTGCTTTTACTGAGGATAAATTAGATTTCACAAAAACACAGGTTAAAGGTGCTATTTCTCGCCGTAATGATGATCCTGGAGATATTGCGAGTCGGGAGTTCAAAAAATTAATTTATGGTCAAAATAGCCCTTATGCTCGCACGGTAGAATATGCGACCTTAGATAAAATTTCCCGTGAGGATTTGCTGAAATTTTACCAGCAATATTTTTATCCCAATAATATGATTTTAGGGATTGTGGGAGATTTTAACGCCAAAAAAATGCGATCGCTGATTCAAGCTAAGTTTGGTGACTGGAAACCAAATCCCAATCTCTCTAAAAATCCTTTACCGCAAGTTTCCCAAGCTAATTTAGGCGGTGTGTTTTTTGTTAATCAACCCCAACTTACACAAAGTAACATTCTCATTGGTCATTTAGGTGGTAGTTTCAATAATCCTGATTATCCGGCTTTGGATGTGATGAATGGGGTATTAAATGGGTTTGGTGGACGCTTGTTTAATGAAGTGCGATCGCGTCAAGGTTTAGCTTATTCTGTATATGGATCTTGGAGTCCCCGTCATGACTATCCAGGTATGTTTATTGCCGGTGGACAAACCCGTTCTGATGCTACCGTTCAGTTTATCAAATCCTTGGAAGCAGAAATTCAGCGTCTGCAAACTGAAAAGGTGACAACAAAAGAATTAAATTATGCCAAAGATTCTACCCTCAATTCTTTTGTATTCAATTTTCAAGACCCTGGTCAAACTTTATCCCGGTTGATGCGGTACGAATATTATGGTTATCCCGCTGATTTTCTGTTTCGCTATCAAAAAGCTATCACTGCAACCACAGTAGCAGATGTACAACGAGTAGCTAAAAAATACCTGAAACCAGAAAATCTTGTCACTTTGGTAGTAGGTAATCAAACTGCTATTCAACCACCATTAACACAGTTAGCTACGAAGGTAACACCAATAGATATAACTATTCCTGGTTCTCAAACCCAAGCGCAGAATTCTAACAGGTGATAGATGACAGGTGACAGGTGACAGGTGATAGATGACAGGTGACAGGTGACAGGTGACAGGTGACAGGTGACAGGTGACAGTGAAGAGAGAAAATTTTAGATTTTAGATTTTTGATTGAATTTGTTCAAAACAATCCAAAATCCAAAATCCAAAATCCAAAAGTATAGTTTTGGGGTGGTTAGGACATCAATTGATAATGAAACTCCCACTAAAAAAGGGTTTGACTCCTGACTCCTGACTCCTGACTCCTGACTCCTTCTATAAAACAGCTTTTTAGTAGACAAAAATCCTTAAATTCCGTCTTGAAAATTGCTCTAAAAATATTGACTTCCTCAGACATAAGTTCAAAATATAAGAGAAGGATTTTAAAATTGTGACCTGATTCTATGTAAACCACTATTTAAGGAGGTGATTGAATGATGGGCATACAGATTTATGACCTATACTCCAATCGTGAAACACAGTTTCTTCAGGAGCTAACATCTTCAGACATGAAGAGTATCAATGGCGGTGTCACGAACAGAAGAAGTAGAAACAGACGAACGAATATAACAGATAGAAGTGAGCTTTCAGCACTGCTGGCTGACATAAATACGAGTGTGGATAACTGGACATTAGAATTCAATGAGACACTGGATAACTTAAGAGAACAAAGATTAGAGTTTTGACAAATTGGCTTCTTGGTTAACCAAAAAATGTTCACCTTCCCGATTTATTAAATAAGTCGGGGTTTTTTTTATGTAGGAAAGAAGCATAGGCATTGTGAGTGAGATAAGCACAAACATTAATCATCAAAATAAAATACAAAACCACGATAATACTTGCAATACTGTTTTCTAGCTTGGTTTATTTATTTTTATTTTTAAAGACATAAAGTCATGATTAATGTCTGATAAACACAGCCATAAGCCTTGATTTTCTAGATTTTTATCAATAAAAATAGAAGCATCAGTTAAGCAAACAAAAACTTAACTGCCTACACAAGTTCCAACGACTGAAGACAAGTCTTTTAGGAGGAAATTATGGCAAGTATTAAACTCTCTGAACTGCAAGCAACTGGTTCTGAATTATTCCAAGATTCCGAAAGCTTTCTCAATGACATGAGCGATGTTAATTCCATCTATGGTGGTGGTCATGACAGCAATGTCAGCGATATCTCTACATTGGAAAAATTAGCTGAAGCTTTCGTTTATACCTATGGCATTGGTCATATCGGTTATTTAGTTAAATCCTACAGCCACTCTGATCACTACTAATCATCTTGTAGTTTACTACTGAGATAGATGGCTCTTCTGGGATTGAAAGTAAACTCACCTCTGGCACTTTCTCGATAAAAGTAAGGTGGGCATTGCCCACCTACAAAATCATCATTTTTTTAGATCTTGATTTTGGTAATAAGATGATAGTGCCAGATATGAATACAAATAATTTATGTACATAACATAAATTACATAAATTACCAATTATCCAGGAGAGCCAGTTAAAAATAATCTGGTTTTGGGCAAATCACTTCAAACAATTAAATAAAAATGGCACGAATTATTATTGCTGATCTTCATTCCATTGATTCAGAAATGTTTATCAAGAACATCACAAATGAAGATGATGAATTTGTATTTGGTGGACAATATGAGTATCGTCCTCAAATTTTAGAAATTGGAGTTAAAGCTGTTGAATTTATGCTTGTTATTGCCGCTATTGATGCTATTTCATTTCTGACAACATCATTTATTAAAAAATAATTAACACTCAGCCGATTTTGAATTGTAGATTTTGGACTTACGCCCCGGAGCAATCTGGTGGCTTGTAACAGCACGTAATTATTGGTAGTTCTTTTAAAGCCATGCCATTTCTTTTAAGTTCTCAAAATGTTTTTAACTATCTACTTGCCCAAGGACTGTGTAATCAAGAAGAGCAGTCGTTGAGCAAAATTGAGTTAAAACCAGCTAAAAATTTTAATTTATTAGTCAGCTTACCAGATGGTCGTCAACTGTTGGTGAAGCAAGAGCGTCTAAACCGAGATGGTAAAACTCGTGGTGAGTTTTTTGATGAATGGCAAGTACATAATTTCTTCCAGACTTTCCCAGAAATTAGTCATTTACGTTCCTGTTTATCAGAAGCAATTCATTTTGATAACGAAAATTCCATCATTGTTTTCAATTATCTGAATGACTATCGTGATTTAGGTGAATTTTATGGACAAAATAATGCTTTCCCTACTATTATTTCTCAGTCAATTGGAGAAAGTTTAGGTGCAATTCATAGTTTAACTATCAACCGTCAAGATTATCGAGAGTTCTTTCAAACTTCTGAGAATACAATAAATAGTACAACTTCTAAAATGACGGGAGGATTAAATAGAATTACTCCAGAAGTGTTTGGTTCAGTTCCTGCGGATGGTTTGAAATTCTTTGCGCTTTATCAACGTTATGATAATTTAGGCAAAGCGATCGCAGATTTGAGTAATTCTTTTCATACTTGTTGTCTAACTCACAATGACCTAAAACTTAACAATATTCTTCTCTCTTTAGATTGGGAAGCCGCCATTGAGCAAAAATCTCACTTGAGTCACAGTATAATTCGCTTAATTGATTGGGAACGTGGCACTTGGGGAGATCCCGCTAGTGATTTAGGAGCCATCATTGCTAGTTATTTACAAATCTGGTTATTGAGTATGGTAACTAGCAAAACCATACCGATTGAAGAGTCTTTACGTTTAGCTGCAATTCCCTTACAACTGTTGCAACCTACACTTTCATCCTTGGTAACTGCATATTTAGCTAATTTCCCGGAAATTATTGAGCTTCGTCCTGATTTCTTGGAAATAGTCGTGCAATTTACCGGATTTTCTCTAATTCGCTCAATTCAAGCTAGACTGCAACATGAGAGAACCTTTGGTAATTCTGGTATCTGCATTCTGCAAGTGGCCAAGAGTTTATTGTGTCGTCCTCAAGCATCTATGACCACAATTTTTGGTATGGAATCTTCAGACTTGATTTCCACAAGCGGTAATACCAATTCAAAATTCACAGTCAGAGCTTAGAACTACTACACCCCACACTCTAGAGTACCGAGTACCGAGTACCGAGTGCTGAGTAAGAATTTTCTCCCCACACCCTACACCCTACACCCCACACCCCACACCCCACACCCTAAACCCTAAACCCTACACCCTATACACTACAGCCATGCAAATATTAGATTCGCTTCATAACCAACTTTTAGAATTGCCAACACAATTGCAGACATCACTACAAGATATTGTCAATCAAGTAGAAATCGTGTCTCACTACTGTATTAAGCATCCAGGGTACACAACTATAGAATTACCAGAGTCGGTCATCCCTCGCTTTGAGCAGTTACCATTGGAGATGCAAGAAAAACATTTAAAATTACAACTGCGTAACTTTTTATACGGTACTTATTATAACGTTGCCACTAAACCTATCATCTATCCTGATGACAAAGAAAAAAATAGAAGAGTGAACCAAAATTTAGAAAATAACAGCTTGTTTGGGGTGGATTTAGAATTTTATGAACGCTTACATACCAGGAACAAAAGTGAAGGTTACTGGAGTCATAACTGGCAGGTAGTCAGGGAAGAAACGGATGGCACTTTCGCAGTGCATAGGAATGGGTTAACATTGCACGTTGATCCTAACTTGCATCTTTCACCAACAAACTACGAAATAAAGGTTGGTGAGTTTGTATCTATTAAAATGCCCAAAAATTTGGTGCAGAACGGGTTTTATATGGCTGTAGCTAATGCAGGCTCCCAAAATAATCCTGATATTACACGAATTTATTTCAATTTAACACCAGAAGGGGCAGCAGCCGTAATGGAAAGTTTAACAGAGCAACTTAATAATATCTCAATTTCTTTCTCCTTTAAAGCACTATATAACCCATCAGATTATGGACGTTATGACTCAGCCGTGCTTTACTTTAGCAAAGATAAATATGAAGTTGTTCACCCAGTTTTAGAAAAAATATATGCGGAAAATCAATCCTATTTTGATGAACCAGTACCCTTGTTTACTAAGATATTAGCACCAGGGTTAGCTTGCGCTGAAGAACCAAATCAGAAATTTGGTGAACAAGAAAGTTTTGGTACAAATCGCTGTCAAATTGTTGCAAATGGTTTGATTGCAGCTTGGCAGCAAGGAGAAAATACTCCAGAAGCTAAAATGGCATTTATTATCAGGGAATTTGCATCATATAACATTCAATTACAACGTCCTTATCTTAATGCTAAATCTGAGGATATTTACACTCCATTAATGTAGATGAATCCTTGGAATGCTCAAATGACTTAGGATTTACGAAAGTTTCATACTCAAAGTATTTTGTAGGGTGCATCAGCTAATTTGGGATTTAAAATTGACAATTTTCGCTATGGCAAAGCGGGGGCTGAAAATAGTTATTTTCATTTAAAATTCCAAAATTCTCTATCAGACACACCTTACTAATGCCCTAATAAGATGTGTCAGGTTTGTAGTTATCTACGTTGATAAATTAGGTTGATTTCACATACAGGATGTCATAGTATGATTAGAGAAAATTTTGAACAAAATAAACAGCTAGATAAGATATTAAAACATTCTCAATTTCAAGAGATTATCAAAGCTATTATCCTAGGTAATTATTCCTGGGCTTGTGTTTTATTTTTGCATTTTTCTGGCTACGATCCTCTAGAATATATACCCCAGGAAACTTACAGCAAATTAATCCAAGAAAATTATATATTTAATCAATCTCATCATGACGCAATTCATGATAAAAAATTAAAACTGCCGGGAATAAAATTAAGTTGGATTAAGTTGAGTAGGGGTAAACATAGCTCAAATTGAAGGAGACAGGAGTTAATTTTTTAAGTTTCTACGTTTGTTTGGTATTTGGTGATTGCCAATTAGGTATTCACCAATTCCTATGGCATTTGTAAATCATACTTAAACAAAAATATCCCCGATTGTGAGAATAAGTCGGGGATATAAACATGGGAACATAAAAAAGATTACTAATCTATAGCAGGTGACTCTTGACAGGTGACACCAGTTAAAAGGCTTTTAAGGTCTAGGTTGTATCATCTGTTGATGTCCTAACCACCTTGGCTGTTGCTATAAAATCCAAAATCCAAAATCCAAAATCTAAAATTGAATTAGCTGGCTTCACTCAATATCTCTGAAGAAGAGGGAGAATCTTTATTTTCAGGCAGTTTGGCTACTATTTCTAATGTATTAACTTGTTGTTTTAACCAATTGGTAAATAATTCTCCCATGATGTTTACTCGTATTTGTTCAGTTAATTCTGGTTGAATTATTTCTTCAACCATAATAATATGCGCTCCTTGAGGTGTAATAATTGGTTTCAGAATTTGTGGTGGATGAGCAGAAAAAATTGCAGATGCAATTTCTGGTCTTAAATCGCTACGTTTTCGCATACCTTGATATCCTCCAGCGCGACGCAGTTCTGGATTTTCGATATATTGACGAGCGATTTGGTGGAAACTTATTTCTCCTTCTTGCAGTGCATAAAATATTTCTAAAGCTAAATCTTCATCATCTAATATTACTTCATAAGTTACTGCTCCAGTGTAATCGAGTTGATGAGCATAAAAAAATGGTTCAACTTTGTCAGCAAATAAATGATGAGCTAACTTAGCTGATAGTAGGTTAGTCTGAGCAATTTCTTCAAAGTTATCTAGAGAGAGATAATGTTTTTCTAACCATGCCCAAGTATCTTCTGCTTTAATCAATTTATTGGCTAATCTTAGACTATCTGCTGCCTGTTGTAGTTCTTCTAGTTCGATGTGAATGCCTTCTTTATCAGCAGTATCAGCAATAATTTTTCTGATGGCAATTGCTTCTAGTAAATTAGGAATTTGGCAAGATATTTTAACATGGTAAATAATATCCTCTGGAGAAACAAGTATAATTTTAGACATTTTTAATTCCTCGAATATCCCCAATATTGATTTTAAATGTTTTTATTGAGAATGAATTTTAATTACCACAGTAGAAATCGAAATATTCATATTCCCGACTTCTGATATGATAGAAATCGGGAATTTTGTTATTCATGATAGCTAATTACTAAAGCTCCAAACCATTATTTTGCAGTTTTTTGAAAGGATCTAAGATAAAGTCAATTACTCGACGCTGACGAACAATCACTTCTGCGGTTGCTGTCTGGCCTGGTGTTAAGAGTATGCGTTTATTACCTGATTGAATATAAGGTTGTTCCAAAGCGATGTCTAATTGATAAGTTTGCTGACGAATTGCGCCATTTTCTTGAACTTTAGAATCTGGTGAAATCCAGGTAACACGACCTTGCATAACACCATATTCTTGGAAAGGATAAGCATCAAATTTGATTTTTACTGGCATATTCTCTTTCACAAAACCACTTTGTTGGCTAGGCATTTCTGCTTTCAAAATCAAAGCAGCACCTTTGGGAGCAATTTGCACCATCATTTGTCCTGGTTGAACGACAGAACCCGGTTTTTTAATAGGTAATTCAAAAATTGTGCCATCAATAGGTGCTTTAACTACTCGTTGCTGTAATTGCAATTGCAATGATGTAATCTGACTCTTAGTTTGAGAAACTTCAGATTTAAGAGAAGTAATTTGTGTTTGTAAATCTTTTAACTGTTCCTGATTTTTTAGCAATGTCAGTTGACCTGCTTGCACTACACTTTGGTAACTACTTTCTTCTTCTTGTAAACGGAATTTTGCCTGTTCAATATCTGACTGAGCTTGACTCATAATTGACTGATAGCGGCTTAACTCTTCTTGTAGACGCAACTTAGATTGTTGGATATTAGCTTTAGCTTCTTCCTGTAAACGTTGACTATCTTCTGCTGTTTTTTCTATTTCTACAAATTTGGTTTGAGGAATTGCACCCACCTGTAACAGTAGACGATAGCGGGAAACTTCTGATAAATCTCTATTTAAACGACTTGTGGCTAAACGATGAGCAATTTGAGTAGCATTTATGTTCTGTTTTACTTGATCAATTTGGGCGATTTTTTCTAATCTTTGTAAATTATATGCACTCTGTTTAGCATCTGCGTTTTGCCGTGCTTGATTAAGTTGAGCGAGTTTTTCCAATCTTTGGGATTGATTTTGTTGTTCTTGGATATTAATCGCCAGTAATACCTGATTTTTGAGTAATTCTAATTGCCCTTGACGATTGACTAAACCTTCTAATTTGGCTTGGGTTTGTTGTAGTTCTGTCCGCAAAACATCAGATTCAATTTCCATTAAAACCTGTCCGGATTTAACAGTTTGACCTTCTTTAACATTGACAGCAATTACACTACCAGTAACTACACTATCTAATTTTTGAGTTGCACCTTTAGGTTCAATTCTGCCAATGGCATTTCCGGTTTCATCAACTTTAGTAAACATTGCCCAGGGTAAAGCTACTACTGTAAAACTAATCAGTAAATACAGCATTGAGCGTGTCCAGGCTTTCGGTAAGGCATCTAATAATTCTTCCGTGCCGTAAAACCAATCGTTTTCTTTAGTTGGTGTTTTTGTTTTATTTTGACTAGTAGAAGATTTAATCTGTCCTGAGAGGACAAGAGTCGATGATGGATTGTAAATTGACTGGGGCATAACAAAGTTGGAATTAATAAGAATTGACAATTGATAATTGATAATTGACAATTGATAATTGATAGTTGAAACCTGTTAACTGTTAACTGTTAACTGTTGTTGATTGAGATAGTAATAATGTCCTCTTTTGCCAATTAATTGTTCATGAGTGCCACTTTCAACTAGAATGCCCCGATCTAAAACTAAAATTAGGTCAGCATTACGAACGGTAGAAAGGCGATGAGCAATAATTAAACTTGTGCGTCCTTTGAGAATTTTTTTGAGATTGTTCTGAATAATTCGCTCAGATTCAGGATCAAGATGACTGGTAGCTTCATCTAATATTAAAAGGCGAGGATTTCCTAGTAAAGCACGAGCGATTGCTAGACGTTGGCGTTGTCCCCCTGATAACATTCCTCCACCTTCACCAATTTGGGTTTCATAACCCATCGCCATGCGTTTAATAAATTCATCTGCACCTGCTAATTGGGCTGCGGTAATAATTTCTTCTAGGGCAGCTTCTGGATGAGCAATGCTGATGTTTTCTCGAATTGTTCCGCCAAATAAAAATGTATCTTGGTCAACAACTCCTATTTGCGATCGCAAGGATTGTAGAGAAATACTAGTCACATCTTGATTATCAATTAATACTCGGCCATCTGTCGGTGGATATAACCCTAAAATCAATTTAGAAAGTGTAGTTTTTCCTGAACCACTTCTACCAACAACTGCTACAGTTTGTTCAGGCAGAATTTCAAAATTTAGATTTTCTAAGATGTTAGTATCACTTTCTGAATGATAGCGAAAAGTGACATGATCAAAACGGATATGACCACGTAACATAGGTAAATTTTGACGAGGCTTAATTACTAAGTCTTCTTCTGGTTCTGCTTCCAAAACATCATTAATTCTTTCTGTGGAAACTATTACTTCTTGCAATTGATTCCACAACACAATTAATCGTTGAAAAGGTTGAATGATGTTACCTAACAACATATTAAATGCCACTAATTGACCAATGGTCAACTGATTTTGAATCACTAACCAAGCCCCAAACCATAATAGGCCAGTGCTGGCTATTGATTGAATGGCCGAACTAATAATTTGCAGTTGGTTACTAATTACCTGAACGCTAAAGTTTTTCTTGGTCAGATTGTTTAGCAGTTCTTCCCAACGCCAGCGTACTGTTTGTTCAATAGCCATTGAGCGAATCGAAGCAATTCCTGTAAGGCTTTGAATTAAGTAACTATTTTCTTTTGTCACCGCAGTAAATACTTCACGGCTAATTCTTCTTAAAAAAGGTGTGGCGAAGAATGCTAATAATACGAATGGTGGTACAATTGCTAAAACCAACCAAGCCATAGGTGGACTGTACCAAAACATCAAGCCGATATAGATAAACACTGTCAGCAAATCTAAAATAATAGATAATGCTTCACCAGTAAGAAAACGCTGAATTTTCTGATTTTCTTGGACACGAGAAACTATATCGCCGACGTAACGAGACTCAAAAAATGATAGAGGTAAACGAAATGTATGTTTAATAAAACCCACCATCAATGCCACACCAATTCTGTTGGCTGTGTGGTCTAGTAAATATTGTCTGAGTCCATTGATGACAACACGAAATAACCCAAAAATTAGCAGTCCAAAACCGACAGTGTTTAAAGTAATAGTGCTACCTTGGACAATTACTCGGTCTAATAATAGTTGAGTAAATAAAGGTGTCACCAATCCAAATACTTGAATTAACACTGAAGCCACAAATACTTCTAGCAATACTTGAGAGTGAGGTTTTACTAACTCAAATAACTGCCAAAATGGAGTGTTAGTTTCTGGAGTTTCTTGGAGTGAGTTTGTCGGTTGTAGTAACAACGCATAACCAGTCCAACCGACTTTAAATTCTGCGATAGATAGGTTGCGTTGACCAATGGCCGGATCAGCAACAATTACCAGTTTTTTAGTGATTTCATAGACGACGATGTAATGTTTACCTTCCCAATGTGCGATCGCTGGCAAGGGTTGTTGTGCTAATTTATCTAAACTGGCTTTCACTGGACGAGTAGCAAAACCAATACTTTCCGCAGCAGCAGTTAAACTTCGCATAGATGCACCAGCACGGTTAACATTGGCTAGTTCTCGCAATTGATTAATACTGAAATTTTTACCCCAATAACGACTAATCATCACTAAGCAAGCTGCACCACAATCTGAGGCACTTTGTTGTTCAAAAAATGGGTAACGTTTGCTAACTTTTCGCCACCAATTTCCAGCAGTGACTGTGGGACTAGGAAAGTATTTTTGGCGTTGTTTTGGTTGTGGTTGTTCCTGAACTGTAGTTTGGGGAAATTGAATTACATTGCGGCTTTTAGCTTTAACTTCCCGTTGGATGGGTTCGGTAATTGGCTCATTTTGAACATCAATTAACCTACTTAATTGTGGCCAATGTTGTAGTGCTGTTTGCCAATCAGTATCATGCAAAATATATGCTATGGTGGGCTGTATTGCTTGCCAATTGCCCTTTGGGAGATTTGCATAAATGTTACCTGGTGTTAATTTTTTGCCCTGGGAATGTTGTAATTCTCCCTGATACACTAGTAACAATTTAGTATTTTTGGTGAGTTCGGAGTTGAGATAACCAATTTCTAAATTTTGTCTAACAAATAGAGATAATGCTGTTAGCATCTCCTCTGTTGACTCATGACGAGGAATAGCAGAATTTTGAGAAAACAACAGCAGTGTATCCCAAAGTTCTGCCTTTATGAGTAGGCTTTGGCTCACACTCGCAAACTTATTAATTACCTCCTGGGGAAGATAACCTACTTTTAAATCCACAGAAGCTCTGGCTACATAAGCACTAAATTTCTGTTCAGGAAATAAAGTCAACTCCCCAAAGGAAGAACCAGTTGTCAACGTGGCAATTAAATTATTTTCAGTATCTAATAGCCTAACTTTACCAGATAAAACTAGATAAATTCCTGGTGCTGCTGTTGTCGATAACCAAAATTGCTTGGCTGTTGGTGGTTCAATAATTTCTAATGCTTGAATGCAATCTTTAACTTCTTGATTTGATAATGAATTACCCAAAATTTGAGTAATTTGTGCTGCCAAATATGATTGAGAAAATACCGATACCATTTCCTTACCTCCCAATATTAGTTATTGGTCTGAATCAAGTTAAATGACCAATTAAAACTAGGTTCGGAGTTAGATGGTAAATCACAAATTGTGATACCAGAATCCTGATTTTGAGTATTTGTTGATTGTGGGGAACTTTTGCGTTTGGTAGAAAGTCCCATCTGTTTAAGTAGACGATTAATATGGCGATCGCTAATTTCAATCCCCAATTCATTTGCTAAATGCTTACTTAACCATTGAGCCGTCCAATACCCAAATGCATAGCCATATTCACGCGGACTATGATTGACCAATTCTTTCAATCTGTCAATATATTGACTATTCACAGTCTTAGGTCTACCTATCCGTCGCTCATTCCATTTATGTGCCATACCAGCCTCAGCTATACCGATCCAATACCTCGCCATCTCCTGAGAACAACCAATAATTTCACAAATATGAGATTGAGATTTACCCATATCTGCTAACAACATAATTTCAATCCGTCGTCGGTATTCTGGTTGTAAATCAGTTTGCAGGTTTTTGATCAGCGCCTTACGCTGAAAAGGTGTTAAAAACTTACTTTCATGAGCATCGTAAATATCACAAACTTTGTTTTGATGAGAAGAAGATGACATAATTCTTACCAGTTGCTGTCTACTGTAAAATTTGGGCAAAATTCGGTCAAAATTTTCCCTTACATCTGCTACTAAAATCCAGATGCATCATGAATCAATCACTATCCAAAGGTAAAAATTTTAATAGCTTTCAGTTAAGGGTAAAAGCAAAAGATTTGAAGTTACCCGCACCCTTGACCCTTGAAATTCTCAGTATCAGCCCTTGATCAATATTTACACAAATGCAATTTAGAGCTTGTTATCAGCCCTAATTTCTAGGATGTGATTGAACACTGCAATGCAAGTTCATTCAGTCAACTCCAAATATTTACATTAGTTGGCTTGTAATTAACAAACCATGAGGTAAAACCTGTTGCACAAATTGAAGTCTGACACTCACTAAGTTCAGACCAGTAAGTAATCTATTTATTAACACTAGCCTAAACCTAGGATTTTCTCATCAGCAGATTGTCGGAAAATCGGAAATTTTTCACTAGAGAGATTAAATAAAAAAGCTACAACTCCTCACCTTTTGTTTTTGGTTACTATTTTTCATCCTCAAATATTCCTACATCTTTGCTAAGAGTTCACACAAAGCCTCAAAATCTTCATTTAAACTTTACAGAAATTTTACACCATATTTATATTTTCTGACCAACTACTTTAGCTTGATGAAATTAAACAATTTCAACCTATTCATCCTTCATAATTATCAGGCTTTGAAAATTTGATTCAATGGCGCTAGAAAGTATAAAAACAAATATTTCACTCATATAAAATAGACATCTACCTAGGGAAATAAAGACATACTCTATTACCATCTCAAATATAATCAACTTATATCTATCTTTAGTATGAATATTGCTAATTACCTATTTAACCTTTTTAAAGGAAAAAAATTAGATTAATAAATCTATCATTAGATAAATTCTGAAATATGAAATATCATGTAATTAACAATCATTTATACAATACCAACTACATTTCCTGTCTCCTAGTCCCTATTCCCTGCTATAATTCCAATAAAAAAAGGAAGCTGAGAATTTTACAACTTCCTGTATCCGTTATATAAATGGCCAATTTATACAGTCATGATCATCTTGTTTATTAAAAATGGGATTCCCGAAATTTCAACACCAGTGTAATAGCAACAAATTTTACCAACGGAAAAGGCAATTTCACCCTAACTTTTCAATTTCCGAACCTACTTTTGGTGTCAAAACTTGGAGTCAACACCTACAATAGCAGAATAATTTTCCAACAATCTCCAATTTGGGGGAAGCCACTACCCCAATTTTTTAATTGCTTAGATTTTCTGGGAAAAATAACCACCAGGAGTTATGGTTAATTGTCATTTGTGTCCAAATTATCTAAACCATAAACAACTAAATGCTGAACCATTCAGTGTGATGTATTTTATGGTTAGACAAAATGATTCACTTTATTGGTAAAAGTGCATTTGTTTGCCATTCACTTTGTTTAAGTGATTATTTATAATCTATAGGATGTCATGAATGTATATTTGCCATTATGGCAGAAGTTTATGTCAATACAGCGGGTTTGGGAAAAGGTTAAACTTTTTTCTTCCCCTTTTCCCCTGACGCTTTAAGTGATTAGTATGGAGATGGTAGTCAGTTATGCTGATTTCTTCTCTCTGTGACTACTGCGTACTTCTGCTTTTTGCTTACCCCCTACTTCCAGATAAGCTAAGTCTTTAATTTTGCTTAAGCAGCTAGACCCTAAATGACTATCAGACCTTTTCTCTGCTGTTGGTTTAGCCAGTTTCAAATTTTCATTCTGTGGTGAGTTTGACCTACTCATGCGAGAATTTTCTTTGAGTAGTCGGTTATAAGTGCGATAAGGAATGTAATGTAAAGGATTGTAACCAACAAATCGTAACATTAAAACACAAGCCCAAGAATACTTACCAGCCAGAATAGCTTCTACTACTTGGTCGAATTGTTCAGGATTAATTTTTTTATCTAAGTTGCTACTATTGCCAGAAATTTCTTGATTCATAGTGAGTGTTAGTTTTATTTAAATGAGGTAAACTAGTCCGGTCGATTTGAGTTTTATTCTGTCAATTGCGATTTACAAACTGCAACCCTAGTCCACCACACCAACTTTTGTGGGTTTATCATCGGAAGACAATTTATATTCTTCCCATACGTACCTTCACCCACCAGTGGTTTGGTTGATTACTAGCTTGGAAACAGCAGTTGAATTAACTACAGGAATATATTGGTAATGGATTATTAGTGAATATTGAAAAAGTAGATAACCTTTCCAACAGGCACATCCAGAAATTTTTCAAGTTCTCAGAGGTTCCCGTAACTCCCAGTGAAAAAAGCTATTTCTAAAACTGCTCTGTTGTGTTCGCTCTCTAGAGATACTTTTGAGCCAAGTTTTATTTTCAGCAATTTTTGTGGCTATCTGGGTAGTTTTTCGTATGTTTGGGAGCAACTGCAAAAAATTAACTTTCAAAGCTAATACTTTTGGGATTGGTTGTTCTGCTCTAGCTCTAATCTCCCCCAAGGTTTGAGTCTTGGAATAAGTTTGAGCCATCCTAGCTGTAATTTGCTTTCCTTGGGTGTTAACGACTTTTGCCATCTTGCCTATACACACCCAAATTACAACTATTGGCAAAAAATCTAACCTGCGCTCCCAAACTAAATACAACAGGGTTGAAAGTACCTCAGTTTTAAAGGATGTTGGCCTGTTGTCTATATTCTTAATTGTTATGTCACTACTTTTTGGTAGGACTGATAAATTTAACGTTGGTGAAAGTACGAGACTTTCGGCAATAGATGCCTGACGAGGATATTCAGAGAACTTTACCCCTAAAAGACCCCATTGGCTTGGTGTTTCGACTGCATTTGACCTGATGATTTGTTTCATGAGCTGACCTGTGATTGAAAACCTGACTGTTTTTAATCAAGTCTGTTGGCTGCTTTGCTGTATTGACCCTGTTGTTGAGTTTTGTAGCCTAGTGGCTTTAGTTGCTAATAAAGACAACTGCCCTGGGTTACTTCTCGACTGTGGCTTTTGCCCCCTTAGTGAATGGAAGGTAAAAATTTACCATCCTTCTGTAATTCAGCAGTTTTAGTAGATGCTGTTGTGTCCTTATAAAAATTACACAACCTTGAGTAGAATAGATGTTCCCTAGCTATTATTGTATAACTTGTCGCTGAAAATTAGTAAATATTTTCAGTGAAGTCTCATAATCTTCAATTGAACCAAGAAGATGATTCATATTGGAATCTCAATAGCTACATTCGTATTTATACTATTTTTTGTTCCTAATGTCATCTGCCAATTTTGCAGGCTTATAAGTTAAATTTACTGAATATCTCAGAATGTTCATTTATGCGTTGTGCAACTTTGACTTTTGTCCCATATTTGTCAAAAAAATGAGGGGTGTCACCCCTCATTTTATCTACTTAAAAACCTTTTTTATCTTAAATAAAATAGTAAATAATACTAGTGACTTAATAACGAAATCCTTATCAATAAATAATTTGAGAGTTTTTTGTCTAAAGATAATTCTCTATTTTGATGAAAATTGGCTCTGAGAGTTTAGTGATTACATATTGTTATATGTTTTGCTTGGAGG
This sequence comes from Sphaerospermopsis aphanizomenoides BCCUSP55, assembly GCF_001586785.1. Classification (GTDB taxonomy): domain Bacteria; phylum Cyanobacteriota; class Cyanobacteriia; order Cyanobacteriales; family Nostocaceae; genus Sphaerospermopsis_A; species Sphaerospermopsis_A aphanizomenoides_A. The sequence continues at coordinate 19,072 of NZ_LUFH02000048.1, forward strand.
TTTTACCTGAGAACGATTTCAGCGACATCGGTTATCTACAGAGTATACTCATCTTAAAGTCATAATTGCATAAAAAACTGTCAGAGTATCCAGCATTTAAGTATTGGAAAATACTATTTGATGATATGATATATTTAGCTGCTTTATCACACAAAATTTTGCGACAAAAAAACACCCATAGGGGGTGTGTTCAATAAAAAAGTAGCAAGTTAAAGCTGTGTGTAATTATATAATTAAACCTATTAATCTAAGTTAAGCGGGAAAATCATTTGGGGATTTATTAAATAAAAAAATAATTTTTGCTCAAATAACTCATTTCTGTGAGATTACAGTTGCTATTTCCATTTCTTGATTGGATGTTTAACCCGTCAATTGTTATTAGTTTGGAATTAGTACCTGGTTAAAACTTGATACTTCGCTGGAAGAGTCATGAGTGCTGAGTGAAAAGACAAGTCTATTGGAAGTGGGAACTCTTTACTCCATAGGATTCTGCCTCTTTGCACTAGTTGTTTGAATCTTCTGGTAATTAATACTCATTGCTTTTAACTTGCCAATTACAATTAAAGGAGCTAGAATATAATTCCCTAAAGTTTGAACTTGTTTCCACAAGGTAAACAGTTAAAGGCTTGTGAACCTGACAAAATCTATTAAGACTGTTGTTGCTGCTTTTGTTTTCCCTAAATTGACCTGGATTCGTGTTTTTGATGGTTGACTGTGGACAAAAGTTTAGAAAAATCTACTTCCCACCGAAACCGCATTTAGGCTGACAGCTGACTACCTGTAACAGGAAACCTGTAAAACTAAATTTGTTAAATCACCTTCTCTGGTTGAGCGATATTTTGCTGTTTTTGAATTTAGTATTCATTTTTCTCACTTTTGTAGACATAGATTTGGATAGGTAATAGTTGTATTTTATACAAAGAGTCGAAATTTACTGCAACAAAAATTGTATTATCATGGATTATTAGCGATGAAATAAGTCGCAATACTTATCTATACTAAGGAAACAGGGGAAAGAATAAAACTTTATCCTTGACTCACGCTAACTGAGTAGTATTCCATGAGTATGGAAGTTTATATCTTTCAACTCTTAAAGATTACTTATTTTTTCGATGAATTCCGGAAACAACCGGAAAATATAGAAAGTGACAAGTGACAAGTGACAGGTGACGATGCTCAAAGCCTTTAATTGTCTAAGTTTTAGTTGTGGTTCAATTTAACCGAACATCATCAAAATTGCCCAAATAGCCATTGGACGCAGATAGGTACTAGCGCGAAAAGTACCAACGGGGGTAATGGCTTCTGGGGTGCGAAACTGTAAACCATTGTCATAAATTTGCCCAACAACAGCTTCAGTTAACTGCATTGCTTCATTTTTCATCCCCATCTGCACCAGAAAAGCTGCTAACCCGAAATTAATACCAGTCCATACTTCCAGAGGATGGGTAGCTTTAGGGTTTTCTGGACAACCATTGGGAAGCACACCGTTAGCAGCACCAAATTGGCCATCATAAAACTTAACAAAACAAGCATCATAGACAGTTTTCACAGCCGAAAGGGCATTACTGCTGGGAACAATATCCGGTAAACCCAGTAACCGGGCGTAGAATTGCCCACATAACTGATCTGCCATCACCACATCAGAACCACTTTCACTATCCAAGCGATAGTATTGCCCATTCCACAGCTTTTCCTGATAAATTGGTTTCGATTGCTGTAACCAAGATTGATAAATTGATTTTTGCGCTCTTACTTTCTCTGCGTTCTCTGTGCCTCTGTGGTTCGTTAAAACATCCGCAATAGCGATCGCACTTTCTAACGCCGCTAACCACAACCCACCACAATACGCACTGACACCATTTAACCGCCAATCATCAAAAGTTTGATCAGGTGCGCCAGAATTCTCCGGTATCCCATCACCATCTAAATCAAAGGTTTTCAAATAATCAAGAGTCTGCACAATTGCATCCCAACAGTCTGCCAAAAATTGTACATCCTGACTACCTGTCAACAGAAAATCTCGGTATACCTGCAATACAAAATCGCTACCTAAATCTTTCCACAAATTGCAATCTTGATAACAGGTGTAGTTGGTTTTTTCCCACACCCATTCATTCGGTGCGCCTAAGTCGTGGGGTGTAGCGTTAGCTACTTTGCGGGCGGCTTTTGTAGTTTCCGCCCCAATTGTATAATAATAACCAATCACTCGCAGATGGTCATCACTGTGGGGAATTGCCCGTGCAAAAGCGCGAATTACGGATTTTTCCAGTTCTGGGAATAATATTAGCAGGGCAAAAGAACCATACAACCGAACATCTAAACTTTCATACCAACGGTAATCTAAACATTCCAAGACAGCAAACTGCCCCATAGGATCAAGTTCTGACGCTGCACTCCAGAGAGTTCCACCGCTGGTAAGGTCATAAAGTTCGTTAAATAGCGCCATTTTAAACCATTCTGGCAAATCTTCCCGGTTGAGAATAGGTTTTTGCCAGTTTTGAATTTGCGATCGCCAGATTTGATATTCTTGTAGTGCTGTAGATGCGATCGCCCAAGCATTATCACCATTGCGGCTAAAAAAATCTGTATATCTGCGGTAATAGTTAATTCCCGCTGCAAATTCCGTCACCGGAAAATCCCAAGCCAGAGAAAAGGGAATTTCCAGACTTTCCCCTGGTTGCAAAGTAAAACGCACAGCCAAGGCTGCACCTAGGCGGGTATTTGCATCTGCGGGAGTGGCATCTAAATAATTAGGTAGAGAACCATCTTGAGAAAAACTTTCCCACAGATCCGCACCTGAACCCACCGGATTAAATCGAGTATGATAAAATACTTCAACTTTAGAATTTTTTATCGTAGCAACACACCAGCTACCATCACCCTCCTGTATGGGTAAATTATTACCCAGCCGTCCCAAAAAACAACCGAAATGTTCTGTATTTTCAACTATATTATTGTAATTACCTTGACTTTCACCTAAGCGCGGTTGATACTCATACACCGGACTGCCATCATCCCGTATCTGCACTTCAGGAGATTTCAGGGCATTAGTAAACCAACCCACCATATTTTCCCAACTTAGCATAATGCTGAGAGTGATAGGTGCATTTGTGGGGTTATGTGCCTTCCAAAGGAAAACCGCCACAGGATAACTAGTTTCTTGATAATTATTTGCCCAAATGGGGGAAAACTGCTCACAGGTTAGCTGTGCTTGCAAGACATTTTCATAGACAAACCAGCTACGGGGATAAAGCGCGTGATATTTGCCAGTTATTTGCGTAGTAGTTGATGCTGGATACCATTGCCAACTTTGCAGAGTCCCATCTTCCGACGGTTGGGTAGATAATGCATAAGCTTGGGCAGATGTCCCAGCATATTCAAAGACACTAAATTGACAAGCGGGGAAGGTTTGAAATAGATGTTCACCACCGTCAATGTGCCACAGGTTAAAGTCTCCCCGTGAAGAACGGCCAATACAACCCGCACCAAAACCCCCCAGAGGCATTCCTTGCCAGGGTCCATCATCTATATTACTGGGGTAACGAACAGTATAAGGCTTGTCCCAACCTAAACCGATAGGACGCTGCCAACTACAGGAGGGAATTTCTGGGTAGTTATAAGTGGTCATTTTTAAGGAACAGGAAACACAAGAGATGGGGAGATGGGGAGATGGGGAGAAAATTCTTTGTCCACACCCTACACCCTACACCCCACACCCTACACCCTATTTATTATTCCTCATCTAAGTCTATTTCTTCTTCTTCCTCATCATCACTGACTTTAGTAACAGAGTTAGCCGAAACTACAGCCCCTTTATCTAGTTTTTCCCGTACTTGCTCTTTAATTTTGTCAGCAAATTCTGGTTTTTCTTCTAGATATTTGATGGCGTTGTCTCGACCTTGGGAAATGTTATCACCGTTGTAGCTGTACCAAGCACCTTTACGCAGGAGAACTCCTGTTTCTTCTGCTAAGTCAACCAGACAACCAAGGGTAGAAACTCCCTTACCAAAAATAATGTCAAATTCAGCAATTCTAAAAGGTGGTGCGACTTTATTTTTCGCTACCTTCACTTTGACACGATTACCAAATTCATCTGTGCCTTTTTTCAGGGTTTGAATACGGCGAATATCGAGACGCACGGAAGCGTAAAACTTCAAGGCGTTACCGCCAGTTGTTGTTTCTGGGCTACCGTAGGTGACACCGATTTTTTGCCGCAATTGGTTAATAAAAATAACTGTGCAACCGGATTTACCAATGTTACCTGTAATTTTACGTAATGCTTGGCTCATCAATCGGGCTTGTAAACCAACGTGAGCATCACCCATATCACCTTCGATTTCCGCACGGGGTACTAGGGCTGCTACGGAGTCAATCACGACAATATCAACTGCGGCTGAACGCACCAGTTGATCTACAATTTCTAAACCTGCTTCGCCTGTATCTGGTTGGGAAACGAGTAAATTTTCAATATCTACACCTAATGCACCTGCGTAGGTGGGATCTAAGGCGTGTTCTGCATCCACGAAGGCAGCAATACCACCATTTCTTTGTACTTCTGCGATCGCATGAAGAGCTACTGTCGTTTTACCAGAACTTTCTGGCCCATAAATCTCAATTACCCGTCCCTTGGGTAAACCACCACCCAAGGCTAAATCCAAAGTCAGCGCCCCAGTGGAAATCGTCTCTACACGCATCCGGGTAGCGTCACCCAAGCGCATGATTGCTCCTTTACCAAAGCTGCGCTCAATCTGGCTTAGTACCATATTGAGTGCTTTTTGCTTGCCAGAAGTATCTGCTGTGTTGGTTGCCATTAGAGCCTCTAAATATAGGATTTAAGGAATTTTGCGTTGGGAGCTTAATTAGAACAGATATACTATTTTAACCGGAAAATGCGCGTTTGGTATATTTGGGAAAAAAAAGTTTGAAAAGATTGTAACTCAATCCTGACGGGGTGACAATGAGGACAGGGTGTAAGGGTGTAAGGGTGTAAGGGTGTAGGGTGTGGGGTGTGGGGTGTAGCGGAGAAATCAATTCAAAATTCCTGCCTTCTGCTTCTTGCCTTCTTCCTGTCACCTGTCACCTGTCACCTGTTCCCTTTTAGGTAGAAGAATACACACACCAGATAGCAGAAATGCTACCGCACCAGCCATAGCAGCGATCGCAGTCGTGATAGTTGGGGCAAACACAGAGGCAAATACACTCATTGCTAAAGAAAAACCACCAAAATAGCTGCCAATACCTAAACCAGCCCAGCGAGGAGGCATTAATTCTAAAATAAACGGAATTACACCATTGACAATTAAACTAAAACCCGCTACTATAAATAATATAATGGGAATCTGTGCGCGCAGATAGACCATTAACAGCATTGATAAAATAGTTAAGATCACACCTCCGACCATTGCCCGACGGTTGCCGAATTTGGTAGCACAAAACCCAGCCGGTAAAGCAGCGAAAGCGAGAGCTAAACCAATCCAAACCATCATGGCTGTGATATCGTTGGTATTGAATTGGGTTTTCAGGGTTTTGCCTAAAGCATCCATGAGTAAGCGAGTACCCCAAGCGACGCTAAAACCTGTGAGAAAAATGAAAGATAAATTTTGAAAAGGGATTTTTGGTGTGTTGAGGTTTTGTAATTCTGTTGGTGTTTCTGGAGGGTGGAAAAACCGCAGAAAAAATGCTGCTGCCAGAAGTACAAAAGAGGCGATCGCAAAAGCCCAAACTGACCCTAAACTGAGAATAAAGTTATTAGCAACTCCACGAAAAGCCCCAATTAAACCACCTGCTAAAGTTACAAAACTGAATGCTAAAGGTAACTCAGCAGGCATGGAATATTTTACCAACAAGGCAAAAGCTGGAGAACGAAAGACTGTCATTGCTAATGCCCAAGCTATCAAAGTGAGAGGTAAAATACCACGTATTGCCTCAGTTGGTGGGACAAAAGTTGCTACACAGGGAATGGCAATTAACAAAGTTGATGCCAGAATTACACCAAAAGAAATGAAAGGAAAGCGCGTGCCAAATTTCTGTTGAGTTTGATCAGAAAGTCCCCCCATCAGTGGTTCCATCACCACAGCTAAAGCATTTTCCACTACCAGAATCATAGCTGCTAAAGATGCAGGAAAACCAAACTGAGTTAAAAGCTTTGGTAAATAAGCATTATAAACCAACCAAGCTAAGGTAATTGCTCCCTGCAACCCAGCTAAAACCCAAACTTGTACCCATAAAACACTTGGTTGAGATTTTGAGGTAGTCATCCGATTTTGGATTTTGGATTTTGGATTTTGGATTTTGGATTTTGGATTTTGGATTTTAGATTTCCTACGGATAGGAAAGGTAACAGGTAAGTAGAAGTTGGAAATTAATACTTTATTCTCTTTTCCCTGTTCCCTGTTCCCTGTTCCCTGTTCCCTATAATTTAATACTGAGGAACAGAAGGATCTACTTCCTGACTCCAAGCATTAATTCCACCTTTGACATTAGTTCCCACAATACCTGCTTCCTTGAGGATAGCCAGAGCTTTAGCAGAACGTCCGCCCATTTTACAATGAGCAATCAAACGGTGTCCGTTGAGTAATTCCTTCACCTGAGTCACACCATCACCATTTTCAATATCTGGTAAAGGTACTAATACAGAACCAGGAATTTTGGCAATTTCATACTCATGGGGGTTGCGTACATCCAACAGCACAAAGTCTTCTGCACCACTATCGAGTAATGCTTTCAACTCCTTGACGGTCATTTCTTGAATTTCCGTCTGTTGTTTGGCTTCTTCTGCTTTCGCTTGCGGAATACCACAGAATTCTTCGTAGTCTATCAGTTTTTCAATCACTGGACGGATGGGGTTAGGACGCAATTTCAACTCCCGGAATTTCATATCCAAAGCGTTGTAAAGCATTAAGCGTCCACTAAGAGTATTACCTTGACCAATAATAATTTTGACTGTTTCCGTAGCTTGGATAACGCCAATAATACCCGGTAAAATTCCTAGTACACCACCTTCCGCACAAGAGGGAACCATTCCTGGTGGTGGTGGTTCGGGATACAAATCACGATAGTTAGGACCACCTTCGTAGTTAAATACGGTTGCTTGTCCTTCAAAACGGAAAATAGAACCGTAAACGTTAGGTTTGTCTAACAATACGCAAGCGTCATTAACTAAATACCGAGTGGGGAAGTTATCAGTTCCATCCACAACAATATCGTAAGGACGAATGATATCTAAAGCATTTTCGGAACTGAGACGAGTTTCGTATAAATCAACCTGACAATGGGGGTTAATTTCGTGAATACGGTTTTTTGCGGATTCAATCTTGGGTTTACCTACCCAGGATGTGCCGTGAATAACTTGACGTTGCAGGTTGGAAGTATCAACCACATCAAAATCAACAATACCAATGCGACCGATACCTGCTGCTGCCAAATATAACAGCAACGGTGAACCTAGTCCACCTGTACCGATACACAATACACTAGCCGCTTTTAGGCGTTTTTGCCCTTCCAGTCCCACTTCTGGCAAGATTAAGTGGCGGGAGTAGCGTTCGTAATCATCTTTGGTCAACTGGATTTCATCCAGATTGGGATTGAGCATAGTAGTAAGATGCAGAATCTCAGAGTATTAATGCTAACTTAAAGTTGGTAAATTTATAAGTTCAATTTTTTCAGATTAAAACTGGTGGTTGTCTTCACAACTTCAGCAAGAGCAGTTTACCAGCTTTACTAATTTTTACGTATACTATTATATATGAGTATTTTGACCAAGCATATAGCAAGCAGTCTATAGTCAAATTATAGACTGCGTAAAATTTTAGATAACTGTGCTTACGGCAACAGTATAAAGCTCACTAGTGCCTGTTCGCAAGATAGATCCATCAGTCGTAATGCTAGTCAATCCTGCTAACTCTAAAAATTGGAGTCCAGCAAAGTGAGGTGAAGCCATTGAAGTTCCACTAATGGTCTTATAACCACCATCATTCCATGTCGAGAGTATATTGACTCCAGGTTGAGCATAGTCTACCAAATCGCCTGGTAGTCCGTAATTAGAGAAGCTTGCCCAAGCATCACTGCTATTGAAGGCCGCAATGGCATAGATATCATCTTGGTTTTGCGAGGCACTGGCAGGAGAAGTATTACCAGCATAGACGCTTTCATTACCCGCAGCCACTACAAACTTCAGGTTATCTCCTGCGGCACCAATTAAAGCATCGTTGAGGGCTTTGCTGTAAGATCCACCAAGGCTGAGGTTAGCTACACCTTTGATGTCGTTATTAGGATCAGCATCACTATTGAGGGTATTTACCACGTTTTTAACGTGATTTATACCAGCGATGATGCCGCTATAACGACCAGAACCATTTGAATTTAATACCTTGATAGGTACGACTGTGGCCCCAGCGGCTACACCAATGACTCCGAAAGAGTTGTCAACAGCACCAATTGTTCCAGCTACGTGAGTTCCATGACCGTTGAGGTCATCAAGAGTGCGACTATCTTGACCTCTTTTGAAGGCGTTGAAACCATAGGTTGTGTCAATATTCAGATCTGTGTGTTGTAGGTCAATACCTGTATCTAGGACGAAGGCGTAAACATTACTGATATTACTAGCATTAATGCCACCATTCACACGGTCGATACCCCAAGGAGTTTGTTGTGTGCTGGTAGCGGATATACTATTGTTGACTGTTTGGCTACTGCTATCAAAGCCGTCAATTAAGGAAACAGGACGGTCTTCTTCAATGTAAGCAATGTTGGGATTATTCCTGAGAGCGGCGATCGCTGCTTCTGGTATTTCTACAGCGAAACCCTTCAAAACACTTTCATAAATATGGGTGATATTACCACCAATTCCTGAAGCTACTCGCAAAGCTTCAGCGTTGACGTTAACAACATTTTTATTGAAAACGACGATATAAGACTTCAGATCATTGAGCTTTTGTTCTGTGTAGTTTTCTTTGATGGACTCAACATACCCAACAATACTTTTTAAGCTCAAGCTGTTCTCATTAGCAGAAGTTGAGTCGGACTTATGATCACTAAAATTTGCACCTTCCCAATTTATACCAAGGAAAACACTATTGTTTTGATTGTTGTCCAGAGAAGAATTATTAATACTCAGGTTATCAAAATTTCTCGCATTTCTAGCTACAACATCTTCAGGCTGTAAGAGTGATTCAAGGTCGTAGAGTTTGATATTACCCTTTGTGTCAGACTTGGGAGTGTTCATGAGGTTTTGATTTACTTTCTTTTAACAAGATATGTAATTATTACTATCTTGTTATAAGAAATACCATATTTGTAGTTTGATTTAATACTCTTCATTAAAAATTCATGATTTGCTGAGGGTGATCTTTATACTGTGCTGCTACTTTTTTAGAAACTGTCAGAGACTAAAAAATGCGACAAAAAAAGGTTCTGTCTCTGATATCACCCAAAGCAGAACCTTTCATCATTCATTCCCCTGCAAAGTAGGGGAAAAAGAAAATTAACTCAGTACCCAATTAACCAAAGTTCTGACACCAAAACCAGTTGCACCTGCACCGTTGTAGCCGTTTTCTTTATCTGTCCACACTGGCCCTGCCACATCTAAGTGCGCCCAAGGGGTTTCCTTGACAAACTGCTTTAGAAACAAAGCCGCAGTAATAGAACCACCATAGCGGGGTCCGGTATTTTTCATGTCAGCAATACCTGATTTCAGCCCGTCAAAATATTTGTCTTCCATCGGCATCCGCCAAATTTTTTCACCTGCTGTTTCCGAAGCCGTTTGCAGTTGGGAAGCTATGGCATCATCTTGAGTAAACAACCCGGCGATATCCTCGCCCAAAGCCACTACACAAGCACCTGTGAGGGTAGCCAAATCAACGATCGCATCTACGCCCAATTTATCAGCATAAACTAAAGCATCAGCCAAGGTTAAACGCCCTTCAGCATCGGTGTTGTTGACTTCGATTGTTTTGCCATTTGACGCGGTTAAGATGTCTCCTGGGCGCATAGCACGACCGCTAATCATGTTTTCGGTAACGGCTGATATAAAGTGAACCTCTACATCTGGTTTTAGCTGACCAATAGCCTTTGCAGCGCCGAGAGTGGCCGCAGCACCACCCATGTCAATTTTCATGGTTTCAATCCCGCTACCAACCCCTTTAATATTCAAACCACCGGAGTCAAAGGTTAAACCTTTACCAATAATGGCGAGTTTGCGTCTGGGTGTGGTGGCTGGTTTGTAGGTGAGGTGAATAAATTTAGGTGGTAAGTCAGATGCTTGGGCGACTCCTAAAAATGCACCCATGCCTAATTTTTCACAATCTTCTTTTTCCAGGATTTGCAGTTGTAACCCGTGTTCGTTAGCTATAGCTTCGGCGGTTTCTGCCATAGTTATAGGTGTAACGGCATTAGCTGGGGCTGCTACTAACTGTCTAGCCAAAATTACACCGGCAACAATTTGTTCCACACGGCTAATAGCGGCTTCTTGTCCCGCTAACCCTAGTAAATCAATAGTTTCGATTTGCGGATTTTTATCTTCTGGTTCAGATTTAAAGCGAGTATCTTGGTAAAGTGCTAATTGTATGCCTTCTGCGATCGCTTCGGCTGTAGCGGCTGGGTCATTGTTCCAGACTGGTAAACTGATGCCCAGAGTTTTGGTTTTTTGCTTTTTAGCAGTTCGAGCGATAGTGGCCGCAGCACGGCGTAAAGTTTCTAATTTCAGCGCCTCTGGTTTACCTAAACCAACGAAAATCACCTTCCGCACTGGATGAGTAGCACCTACCCGGATGACGACGGTGCTGTTTGGCTTACCTGTAAATTCTTCTTCAGCAATTATTTCTTTTAAGATTCCGGCGCTTTTCTCGTTTAGAGTTGCTAAATCGCCTGTTAACTCTACTGCATCTTCAAATAAACCAACTGCTAAAGTATCACCACTCCAGTCTAATAAAGCCTTGTCACTAGGTTGAATCGTCATTTTTGTAATGTTCTGTAAACCTTCCATCTTGTCCCAGTATTGCTCAAAATTTCCGGTATGTGGGGACTGCTGTTAAGATAATCCCTATTAGGGCTAGTAACTGAATCAAAATATCTACCTAAATCAACTCATATCTGATTAAATAGGAAGCTATCATGAGGATATGAGTAAGTTTAAACAATTTTTTGTGTGCTACTTTGTCTTTCTCGGCTAAACATCTGCGCGAAATCATCTATCTTTAAAGTTCCATCTGCTGTTAGCACAAAGGTATTTTCTCGATCTGCACCAAATTGACCGTGAGTGGCTAGGTGTACTATGTCAAATTTATCAGCATTTAGCTGTTGATTAAATATTTTACGAGTAAATTGTTGTTCAGCAATCCAATTAACAGTTACCCCTGGATTCTTAATTTCTTTGACTTCTGAATTTTATTTGTTCAGAAATTTTGAAACTTATGTTTAAATTTGCTTCTGCCTGTTTGATATCACCAGCAATCAAAAGCGCATCACCAAAACTGCGAAAACTAATTGCTTTGGTGAGAGAGTCTGGTTGTTTTTCTAGAGTAGTTGTCAATTTTTGCAGAGTAGAAATTGCTCGTTGATATAGTCCCAAAGCCTTTAATTACACTCAGTCGTCACAGATAACTTCTGTGCGTAAGTCCTGATTTGTACAGATAAATTGTAAATTATTCATAAGCAATTTGAGTCTGATTTTAGTAAGATTACGTAAATAAACCGATTGGTATATTTCCAGTATTTACCCTATGTTTGGAATAAACACATTTTGCGTAACTCAAGCTTTTTGTAGTAGGAATACCTTGTAATTTCGAGTAAGTAAAGGGTTTGGGTTGGTCTTCTTGTTGGCTGGCATATTTAAAGTTTATTTCTAATATTCCGTGGTTTTACGGAATAAGTCAAGATGTTTTATTTAATGTTTTGTATTAATTGTTTGCATTTATTAAGGAAAGTTATTTTTGATCACATAAGAACTCACATGATTAAGTTCTACACAACTTGTAATTAAGCTTTTATGTGATTATGATGTTAGCAGGGTATATTACTTGATACATCAAATAATGAAACTGATGTTAATAAACATTTATAGTCAAGTATTTTAATATCACATCCCATTCTAATTAATTAGTTTATTCAGTATGTCCCTACCCGACTACATAGACAATCAAACATACACCTTAAAAGCCGTCCTTGACACAATTATTCAGGATGAAAAACAACTTACCCTGGACATCGCTACCGGCTTTTTCCGCATCGAGGCATGGATAAACTTAGAAAATGCCATGAACCAACTTACCAGTTTACGTTTATTGATTGGACGTGATCCTGCTATTAGACCAGCAATAAGCGATCGCATAGACTTGATCGATTATTTTAAGAAAAACATCCAAGATGAGGTAGATGGTAAACCACTAAATTCTAAATATCAGGATCAAATAGAAAGAATCATAGCCTATTTGCAAAAAGATAATGTACAAGTCAGACTATTTGGCGTACATGGAGAAAAAGATCAATTCCTTCATGCTAAAGCCTATATTTTTGATAATTATAGTATTGTCGGATCATCAAATTTCACTCCAGCAGGTTTAGGAGTGAGGGAAAATACAGAGTTAAATATTGTCAATAAAATAGGTGCAGTAGCTCACGATCTCAGACATAATTGGTTTGAAAAATTATGGAATGATCCTAGTGTTGATATTGATTATAAGGCCAAGTTAATTGATGCTCTCAATGCCTCCAAATTTGGTAGTAAAGCCTATACACCCTATCAGATATTCCTCAAAGTCCTATACGAACTATTTAAAGATGAAACCATTATTAATGATATTGGTACAACCTTAGAATTAGCAAGTTTTCAGCAAGAGGGCTTTCAAAGAGCAGTCAAACTAATTGAAAGACATCGAGGTTGTATCATTGCTGATGCGGTGGGATTAGGTAAAACATTTATTGGTTTACGGTTATTGGAATATTACCTCATGAAAGAACGTAAAATAGGTAAAATTCCTCGTGCATTAGTAATTTGTCCAGCACAATTGCGAGATTTAGTGTGGCTTAAAAAACTAGATGAATTTGATATTAAAGCTGATGTTGTTTCCCATGAAGAAATTAGTCGTCAAAACTTTGATATTCACAAATATAGCCGTTATGATATTGTGGTCGTAGATGAAGCTCATAACTTTCGTAATAGTGCCACTAATCGCTATCGCAATTTATTAAAATTAGTTAGTAGTGGTAAACGTCATAAAAGATTAGCTTTATTAACAGCTACGCCTATTAATAATAGTATCTTTGACCTCTATCACCAAATTTTATTATTAACTCGTGGTAGTGAAAATTACTATTATCGGGAATGTGGTATTTACAACCTGAAAACCCATTTTAAATCATTAGCTAAAGGTGAAAAAACCAATAGTGATCTTCTATTTGAAACTGTAGTTAGACGCAGCAGACAAGACGTAATTAAAAGACAAGCAGCAGGAGAAGAAATTCGTATTAATGGTAAATTAATCAAGTTTCCTCAACGTCAATTAGAACAATTTACCTACAATTTTGAAGAGAGTTTTGCTGGACTGTATTCTGGTATTGCTAATCAAATTGATAATTTGACATTACCACCTTATAATCTCCAACGTTTTAAAAAGAAAAAGCAAAAACAAGATGAATACGAAATTAAACGTAATGATGCTTTAGTTGCTCTGCAAAAAACTTTATACTTAAAACGATTTGAAAGTTCAATAATTGCTTTTAAACGCAGTATTATCAATCAACAAGAATTTCAAAATAAGTTTTATCAAATTCTGACTCAAAAAGGTAAATTACTGGATAGTAAAAGCTTCCGTAAATTAGTATTAGCATGGGAAGATGAAGAAGAAGCTAAAACAGTTGATTATATTATTGAATCTTTGGAGGAAGTTAACACTAAAGACTATGACATCAATCAATTAGAACATCAAATTAAAGTTGATTTAGCAATCATCAATAATATTCTTAGCATTTTAAATAAAATTGAAGAATCAGCTATAGTTAACCAAGATTATGACCAGAAACTAATAGCATTTAAACATCTTGTTAAGACTCAATTATCAGGTAAAAAAATCTTGGTATTTAGCTATTTCAAAGACACAGCTAATTATTTATATGAACAACTGAAAAAAGATAACGCTTGGTTATCAGCAATCACAGTAAATGGTAAAACACCAGTGATTGAGATATTGACTGGTGATACTCCTGGTAAACAACGAGAGGAAAAAGTTAAACGTTTTTCACCTAAAGCTAATGCTGAAAATGCTCAGGAATTAACCACACTAAAACACAACCAAATTGATATTCTGATCTGCACAGACGTACTTTCAGAAGGTCAAAACCTGCAAGATGCTGGCGTATTAATTAACTATGATCTTCATTGGAATCCCGTGAGAATGATTCAAAGAGCAGGAAGAATTGACCGTTTAGGGACTGACTATGATGAATTATTTATTTACAATTGCTTCCCAGAACAAGGTTTAGAAGACTTATTAGGATTAGTTAAAAGATTGCAGAAACGTATTGCTGATATTGACAATGAGGTAGGTTTAGACGGTAGTGTATTAGGTGAAGCCATTTCTGAAAAATCCCTTGAAGAATTATACAGAATAAAAATGGCACAAACTGATGCTGATAAACAGGCAATTTTAGAGGAATTAGAACTAGCTAGTGATTTAGTTTCATTAGATGAAATGAGATTACCATTACTGGAATTTTTACAGCAAGCTAGTAAAGATATCATTGAAGATATACCCTTTGGTATTCATAGCACATTAATTAAAAATATTACTTATTCTGATATAAATGAGGGTGGTATATTCCTAGCTTTTCGTGTTGGTGATCAACATTTCTGGCACTTTTACCCACGTATTCAAGGATCGATTTGTTTAGATAAAAGTAGACTAATTAGCGATAGACACACTATTTTTAAATGGCTAAAATGTGAAGCATCTGACTTTTTAAATCCTGACAATTTACCACCAGTTCCCTTGGAACAAGAAATCTTTAGTGTTTTACCCAAAGCAGTTAATAACTTACTGACATTCTTCCAAAAACAGCAGACTGCTCAAATTATTAAACCAAAAATGACATGATTCTCGATATTTCTAAGAGCAGAAATATTGGACTACTGCATATGCAACAAGTACCAGGCGCTCAAGCAAAACAAGCATCTGAAATGCTGGAATCTTGGTTGAAAACTAAGAATGCTCCGCAAGCAAATTCAGAAGAAGATATTCGTAAAATTCTGAGCAGTCTAGGTTTTAATATAGGAAATATCAATATCAAACAAAAAGATAATTACACTTGGATTGATATTACTACTAAACCAATTCAAGAGAAAAATAGTTGTCCTGTTCCCGCTTTTGGTTCAAAGGCAAACGGTAACTATCGTATTCTCTGTGTCTGGCATAGGCCATCAGAAGAAGAAATTCTCAATGCTATTGGGGATACGTCTCATGGTTGCCCAGTTCTTGTGTTCCATTTTGGACGAATGACAGAAAAAAAACGCAGAGACTTAGCTCGTTTGAGTCGGGAGCGTCGCCGCACTTTTATTGTCATAGATGATATTGTTATGTTGTATCTGTGCGGAGAAAGAGGGGTACGTTTACCAATATTATTTGACTGTACCTTACCCTTCACTTTTTTAGAACCTTATACCACTACAGCAAGTGAGTTTGTTCCTGAGATGTTTTATGGGCGGGAACAAGAACGGCAATCCATAATTGACCCAATGGGATCTTGTTTAATTTATGGAGGACGGCAATTAGGTAAAACAGTTTTACTGCGTTACGTTCAGAGAGATTTTAACGCTCTCAATCAGGAATATAGAGCAGGATTTTTAGATATTAAACAAGTTGGAGCAGAAAAGCCACTAGATGAAATTTGGTCTTGTATTATTAGTAAATTGGAGGAAATGAATATCTTCGATGCCAAGCGGCGTAATCTTCCCAACTCCAAAACTTTACAGCAAATTAAAAGCTGGTTAGAACTGAACAACCAAAGACACATTTTACTGTTGTTGGATGAGGCAGATAATTTTTTGGAAGCAGACAGCAAAGAAGGTTTTCCTCGATGCGATGAATTGAGAAGATTAATGTTGGAGACAAACCGACGTTTTAAAGTAGTTTTCGCTGGATTACATAACGTGCTGCGAACCACAAAACAAGTCAACCATCCTTTGGCTCACTTTGGCACTCCCATTTGTATTGGACCATTGTTAAAGAATGGCGAAATGCGAGAAGCAAGAGCTTTAATTGAACGACCATTTGCCAGCGTAGGTTATCGCTTTGAATCTCCTGATTTGGTAACACGAATTCTCTCTCAAACTAACTATTATCCCAGCCTCATACAGCTTTATTGTCAACAACTTCTCAAGCACGTTACCAACCCTGATGTTGCAAATTTCAATACTAAAGATAGTCCACCATATCTAATTACTTCGCAGCAAGTTGATGATGCTTACAATAATCAAGACTTGCGTAAAGCTATCCTAGATCGATTTCTGTTGACTTTACAACTAGATCAGCGATACGCAGTAATTGCTTATGCCATTGCCTTCAGTTCTATCAACAGTGACAAAGGAATGGTAAAGGGATTTAATGTTTCTTGGATTAGAAATGAAGTGCTTACTTGGTGGTACGAAGGTTTCCAAGGTTTATCATTAGATGAAATTCAAGTTTTGCTAGAAGAAATGGAGGGATTAGGGGTTTTACGTAGAACTAATACAGGTGGTTTCACCTTGAGAAGTCGCAATGTATTGTTGTTAATGGGAACTCAGGAGGAAATTGAAGCCACACTTTTACAACATCGGGAATTACCTCTAGAATATGAGCCTTCTAATTTTCGTTCAGTTATTGGTATCAAGGACAATTTTCAGCGCAGTCCCTTAACCGCCCAACAGGAATCAAAACTGTTATCTCCTGAAAATGGAGTCTCTATTATATCTGGAACTTTAGCAGCAGGACTTGAAGATTTAAACCCTTATTTAGAATCGGTTCTGAGTCAAAAAAAGGAATATTCCTATCATTATTGGGAGGATATTTTATCTCAAGAACATTTTTTTCAGCGTCTAAAAGAGCAAATAGATATAGATAAGCGACGCAAATATGATATAACCGTTATTGTTGTATCTGCAATTTGCTCATGGAATCAGCATTGGGTTCAGGACGCAAGAAAGCAAGTTAGAAGGTTAACATCTCAAACTTCTTTTGTGCAGGTAGTTTTTGTGGCTAATCCTCAAAATTTGTGGCAATTATTAAACAATAAAAACACTGAGTCTAATGACCTGAATAGTCTAACTAATTTGACTTTAAAACCTTGGCATGATGTTACACTACGACAATGGCTAGAAGATTGTAATTATCCGAGTGATAAAGAATCCCGTGCAAAAATTAGCGCCGTGACGGGAAATTGGCCAGCACTTATTTACAGCTTTTATCACCATTCTCAATCTCATGTACACAAATGGGAACTTCATCTACAAGGATTAAAAGAATCGTTCAATGATTGGCAAGAAGCAAGAGAATTTATTACTGTACAATTAGGAATTGACCGCTACGAACAAAAGAAGGTATTACGAGCTTTAGCTGATTGGTGTCAAACTCCTGAAGATAGCATTTCTACTGATGACTTAGTAGTTTATTTCGACAAAGATATTCAACCAGATATTGTGAGAAAAGTGTTGCTTTGGGCAGACTTACTAAATTTAGTAATTCCTGTACGTAAGAAACAAGAACATCAAGAATACTGGTGTATTGCACCAGTTGTTGGTCGGCTACTCAAAGCTATGGAAAATTAATATCCATCAGCATTGATTTATTGATAAAGGCATTGAACCCATGTCATTTATTATTTGTCTAATTTAACTTCCAGATTTTAAAGCATCCAAAGCTAAATTTAATTTCAAAACATTCACTCCCGGTTCACCAAAAATCCCAAGAAAGCGTTTATCTGTATTTTGATTAATTAAGGTTTCCAGTTGTTGTTCTTGAACTCCCCTAGCTTTTGCAACTCTATTAATTTGTGCCTTAGCTGCTTCTGGAGTAATGTGAGGATCAAGACTAGAACCAGAAGTATAAACTAAATCTGCTGTTTGTAACCGTTGAAAACCATCTTTACCTTTGATGCGTTCTATTAACGCTACATTACTAGGAGCTAAATTACTCGCACCAGATACACCTGTTTTCAAAACACCAGCCTCATCTTTTTTCGGGTCTGCTGTACTATAATTAGTAGTGCTAGGACGACTATTAAAATAGCGTTCGGAAGTAAAAGGTTGACCAATTAAACTAGAGCCAATAACTTGCCCTTGACTATTGGTAATTAAACTACCATTCGCTTGATAAGGTAATAAAAGTTGTCCAAAAATAATCATCATAAATGGATAAATTAATCCGCCAATTAGCCAAGTGATTAAGGTAGCACGAATAGCGCGTTTAGCATCTGTAGTCAAACTCATTAGAATTTCTCCGGTTGAAACATGACAAAAAACAAATAAATAGACAGACTTAAAGTAGCTATTCCTAAAAGTCCTAAAGCCCAAGCTTGAGAACGAGAAAATTGTTCAGATGTCGCAGCATAAACCATTGGTACAACTATTAAGTTGCTAGATGTTGCTAAGAATAAATAAATGGGGAGTTTTTGTTTGGTCATAGATTTTGAATTTTTCTGTAATTCTCTTTTCTGTCACCTGTCACCTGTCACCTGTCACCTACGATAGCGGAAGAATGACATCAATTATTTTGATGGCGATAAAAGGTGCAATAATACCACCAACACCATAAATAAAGATGTTGCGTTTTAATAATTGATCTGCTGTTAAAGGTAAAAATTTTACGCCTTTGAGTGCAACGGGAATAAGTGCAGGAATAATTAAAGCGTTATAAATTAAAGCTGAAACTATGGCAGATTGGGCGCTTTTTAAGCCCATAATGTTTAAAGCATCAATCCCAGCAGCACCGAAAATAGTGGGAATAATAGCGAAATATTTGGCGATATCATTGGCAATAGAAAATGTTGTTAAAGCCCCACGAGTAATTAGTAATTGTTTACCAATAGTGACTAAATCAATTAATTTTGTGGGGTCAGAATCTAAATCCACCATATTAGCAGCTTCCTTTGCTGCTTGTGTTCCTGAATTCATCGCTACACCCACATTTGCTTGTGCTAAAGCTGGTGCATCATTAGTACCATCTCCTGTCATCGCCACTAATTTACCTTGAGATTGTTCGGCACGAATTACACTAATTTTATCTTCTGGTGTGGCTTCGGCAATAAAATCATCAACTCCCGCTTCTTTGGCAATTACACTAGCTGTAATGCGATTATCTCCAGTGAGCATAATTGTTTTTACGCCCATTCTTCGCAGTTGTTCAAATCGTTCTTTTAGTCCAGGTTTGACAATATCTTTGAGATAAATAACACCATAAATTTGGTCATTTAAACAAACTGCTAACGGTGTACCTCCTAATAAAGAAACCTTTTCATAAGCTGTGTCTAATTCTTGGGGAATTTGTCCACCACGAGAACGCACAAAACCCTTAATTGCCTCTACTGATCCTTTTCTGATTTCATCACCATCAGATAAATTAGTACCACTCATTCGAGTTTTCGCTGAAAATTCTACACCTTCTGCGGAGTTAATATCAAAATCTGTTTTTAGCTGATATTTTTCTGCTAACTTAACAATTGACCTACCTTCTGGTGTTTCATCAAAAATACTACCATTTCTGGCGATTCTAGCTACATCTTCAACAGAGTAATTATTCACAGGAATAAATTCATCAGCCATGCGATTTCCTAAAGTAATAGTTCCTGTTTTATCTAAAACTAAGGTATTAATATCGCCACAAGCTTCTACTGCTCTTCCAGAAGTAGCAATCACATTAAATTGGGCTACTCTATCCATACCTGCAATACCAATCGCACTCAACAAACCACCAATTGTTGTGGGAATTAAAGCTACTAACAGCGAAATTAAAACGGCGATACTTGCACCAGCCCCTAAACTATTACCTGCATTTTCACCAAATACTGTAGTAATAAAATTGGCGATATAACCAGCAAAAGGGGGAATGGTAGAAACTACAATTAAAAATACCTGGGTGAGAACTGCTAACAGTACAGTTAAAGCAATTTCATTCGGTGTTTTACTACGTTTTGCCCCTTCTACTAAGGAAATCATTCTATCAATAAAACCTTGACCGGGATCAGCTGTAATCCGAATAGTTAACTCGTCCGAAAGTAAGCGTGTCCCACCTGTAACTGAACTGGCAATATCTGTCCCTGGTTGTTTAAGAACTGGTGCAGATTCTCCGGTAATTGCTGATTCATCAACTGAACCAACACCTTGAATAACTTCTCCATCAGCAGGAATCATATCACCTGCAATGATTTTCACTAAATCCCCTCTTCGCAAGTTTGTAGAACTGGTTTGTTCAATTTCTCCACTGGGTAAAATTTTTCGGGCTATGGTATCAGAACGAGTTGCTTTTAAGGTATCTGCTTGGGCTTTTCCTCTTCCTTCTGCTACGGCTTCAGCAAAATTGGCAAATACAACTGTGAAAAATAAAATCAAAGTAATTACGCCATTTAACAACCTTTGTTGATTAATATCAGCTTTAACTGTACCGAATAAATTGGGGTCAAGTGTAACTAAAAAAGTGACTATTGTTCCTACCCAAACAATAAACATGACTGGGTTTCTAACAGAAATTCGAGGATCAAGTTTGATAAATGATTCACGAATTGCTCTTTGATAAAGTCCCCGCATATTTGCTTTTGGTGTGTGTTTGCGGGAGTCACGAGTTCCTTGAGGAAGACGAGGATTATTTGTCATTCGATTTTAGATTTTGGATTAACTTGATTGTGTGAAGTTTGAATTTTTACCCTATGCCTTTTGCTATCCAGAATGCTTCACCAATGGGACCAAAAGCTAGAACTGGAAAAAATGTCAGTGCGCCCAAAATGATAATTACTCCAGCAGTCACGCTGGTAAATAATCCCGTATCTGTACGTAGTGTCCCGGTGGTAAAGGGTACGGCTGGTTTACGAGATATGCTGTCTGCAAGTAAAAGTAAGCCGATGATGGGGATATAACGCCCTGCTAGCAGACTGAAACTGGTACTCAAATTCCACCACAAGGCGGTAATTGTGGGTTTTGCTCCCATAGCTATGGCTAAAGGTGCTGGTTGGGAGTCTCCTAAACCTTCAAGTCCAGAACCGTTGTTAGCTGCGGCTGAGGTATATTCATAAAGCACTTGTGCAAAACCATGAAAACCAGGGTTACTTATTCCTGCTAATTGTTCGGGAAAAGCTAAAGTAATAGCGGCTGGTATCATGATGGCGATAGGATGTACTAAAAGAATTAAAAAACTGGCGAGTACAACTTCACGTTTTTCGATTTTTCGCCCTAGAAATTCTGGTGTTCTACCTACCATTAAACCTGTAGCAAATACTGTGAGAATTAAGTAAGCAAATAAATAGGCTGTCCCTGTTCCTTGTCCTCCCCAAATTATTTGTAGAAACATATTGGCAAAGGTAACAAAACCGCCGTTGGGCATAAATGAGTCAATTAAACTATTAATTGCTCCGCACATTGTCGCTGTTGTGCTAACTGTAAATAAGGTAGATTGCGCCCAACCAAATCTAATTTCTTTGCCTTCTAAGTTCGGTTGTGTACTTCCTAAGATGGCGTTAATGGCTGGGTTGCCGTTATATTCTCCTATGGCGGTGATAATAATAAAGATGATGAAAATTATCCCTACCATGCTGTAAACTAACCAGGCTTGTTTGCGGTTATTGGCAAATATGCCATAGGTGTAAATTAGGGATGTGGGAATTGACAGCATGGCGATAATTTCAATTAAGTTAGAAAATCCGTTGGGGTTTTCTAATGGATGGGCTGAGTTAATAGCGAAAAATCCACCACCGTTTTCTCCTAGTTCTTTGATGATTTCAAAATGGGCAACTGGTCCGCGAGCGATCGCTTGACTAATGTTAGGATTTTCTAAGGTGGGAAATACTGCTGGTGCTGCTAATGTTTCTGGAACTCCCGCTATCATTAATAAAATCGCACCAATAATACTAATTGGTAATAATATGCGAGTAATTGAGCGAATTAAATCTACATAAAAATTGCCTAATGGTCTTCCTGTTAATCCCCGAATAAATGCTATTCCTACTGCTAATCCTGTAGCAGCGGAAGTGAACATTAAATAGCCAAGTCCCCAAATTTGACTACCATAACTTAAATAGGTTTCTCCTGAATAATGTTGTTGGTTAGTATTAGTAATAAATGAGATTGTTGTATGTAAGGCTGTGTCCCATGTCATACTTCCTATTTTTGTGGGGTTGAGAGGTAGCCATGCTTGGTTGATGAGGATGAAAAATATTAAACATCCCATGACGATGTTGCTATACAATATAGCTTTAGCATATTGCCAACCAGTCATATCTTGTTGATTGGAAATACCAATGAGATTGTAAATTAATCTCTCAATTTTGTTAAAAATAGGGTCGAGAATTGTACTCTGTTGTTGGTAGACTTGCGCCATGTATCTGCCAAAAATGGATGTGCTTCCCAAGACTATGACTAGAGTTAAGGCTATTTGTATCGATCCTTCAATCATGGTTTTAATCTACGAATATAATTTGTTTAACTGAGTAATTTATATAATTCATTGCTTGGTTGTGAAAAACAAGGATTAGACAGGTATATTTTGATGTTTATTTTTTCTATATCTGGCGTTTATGGTGTTTATTTTTTTCTAAACGATATAACCGCAGATGCACGCAGATAAACACAGATAAAGATGGAATGAATAGATTTTGGGTTGCTGTTTAGTCTTATATATTGTTATTATCTTGATATTTATCCAGTAAAATCATGAAAGTTTTGGCTGTTTTGACTATATTAACCATAATTATTATCCTGGAATTTTCTACTCCCCAAGAATATGTATTTGGATATCTTTATACGGGAGCAATTTTATTGGTAAGTTATTGGTTCGGGCGAATTTTTACTCTACAAATAACTATCATTTCTGTATTTTTAACTTTATTAAATATAGTTTTTCCTGGAAGTGAGTTAATCAACTTTTCCAGTATTGCTAATCGAGTAATTGCTGTTATATCTTTAATAATTTCCGGTTTTTTAAGTGATAGATTACATCGTTATCACGATGCTATTGTACAGCAGCAATTAATGTTAGACTCACAAGCACAATTAGCCAGAATTAGAGAAGATTTTGTTTCTACTCTTACCCATGACTTAAAAACTCCACTGTTAGGAGCAATAGAAACTATCAAGGCTTTTCAGCAAGAAAAATTTGGTGCTGTTTCACCACGTCAGCAAGATGTTTTAGCAACAATGGTACGCAGTCATTCCAATTCTTTACAACTTTTAGAAACTTTGTTAGATGTCTATCGCAATGATACAGAAGGTATTCAATTAAATTTAGCTCCTGTAGATTTAACAATTTTAGCTGAAGATGTAACTTCTACTTTGACTGAATTAGCCGCAAATCGTCGTATTCATCTCTCATGTAGTTATGCTGATTCAGATTGGAAACAATCACTATGGGTAAATGGTGATGCTTTACAATTACAACGAGTGATTAGTAATCTTTTAATTAATGCTATTAATCACTCCCGTCGTGGTGAGCGTGTAGAAATTATCTTAGAATCAACTACTTCTTACCAAATTGTCAAAATTTTAGATACCGGTGCTGGTATTCAACCAGAGGAGTTTTTTCACCTATTCTCAAGATTTTATCAAGGTAATACCCAACGTCAAGGAAAAGGATTTGGGTTAGGTCTTTATTTATCTCGGCAAATTATTGAAGCTCATGGTGGTATAATTTGGGCAGAGAATAGATTGCCTAAAGGTGCTATTTTTGCTTTTAAGCTTCCTATTCTATTATATCAGGTGACAGGTGACAGGTGACAGGTGACAGGTGAAAGGGAATTTTAGATTTTAGATTTTAGATTTTAGATTAAAAAATTTGGTATGAATCCGGAGTCCTTCAGGATGGAAAAATACTCGCTGCGCTGCGTAGGCTTCGCTAACATCAATCCAAAATCGAGTGACAGGTGACAGGTGGCAGGTAAAAAAAATTGAAAATCCTTGTTTATCTAAGTTTTGTAAAATCATCATTGTATGAAAATACTTTTAGTTGAAGATGATGAATTGTTTCGTTTAGGGTTGCACGTGCGACTACAACAAGAAACAGGATTAGAAATTATTGCTGAGGCTGAAGATGGGGAAACTGCTATTGAGTTGATGAAACAACATTCTGTAGATGTGGTAATTTTAGATGTGGGATTACCAGGTATAGGAGGTATTGAAACTTGCCGGCAAATTAAGTTACAATTTCCCAAATTACCAGTTTTGATTCTCACTTCCCACTCTCAAAAATCTCTCATTTCTCAGTTGATTTCTGTTGGCGCTCAAGGTTATTGTCTGAAAGGTATTGCAGCAGAAAAATTGGTTTTGGCTTTGCGTTCTGTTGCTGCTGGTGCTTCGTGGTGGGATGAAACCGCAACTCAAGAAATTCGTTCTGTTTATAGTGGAGAAAGGTGTCAATATCAGTCAGAAAATATCGTCAGTCTTCCTCATCCTCTCACTCATCGAGAGTTAGAAATTCTCTCTTTAGTTGCAGTCGGGAAAACTAATCAAGAAATTGCAAATTCACTATATATTACACCTGGAACTGTGCGTGTTCATGTTCATGCCATTTTACAAAAGTTAGATGTGAGCGATCGCACTCAAGCTGTAACTGTGGCTTTACAGAAAGGTTTAATTAACTGTGTATAAAAAATAATTTACACTTTTTCACAATGACCGAAATCACTGAACAAAGATTAGTTACTTATAATCAACCACGTTCGCAAAGCGTCCCGTAGGGATAGACACGAAGGAAGCGAAGAAAGAAATACAAGATCAAAAAATTCGGCGCAAGCTCATAAAGAAATGGTATTAAATTCTATGAGCATAATTGTATTTTACAGTTTCTACAAATTGATGATCTTTCAAAATCTTATATAAATTCACATCTTCCTCTAATAAGCAAGCATGACCACTATCAGGTAAAATTAACTTCTGAGAATTAAGTAAAATATTCTCTAAACGTTCCACCTCACTCAAAGACGGTAATAAGAGATCGCTTCCCCCAGCAATCAGTAAAACCTCTTGCTTTAGTTGTTGCAATTTTTCCTCTTCAATATAAAACTCTCGCAATAACGACAAACGCCAATTTACTGTTTCTGCGGGTATAGAACGCATAGTTTTCAGCAATTCATGGCGATCGCTACTAGACATCCGTGATAACGATGCCAAAAATGGTAACAATGCCAATGCACCGATATCATAAAACCATGATGGCACTAAATCTGTTAGTTGAGATAAGGAGTTAAGCCAAGGCCGCAGTTGGAAAGATGAAGCGGGATTAATTAAAATTATACGTTTAAATAAATGTGGTGATTTGGTAGCGACGCTCATTGCCAAACAACCACCAAAGGATTCACCACACAAATAAACTGGACGATGACAACTTCTTTCCAATTCTGCGTGAATCAAGTCTAAAACATTCCTGGTTAGCACCTCCCAAGTGGTGAGGTCTTTTCTGGGGATGGCTAAACAACGGACATCAAAACCCAGTTCTAAGCCAGCAGTTTGCGATCGCAACAATTGACCAGTTCCATCCATTCCCGGTAAATAGACGAATAGGGGATACTCTGGTTGTACTCTTTTGGGAGTCAGGAAACAAGGTTTAAGTTCAATGTCTGCCATTTTACCGTATTTTCATCTATTTGACCTTGTTTAACTCTACCGCTTCAGAGCCAATCATGGGGAAGATAGGTGACAGATTACAGGTGACAGGTGACAGGTGACAGGTGACAGGTGACAGAAATAAAATCCTTTTCCCCTACACCCCACACCCCACACCCTACACCCCACACCCTACACCCAGCCCGGATGATAA
>NZ_LUFH02000049.1 GCF_001586785.1 Sphaerospermopsis aphanizomenoides BCCUSP55
GGATTAAGTGCTTCATAGCCACCAGCTAAGAAGGCGCGATATAGGGGGAGTTCAAACAGTTCCCGCATCACGTTTCTAGAGCGTTGTAAGTCTTCTACAGTTTCAAATAGCGGTACAACTCGAATTGTTCCTATAGCCAGGGCTGGGTCAAATAGTCTGGCTTCTTTGGCTAGGAGCAGAACTTCCAACACATCGCTGACTTCCCGGCACATACTGATAATGTACGTCTGACAGATGTTGATGCCAAATTCTTGTTGCAGCGATCGCACTATCCGGAAGGTTTCAATTACATCATTGGTTTTTTCCGAAAATGGTAATTCAGCAGGAATTAACGGCCGTCTGGTTTGTAATTCCCCAGTTAACCAAGCCACCCTTTGGGCTTCTGATAGTTCGTTATAAGCTTGGGGTAAAACTTGCAAGTATTCCAAAATCTCATTCAGCGCATCCGAATGACGAGATGATTCTTGCCGAATATCTAGTTGAGTGAGGTTAAAGTCGAAAATTTCTACTTGACAGATCAGGTTGTCTAGTTCTCGACAACTTAGACCCGTTTCCGTCAAATTGTGTTGAATCAAGCGCAGTTCTGCTAAAAATTCCGCCCCTGAACGGTACATAGGGGAATCTTCATTGGCTGGTGTTTCCCGATTATATAAAGCTAGATTGCGATCGCGGGTATTTTCCAGTCTTCTCAGCACATAAGCCAGTTTCAAGCGATATGGTTCTTGACGATAACGTAATGCTAGAGCATCATAAACATCACTCAAAGTAGATTGATCTAACTCCAGCGACTCTAGTAAATCTGGCAGTACATCGCTCCACTGCATTGACACACTCAATAATTCAATCAGTTTCTTCACCGATTGAATGTATCTTTCCAAAACCATTTTCCGCTGATAGCAAGCGGTTTTCCAAGTGACTTCTGGTGTTACTGACGGGTTTCCATCCCTATCTGAACCTACCCAAGAACCAAAAGAACAGAAGTTTTTACTGGGTGGTTCTAACCAAGGAAATGTTTGTGCCAAGGAATATTTAAGACGTTTATACAGTTGAGGAATACCGTCAAATAACACTTCTTGGAAGTAGTGCAGAGCATAATCTACTTCATCTAGAACTGTGGGTTTGAACTGGTGGAGTTCATCTGTACGCCACCACAGGCGGATTTCTTCCAATAATCGCTCTTTCACTTCTTGAGCTTCCCAAGGATAGCCACCAGAACGATTTTCCAAGTTATCTAGCTGCTGTAAAAGGTCTACTACCTGTCGCTGTTTATCCCTGATCGTATGACGGACAATTTCCGTGGGGTGTGCTGTGAAAACCAAGCGGATATCTAGCTGAGAAATCAGCCGTTGAATTTGCTGAGGTGGTACATTCAGTTTAAATAACAGAGGAAATAAAGCAGCAAATGTACCTTTTTCTTTAATTGGTGTTGTATCTGTCCAACTTTGTGATAATGAATCTGCGCCTAATTCCTTGGTGACAGGTAAGTCGTCTTCCCTTTGATTCGTTGAATAAATAATATTGGTCAGATGTTCCTGATCTATGCTATCTGAATCAGAATAGCGGGTTAATTGCTGCTTTTGCTCATATTCCTGTTCTATGATATTAATCAACTGAAAATAAAGAGCAAAAGCACGAGCAGCACGAATAGCCTCGTTGATATTCAGTTGTTCAATCAACTCTACTGCGGAGGAGGTTTGGTCATGAGTCGCTTGTCCTTCTGGGGAACACAAATCGCGCAATTGTCGCAATAAATCCACCATTTTTTGACCACATTCTTGCCGAA
Source organism: Sphaerospermopsis aphanizomenoides BCCUSP55 (assembly GCF_001586785.1). Lineage (GTDB taxonomy): Bacteria > Cyanobacteriota > Cyanobacteriia > Cyanobacteriales > Nostocaceae > Sphaerospermopsis_A > Sphaerospermopsis_A aphanizomenoides_A. Next base: position 1,784 of record NZ_LUFH02000049.1, read on the forward strand.
GAACCGACTCCCACAATTCCTCTACTACCTGTAGACGATGGCGCAAGAATAATTCCGAGGGGTAAAAACTCGCTGCTGGGGATGAAGAGTATAAAAGAGAACCCATATTCTTTGCTCTGTAAAGCCAATTACTGTTGACAATTTTAGTTTTTTGCTTGTAGCTCTATATGATTAACTGAAACCAATAATTAGGTTGCTAGTTAGGAAAAAGGGGGCATGAGGCATGAGGCAAAGGAGAAAATCAACAATTACCAATTACCAATTACCAATTACCAATTACCAGCCTAAACTAGATGACTAGCGACTTGGGTTAAAGAGTTATATAGATATATCAGATTGCAGATCAATAAGGTACAGAATCTAAATTTAAAGCTGGACAACAAGCCAGTTTTACTGCTGATTTCTGACCAAGACCCGTTGGGGTGGGGTATGGGGTGTGGGGTTTCCAGACCGAGCTAACAACCTTGGGAATACAAGCCCTATCTTTTCAGGACGCGAGCATCCTGGGGAGTTTAAGCTCTGTCCAACCCTGTCTTCCCTACACTCTCTACCCTACACCCTGTTGGTGACTGCTGAATTCTGCTGTATTTAGCTGTTACTTAATTCCTGTTGATCTCCCAAGTTGAGAATAGGTAGGCGATCGCCCCTAAAGACTTCTTCACTGGCTTCACCTAAAGCTTTCAATCCCTCAGCAGTGGCTTTTTCTGCTATAAGTAGCAGTAGCATAGATGCTGTACCTATTTGCAGGAGACAACATTGAGGAATACTAGACAAAATCAGATTTAATCCGTTAGTAGGTGAGGGGTTCTGGTTTAGAAGTGACATTGCTAATTCTTGGTAATTGGCAGATGAGTAAAATTAGGAGGCAGAAGGCAGTGGTTCGACTTCGCTCACCAACCGGAGGCAGAAGGCAGAAGGCAGAAGGTAAATCTTTCTCCCCACACCCCACACCCCACACTCCCAGACAGATAAGACTATCTTTGACCATTTTGCAAGCTCCAAAGGTAACAAAATTGTTAAAAAAAAACTGCAAAATGTGATAAATCTATGTTTCTAGTTTACAAGTACAGGCAAAATCCCCCAATACTCGCTTCCTGTTAAACTTAACTTCATAATGAAAACACTATTACTAGATCGCCAGCAAACCTTAGTGCAGTGGGTAAGCCAAGCAACAGGAATCAACACTTTCGGGGTGAAAGTCCGGTTGTTGGGAAATGACCTACATATCCTTTGTGAAGGTACAGACTGTCCACAACGTTGGCAAACTCTTTCTGATTTGCTGCAAGCACTACAGCAAACAGACTTGGATAGCTTAACCAATGAGGAACAATCCCCAATATACCAAGTATTGGTTTACGGTCGAAAAAAAGGAGAATACCGTCCTCAATGGTGTCATCGGGTCTACTTAAATCAGTTAGATCGGCATCTAGAACAAGTACAACAGGCGCTGTTATCAGAATCAGTCAAATCTAAAACAATTGGGGTCAGTGGGGCGCTGATTGTCTCTAATGAAAGTTTGGCACGTCAGGGCAACCCAGATGCTATTGCTCGTTATCTTAGCGAAAATCTCAGTAACTTGGGTGTGGCAGTCCAAGTTAAAAGTACGCCATTTGAGTCTAAAACCAACTCTCAAAAGATCGGTAATCGTCTGTGGATCTTTTGTCAGTCAAGTTATAGTCCTGATGCTACCTTATTGGCAGAACCAATAGCCCAACAGTTGCGGCATCTCAAGTTGTCTGGCTATGAAGATGCAGTCATTGTCTCCCAAGTTCGGGGTGAGAATGCTCCTGATTGGCGACTGCGGGTGGATTTGACCCCACCAGAAAAAATGCTCAAAGAATGGGCGCGTTGGGGAGATGTACAAGCGATCGCTCGGTTATTAACTGAGGTACTATCAGATTTTAAAATTTCTGTCCAAGCTGCTCTGAAAGAATTTACTCTACATATCTTTTGTACACCAGCTGTTGACCCTTTAAAAAATGCTCCCGCCCCAGAAAAGGAAGCTTGTTTACAAGTTATTGTCTCTCAGCTAGAAGCGATCGCTCCTCAAGGTATTCTCGCTGCTGCTATCTATGGACAAAAAACAGGTGATCAGCAACCTGCTTGGGTAGATTGGGTGTCTCTCCCCGCTTCAATACATCCTGCTTTGGCAACATCTACACTGGCTCTAGGTAGTGCTGGTGACGAACCAGCTATTATCTTTTTGCTGGAAAGGTTACTTAATCATGATATGGATTGGCGCTTAAAAACAGGTGGCATTCGCGTTCTGCTTTTGCGTAAAGGCGATTTACTGCACGTGATGTGTGATGCACCCAATTGTCCCACCCGTCAACAAGTGGCCACTAAAGTCACTCAATTTATTCGTCAACTCAATATTCTTGGACTTACTGGTGTCAGAATTTATGGCCGTCGTGCAGGTGATAGCGAACCTGTTTGGCATCATGGTGTTGATTTTGAACAACGCCACCGATTAGTACCAGAAGCAACACCAGAATTTGCTGCTACATCTGAATACGTAAATGATTTGCTCACTAACGAAACTGATGAGCCTATTGTGCGACCTGATTTAACAACCCAGGAAGTTCAAAGTTTCGTGAAGGAAGCAGCACAGCATTGGCTAGAAACGGCTCATAAACAGGTCAAAAAGTTACTTGTGGAAACTCAATTGTTTGCGGACACTAACCAAGCCATTGAACACAACCCTGATGAGCAAGGAGTTGGGGGTAGTTTCATCTGGATAGCTTTGGGATTTATGCTCACACTCCAAACTGATTGGATGTTAGGTTACGTCATTAATCGTATCCAAAATTCTCCCCAAGGTGCTAGTATTTTATCCTCATCATCCTCCCAATCTCAAACATCTTTGACATCAGGCACGGATCAGAGTCAACGCACAGCATTTTTTACCAGCAGCAACAATACCCAATCTTCTCAATCCTCTAATTCTGCCTTTAATGCTTCTGGTTTTACCCAAAATGATGAGGCGGAAAATTTGCCCAATTCCCCATTAAAACAAAAAGCTAATTCCACCGCTATTCTTTTAGCAGCGCGATCCCGCAAGGCGGGAGCTTCGCTAACACAAATGCCCAGCTTTGGAGCAAGGCAATTAGATGAACAATTAGCACTTTATAAACAGCGTTTAGCGACAACAGGAAAACCACCAGATATCTTAATTATTGGTTCTTCTCGCGCATTAAGAGGAGTTGACCCTGTTGCCCTGACTAAAGCTTTAGCAACTCAAGGTTATGCAACAACTGACGTATTTAATTTTGGTATTAATGGTGCTACAGCCCAAGTTGTAGATTTTATCATTCGCCAAGTTTTGCAACCATCAGAATTACCAAAACTGATTATTTGGGCAGATGGTTCTAGAGCTTTTAATAGTGGACGTAATGATATTACATTTAACGCCATCGCTGCATCAAAAGGATATCAAGAAGTTTTAAAAAGAGCTAATCAACCAAAAAATAGTGATAATTTATCACTACAAGAAACAAATCAATCAGCAGACAACAAAATCACAGATCAGGCACGAAATGTTAATACTTATGAAGTAGCTAATGAGTTGCTAAATCAGGCTTTAATGAATATATCTGTCAGCTATAAAAACCGTGACCAAATTAAAATTTTATTGCAAAAAAAATTACAAGATTTACCATTTAATAACAACCATCAGTCAGTTTCATCAATAAGTAAATCAGCAACTGAGCAACCAGAAGATGAATCTCAATTATCAGTTGATTTTGATGGGTTTTTACCCCTGTCTATTCGCTTCAACCCAGTGAAATATTATCAGAAACATCCCAAAGTATCCGGAAGTTATGACAACGACTATAAATCTTTCCAACTAGCAGGAAACCAAGATACAGCCCTACAATCAGTGATTGAGTTTACTAAAAGTCAGCAAATACCAATAGTATTTGTGAATATGCCCCTTACAGGAGATTACCTAGATCCAGCACGGACAAAATATGAACAACAATTTCAACAATATATGTTAAATGTTTCCACAACTAATGCCAACTTTATCTACCGGGATTTAAGCCAAATTTGGTTAAAAGGACATGACTATTTTTCTGATCCTAGTCATCTTAACCGTTACGGAGCTTATGAAATATCCAAAAAATTAGCTATTGACCCGATGATTCCTTGGAATTTTAAGTAAATGGTGACTAGGAACTGGGAACTGGGAAGAAATTTTTATTAATGACTAATAACCAATGACTAAAAAATGAAGTTTATATCAATATTTTACGGGCTTTTTTTGTTGAGTATTTTGGGAATTTACTGGACTGTAGCCGCACAGAAGTTAAGATTGTGGACTCTACTCATAGCCAGTATGGTATTTTATGCCTCTTGGCATATTCAATACCTACCATTACTGTTAGTGCTGACTTTTATTAACTTCCGTCTAGGTCTAGAAATTGGTAACAACACCTCACCAGGAAAACATTCCCAAGACTGGAAAATTTCTAATGAAGATTGGCAAATTGCTCAATCCGACTGGAATCTTCGTCGTCTAAAAGTTTTGTGTCTTGGTGTGATTTTAAATGTCGGACTTTTATTAAGTTTTAAGTATTTGCCTATTGTTTCAAAATGGATATTTAACGTACCTATAGATTCACCAAATACTCCTTTTAAACTAATTACACCCTTGGGAATTTCCTTTTTTACATTTGAGTGTATCGCTTATTTAATAGATGTCTATCGTGGAGCGCCTGCTACTGAGCAGTTTTTGAAATTTGCTACATACAAATTATTTTTTGCTAAATTAATTTCTGGCCCAATTACTCGTTACCATAACTTAGCAGTTCAATTCAATACACTGCAATTTCCTAATATTGATAAATTGGCAGAAGGATTATGGTTAATTGCTAGAGGTGCAGTTAAAAAAGGTATTCTCGCCGATAATCTGGGAATTTTTGTTGATTTATGTTTTGGTAACTTACAAAGAGCAGGTAGCACAGATTTATGGTTAGCTACCTTTGCTTACGGCTTACAATTATATTTAGATTTTAATGGTTATGTAGATATTGCCCGTGGGAGTGCTTTACTTTTTGGGTTAGTTTTACCTGAAAATTTTGATTTCCCCTATTTTAGTACCAGCATTGCAGATTTTTGGCGACGCTGGCATATAACTTTGGGTGATTGGTTACGTAATTATCTATACTTTCCTTTGGGTGGTTCTCGTCGGGGATTACTTCGTACCTGCACAAACTTATTGATAGTGATGCTAGTTGCCGGTATCTGGCATGGTTCTGCGTGGGGCTTTATAATTTGGGGAATATTGCATGGTGTAGCTTTAGTAGTTCATCGTCTCACAGAAGCCATCAGCGATCGCTCGAAAATTTTGATTCTATTTTGGCAAAACCCTGTCGGTATAGTTTTCGCTTGGTTGTTAACCCAATTTATGGTTTTCACATCTTGGATCTGGTTTCGTCTCCCCAACATCCAAGATTCTGTTTTAGTTATACAACACCTTTGGGGTAAGACTGCTGATGCCCAGTTTGCAGAAAAAGTCTATGTAGAAGCCCTTAATATGAGCCAATATCAGCTTTCTTATTTACTCATCAGTTTATCTGTTCTAATGATTATCATCTATGCCTTTAAACGAGGGATGAAGTTAGAGTTTAGCTGGCCTATCAAACTTGTTTTCGTACCTTTATGCTTCTATGCCGTTTGGATATTAGCACCTGAAGGTGGTTTGCCTTACATATACTTTGATTTTTAGTATTTTTTGTGAGGACTTACGCAGAAAAAACGAAAAATTAAAGGTTTGGACAAAGGGGTAAAGTGATAGAAAAATTAAGGTCGAGAAGAGGAAACCCTCTACACCCAGTCCATGACTTACGTCAAGCTGTAGTATCACATATAACTTCCGTGCCTAAGTCCTGTACTGCTTGGCTGTAAATCCGGTTACATTATCAAAAAACATAAAAGTATTATATATACTAATATAACTGGTCTTTACAAAACTAAACTGAGCCTCTAATATTATAGGCAAGTAGGCAAAACAACCTACAAAATATCATAAACAAAGCAATCATAAAATGACCACAACCTTACAACAGCGTTCAACCGCTAACGTATGGGATCGCTTCTGCGAGTGGATCACCAGCACCGAAAACCGTATCTACATCGGTTGGTTCGGCGTATTAATGATCCCCACCCTGTTAGCAGCAACCACCTGCTTCATCATCGCCTTCATCGCAGCTCCTCCCGTTGACATCGACGGTATCCGTGAGCCAGTTGCAGGTTCTTTAATCTACGGAAACAACATCATCTCTGGTGCAGTTGTTCCTTCTTCTAACGCTATCGGTTTGCACTTCTACCCCATCTGGGAAGCAGCTTCCTTAGATGAGTGGTTGTACAACGGTGGTCCTTACCAATTGGTAATTTTCCACTTCCTCATTGGTTGCGCTTGCTACCTGGGTCGTCAGTGGGAATTGTCTTACCGCTTAGGTATGCGTCCTTGGATCTGCGTAGCTTACTCTGCACCTTTGGCATCTGCTACCGCAGTATTCTTGATCTACCCCATCGGTCAAGGTTCTTTCTCCGACGGTATGCCTTTGGGTATCTCCGGAACATTCAACTTCATGATCGTGTTCCAAGCAGAACACAACATCTTGATGCACCCCTTCCACATGTTGGGTGTAGCTGGTGTATTCGGTGGTTCCTTGTTCTCTGCAATGCACGGTTCTTTGGTAACTTCCTCCTTGGTTCGTGAAACAACCGAAACCGAATCTCAAAACTACGGTTATAAATTCGGTCAAGAAGAAGAAACCTACAACATCGTTGCAGCACACGGTTACTTCGGTCGCTTGATTTTCCAATACGCTTCATTCAACAACAGCCGTTCCTTACACTTCTTCTTGGCTGCATGGCCAGTAGTTGGTATTTGGTTCACCGCATTGGGCATCAGCACAATGGCGTTCAACTTGAACGGTTTCAACTTTAACCAATCCATCATTGATTCTCAAGGTCGTGTCATCGGTACTTGGGCAGATGTAATCAACCGCGCTAACTTAGGTATGGAAGTAATGCACGAGCGCAACGCTCACAACTTCCCCTTAGACTTAGCTGCTAGTGAAGTTGCTCCTGTTGCTTTGACTGCTCCTGCAATCAACGGCTAATATTCAACTGGGTTTAATAAGCTTAGTTAAATAAAAGATACCCTCCAGTGATGGGGGGTATTTTTGTTTGTCTGAGATTTAAGGATTTACAGGATGTGTTTTTTTTATGGGAGTAAGGATTTTTAGGATTTAAGGATTTACAGTTTACAGGATGTGGTGATTTTGAAAATTACGTAAGATATAATCTTAGTAATTTATAAATTTTCATATTCCACAAAAATATCAATAATATATCAGACAAATAAAAATATTAAACACCAACCAAAAAATCATCAATTAAAATCCTGTAAATCCTCAAATCCTGGACATCCTGATTCAGACAAAAAACCACAACGTCAACTCAAATCCTAAAAATCCTAATTCCAACCAAAACCCCGCTTTCGATATTATAATGACCGCACCTGGCTGTTTTGAAATTGAAAACAGAATATATTTAAACCTGTAAATACTTATTACTGAAAATTTATGAGCGAAGCTTTATTTAGTATTGAAAATTTGCGTGTAGCTTATCCGCAACGTGGCGTAGAAGAGGAAAATTGGGCAGTTGATGATGTATCTTTTACTCTCTTAGCTGGTGAAAGAATGGGTTTGGTGGGTGAGTCTGGTTGTGGTAAATCGACTATTGGTAGGGCAATCATGCGTTTGTTACCTGCTGGGAGTCGAGTTGAAGGTAAAGTATTTTTTCGAGGTGATTCGGTCTTATATTTAACACCTATTCAAATGCGAAAATTTCGCGGTGAAGCGGTGGCTTTGGTTTTTCAAGACCCAATGACGCGCCTTGACCCGTTGATGACCATTGGTAATCATTGTCTGGAAACTCTACAAGCACATTTCCCGGAATTAACCACACAACAAGCCAAGGAAAAGGCTTTAGCAACTTTAGAAAAGGTGAAAATTCCTGCTAGTCGCTGGAGTCAGTACCCCCATGAGTTTAGCGGAGGGATGCGTCAACGGGTAGCTATTGCGTTGGCTTTACTTCTAAATCCTAAATTAATTGTTGCTGATGAACCCACAACCAGCTTAGATGTAACAGTTTCTGCCCAGATTTTACAAGAATTAACCCGATTGTGCGACGAGGAAAACATGGGATTATTATTGATTTCCCATGATTTGGCTATGGTAGCGGAATATTGCGATCGCATCGGTGTCATGTATCAAGGCAAAATGGTAGAGATGGGTAAAACCGAAACTGTATTTAAACAACCCCAACATGAATATACCCAATCTCTATTAAAAGCAGCCTTATATATTCAAAAAGAAGAGGGAATGGGTAACAAGGAACAGGGAACAGTAAGTAAGGAAAATCCCATTTTAAAAGTTACAGAACTCAAACAACATTACACCATAGAACCAAATTTTCTTGAACGTCTATTTAAAGGTGAAGGACAAACAATTAAAGCTGTAGATGGGATTAATTTAGAATTATATCCAGGGGAAATATTAGGATTAGTAGGAGAATCTGGTTGTGGTAAAAGTACACTTTCTAGAACCATCTTACAATTAATTCGTCCCACAGCCGGAAAAGTTGAATTTTTAGGACAAGAATTAACAAATTTATCCCGTCAAGAAATCCGTTCTTCCCGTAGACAAATTCAAATGGTATTTCAAGATCCCCATGCTTGTTTAAATCCAGCTATGACTGTGGGACAAAGTATAGCTGATCCTTTGTTTATTCACAATTTAGCTAATGCTGAACAAGCCAAAGAACAGGTTTTATGGATGTTAGAAAAAGTGGGTTTAACACCAGCAGAAACTTATTATCAACGTTATCCTTCTGATTTATCGGGAGGACAACAACAACGAGTTGCAATAGCTAGAGCATTAATTACTCGTCCTAAATTAGTAATATGTGACGAACCTGTGAGTATGTTAGATGCCAGTGTCCAAACACAAGTGCTAGATTTGATGTTGCAACTCAAAGCCGAATTTGAATTAACTTACTTATTTATCACCCATGACTTATGGTTAGCAAGATTTTTGTGCGATCGCATCGCCGTTATGAATGGTGGTAAAATAGTAGAACTAGGTCGCACCAAAGAAATTTTCGCCAATCCCCAACACCCCTACACCAAAACCCTTTTAGCTGCTGCACCTTTATTAGCCAGGGTTTAATATGAGTTGTAATTGTAGGGGTTTAGCACTGCTAAACCTTTGTATATTGCTTGCACCAGTGCTTCGCTATCATCGCCAAAATACTTCCACAAAAAAGCGCAAAAAAAGAGTATGAGGTGGTTGACAACAGACTTTAAATTTGTTATGATAAACTCGATAAGGAAGAATTATCTTGCGTTAAGCATATTTAATGTCTAAAAATCCACCTTCTAATTCATATAAAAATAAGACCTATTCCGCAGATAAATGGCAAGAGAGAATCGCACAAATAGCATATCGTTTTAATAAAGAATATCAAAAAGAACCCTTTGAAGTTCCCACAGAAGTAGAAGAAATGCCAGTTTATAAAGAATGGAAAAACGGCATCTTAGCTTATAAAATTGCTTCTCCATTTTGGGAAATTGCCCAACCTCAAAAAAACCAAAACTGTTTAGATATCGGTTGTGGTGTCAGTTTTTTAATATATCCTTGGCGAGATTGGCAAGCATATTTCTACGGACAAGAAACTAGTAATATAGCACGCGATACTCTCAATTCTCGTGGTTCACAATTAAACTCAAAACTTTTCAAAGGCGTAGAATTAGGGGCAGCACATCATTTAAACTATCCTTCAGAACAGTTTGATTTAGTCATAGCTACTGGATTTAGTTGTTATTTTCCTCTAGAATATTGGAATCTTGTATTACTAGAAGTCAAACGAGTATTGAAACCTGGTGGACATTTTGTATTTGACATTCTAAATTCCGAACAACCTTTAGCAGAAGATTGGGCAGTTTTAGAAACTTATTTAGGTGCTGAGGTATTTCTAGAACCTGTATCTGAGTGGGAAAAAACAATTAAAGCTGCTGGTGCTAAAGTCGTGAAACGGCAATTAGGAGAATTATTTGAGTTATATAAAGTAAAATTTTAAAATAAAATTGGCTGAATGTTCAGATGCTGTGAGAGAAGGTTTAGCCTGAACATTTATTGACCAAAAGCTAATTATAATTATGACTGTAAAGACAAGACTTAGCGAACGCCATATACGAGACAAGATTTCTTCTCCATTAACATTAAATTCAATATCCAGAAAACTTAATAAATTCTCTGGACACAGTGTATTATTTGTAAATATTTTACTGAGAATTTTGTCCCTAAAACCGCAATGAATATCCGCCATGCCACAGAAGCAGACTTGCCGACTATTGTAGCAATTTATAACGCCGCAGTTCCTAGCCGCATGGCAACCGCCGATTTAGAACCTGTATCTGTAGAAAGTCGCGTGGCTTGGTTTAAAGGGCGATTACCCTCACAACGTCCTCTGTGGGTAATTGAAGTAGAAGGTGTGATTGCTGGATGGCTGAGTTTTCAATCATTTTATGGCAGACCTGCTTACCATTCCACAGCCGAGATTAGTATTTATATTTCCCCAGATTTCCAGCAACGAGGTTTAGGAAAGCAACTTTTAGAAAAAGCAATTAGTGAAAGTCCAAATTTAGGTTTAAAAACTTTAGTCAGCTTTATTTTTGCTCATAATTATCCGAGTTTAAAACTGTTTGAAAAATTTGGTTTTCAACATTGGGGACATTTGCCCAAAATAGCCGATTTAGATGCGGTTGAAAGAGATTTAATTATTATGGGGTTGCGAGTGTGTGAAAAGTAAAATAGTAAGTGACAGGTGACAGTTAAAAGGAAACAGATATAGATTATTTTCCTCTTACTTTCTGCCTCCTGCCTTCGTTAAATATTTAACGAGATGTTAAACTATCAAAGCGGTATTCAGTCCCCACTTTTAGCCTGTTAGCATTGTACCGAGGAGACATCAACAAAGAAGAATCATAAGGATTTGGTAAATCAGGAGTGCGAAGATAAGGATCATTCATCGCTTGTTGCATCATAACATCCTTATAAACAGTATTCACCAATTCAGCATCTTTAGCAATTTCATTATCTGGGAAAGTTGTTCCGAACTTGCCACCTGGGCCAAATAAAGAATCTACCTGACGCTTTAAACTGCCATTGTCATAAAAATTAGAATCATAGCGAAAATACGCTCTTTCAAAAGTATCAGGAATTAATTCATAATTCTCTGGCTGCATTTGAGCAACTGTCATCACGGGAAACGCTGTGCTACCAACCAGCATTACCAGCAGTCCAGTCAAGCCTCTCAAATTTATACTCATGTTCACGACTCCTCAATTTTTGGGCGTATCTTAATTTATGCTTAATTTCAGAACTCTCAAAAGTTCAACCTTTGGTGTAGCACAACTTTTAATGATTTGTAATGTCTTATTCTACCGAAACATCTAACCAATTGGATATTTGGGCAACTACTACTGATTTAACTACCCTGCATCAGAAGTTACTAGATTTATTTTGCCAGCTTGCTTATCAAGAAGGTGATTTTATTCTCTCCTCTGGGCAACGTAGTTCTTACTATATTAATGGTAAACAGGTAACACTTCACCCTCAAGGTGCTTTGGCCGTAGGACGATTACTTTTACAACTCTTACCAGTAGATACACAGGCAGTAGCAGGGTTAACACTGGGTGCTGATCCCATTGTTTCCGCTGTGAGTGTAGTTTCCGTCTATGAAAATCGACCTATACCAGCGTTGATTATTCGTAAAGAAGCTAAAGGTCATGGCACAATGGCTTATATTGAAGGGCCGACCTTACCCGCAGGTGCAAAAGTAGTGGTTCTGGAAGATGTTGTCACTACTGGACAGTCTGCACTCAAAGCTGTTGAAAGGTTGCAAGCAGCAGGTTACATCGTAGATAGAGTAATTTCTTTAATAGACAGACTACAAGGAGGCGCAGAGTTATATAAATCTGCTGGATTACAATTTGACGCGCTGTTTTCTATTCGAGACTTACAAGAACGCTATCAGCAAATATAGCAGGTGACAGGTGACAGGTGACAGGTGACAGGTGACAGTTAAGAAAATTTATTCTTACTTTTGCCTCTTGCCTTTTGCCTTTTGCCTCTTGCCTTCTAAAGTTAGTATCTTTTTGGTAAGTATGCAACTTATAAGTGCGTACTTTTAATTTTATCTAGCAATACTTTAATATAAATACAACAAGTTCTTTATAACTTGTAAAAAATAAATTTTTTGGAAGTTGTTATTCCTGTTGATTATTAAGCTAAATGTCATTCAAAAATTGAATTTTGATTGATAAAAAATCAGCAGCATAACCGATTTTTAACAATTAAAACCCATTCTTAATGAGGTGAAATTATGTCTCAAAATACTCTTAACTACATCATTCATAAAGGCAATTTACGAGGTCATAGTCAAATTGACTGGCTTAATAGCTATCATACTTTTTCCTTTAGTCATTTTTATGATCCCAACCGTATGGGATTTCGTTCTCTCAGAGTAATTAATGACGATCGCATTGCTCCTGGTGCTGGCTTCCCTACTCACGGACATCGAGATATGGAAATACTCACCTATGTCTTATCAGGTGCAGTTGAACATCAAGATAGTTTGGGTACAGGGTCTGTAATTCGTCCTGGTGAAGCACAAATTATGAGTGCGGGAACTGGGATTATGCACAGCGAATTTAATCATTCGCAAACTGAAGAATTACACCTTTTGCAAATCTGGATTTTGCCAGACCAACAAGGACTATCACCAAGATATGACCAAAAAACTTTTCCTGTGGAAGAAAAACGAGGAAAACTACGTTTAATTGCTGCCAAAGATGGACGTGATGGCGCTATAACTATTCATCAAGATGTGGATTTATACGCCTCTATTTTACAGCCGGGTGATGTGGTAAATTATCATGTTCAACCCCATCGTTATGCTTGGTTACAAATAGCTAAAGGTGAGGTTTATTTTAATGGTAAACCGCTAAAAACAGGTGATGGAGTGCAAATTAGTGGAGAAGAAAAACTAGAAATTAGTACAAACCTCAGTGCAGAAATCTTGCTTTTCGACTTAGCTTAATAGAATTTTTGAATACAGAAACGAATCCCAGCACCGAAGTTTTATGAACGGACTGGGCTTTTTTTTCAACCTAATGTTGCTCTTCTAAATGATATTTGACAATCAACAAACAATTTCTGTTATCAGAATCACGTTCATAAACAACACGATCTGCCACGCGCCGAATCAGAAACCATCCATAGCCGTGGTCTTGCAAAGTACCTGGTTGTGGTTCTGGGACCTCATCGGGATTAAAAGGTTTACCATAATCCCACATTCTCATTTCTAGCCGATCCATCCACAGACTTAGTTCAATTTCTATGTCTGTTTCTGGTGGTAAGGCCAGATGAGCATGACGAACTGCATTGGTAAAACCTTCTACCAATGCTAAATTGAGTTTGTGAAGTTGGCTTTCTGGCCAACCTCGTTGAGTTAAATATTGCAGAGAAAACTTTTCAAACCATTGTTGTACCTGGTTTTGGAGCTTAAGATCGCTCTTCACCGTCAGATGGTCTTGCTGCACTATGGTAAGCATTGACCGTGACTTGAATATTAAGTAATGGAAAAAAGTTAGTTTTGTAGTTCTTTTGTTGGTTCAAAATTTTGGAGTTTTTGTTTGACATCCAAAATTGAAAATCCCCAACAAAACCTAGATTCTGAAAATTAACGCCTGCTTGTTTCAAAAGCATATCATCCAGAAGTATGAGCTGCTAATGGGTTGTATCAGCCTTGCGGCTAGTCATCATTATACCCATAACTTCGGTATATGCTCTTGAAACTCACAGGCGTTACTGCTTACAGCACTTTATGGAAACTAAACTTTGAGGCAACTAAATAATTAGAACAGTCCCAAAGTTAGAGATTTATCCAATGGTAATGCAGCACCGATTCCTAACCAGATGGTAACTAAAGTACCAAACAAAAATACTGTTGTTGCCACTGGACGACGGAAGGGGTTTTGGAACTTGTTAACGCTCTCAATGAAGGGAACGAGAATCAATCCCAAGGGTACGGAAGCCATTGCTAATACTCCTAACAGTTTGTTAGGAAGTGAGCGTAAAATTTGGAAAACTGGGAACAGATACCACTCTGGCAGGATTTCCAAGGGAGTAGCAAAAGGATTAGCAGGTTCGCCGATCATTGCGGGATCTAGTACAGCTAGAGCCACAATACAAGCAAATGAACCCATGATCACGATAGGGAAGACGTAGAGCAAATCATTAGGCCAAGCGGGTTCACCATAGTAGTTGTGACCCATGCCCTTGGCAAGTTTAGCTCTTAAGATAGGATCGCTCAGATCCGGTTTTTTCTGTGTGGACATTTTGAGATGTGGTCTCCTGCTTAAGTGAAGGTAAAGCATTAGTGAAAGCTATCAGCTATTTAGGTTCAGCTGTTCGCTTTTGCGTTTGATGGTAAGCCACACATTTAGTATGACACTAAGTTTCACTTTGCTAGTTGAAGTAAGTGCCTATATGTTTTTAGGGCTTACTGCTTTCAGATAACAGTGTTTGTTTTTAACTTAAATGTTATTTGCCATAAGTTTAAAACAAACATCTCTGATCTGGAAGCTGTTGTTACCTATTCACGGATAACTTTAGATTACAAAGGCCCAGAAATACCTTGCTTACGGATCATCAAGAAGTGGAACAGCATGAAGACCGCAATTAACCAGGGTAAAACAAAGGTGTGGGCGCTATAGTAGCGAGTTAGTGTAGCTTGACCGACACTAGAACCACCACGGAGTAAGTCAGAAATTAGAACACCAACTACAGGAATCGCTTCGGGTACACCACTAACGATTTTCACCGCCCAGTAACCAACTTGGTCCCAAGGCAAGGAGTAACCGGTAACACCAAAGGAAACTGTAATTACAGCGAGGATAACACCACTTACCCAGGTCAATTCACGGGGCTTTTTGAAACCACCAGTCAAGTAGACGCGGAAGACGTGGAGAATCATCATTAACACCATCATGCTGGCAGACCAGCGGTGAATGGAGCGAATTAGCCAACCGAAGTTGACTTCATTCATGATGTACTCCACAGAAGAGAAGGCTTCTGCGACTGTGGGCTTGTAGTAGAAAGTCATAGCAAATCCAGTAGCAAACTGGATCAGGAAGCAAACTAGGGTAATTCCACCCAAGCAGTAAAAGATATTGACGTGGGGAGGGACGTACTTACTGGTTACATCTTCAGCGATCGCTTCTAAATCCAAGCGTTCCTCAAACCAGTCATAAACGTTGGCCATACAATCTCAAGTTCCTAAAAATCAGTTGCGGTTGATAAAACTCCCAAATATCAATTTTGGGATTTTCACAAAGAGTAGCTCTTTCGCAGAGTTGTTAAGGTTTTCAGAAACTTAACATTCTGTAAATATGGAATATATTGCGATCTCTTTGCAAGCCAACGCTGAAAATGTTGGTTTCAAAGTAGATTTTATCGTTTTTGAGGAGGGATATGCTCACCAACAGTTGCTTAACTTGCCTAACAATTGGATGAGAGCCATCCACCTCTTCTATAAAAAAAGTAACATAGTCGAGAGATAGATTTCATCAAAAAGGTGGCAACGAGTCATCCAATTTGGGATTTGGGATTTGGGATTTGGGATTGATCCCACTGATAAATCAGGGGGTTTGAGGATTTGGGATTTTAGACCTTCGCAAGTTTCAGCGGTTTGGCGATGTCTTTGTCCAGCAGTAGAAAAACTCCTGATTGATGCCACGGATAAATCCCCCGACTTGTCCCATCAAGGAATTATTGGTTAGTCACAGGTAATTTGGGTTGACATGGAATGGAAAATAGGGCTAGGAACTGAATCACAATATCTATCTAAATCTACTCATTTACTGAAAGAGTTTCAACTTTAACACCCAAAAAGTGTTATTATTGTCCAGTATTTAGGTGATAACCAAGCCTAGAATACTCAATAGTAGGGTGAGTTAAACCCAATCTTAAAGCCTGTGGACTGGGTAGTGCCGACACTTCCAGAACGAAGCAGGAAGTAAATGAAACTCAAAGTAGATTTGAGTCGGTTTTATATAACGGTTCATGAACAAACAGGTTTTTCGGTGGGGATTTTCATTACTTTTGGCTTTTTGTTTGGTTTTTGGCTCGCTTGTGTCACCAGCAATGGCTATGACGCAGGAGCAAAAGCTAGTTGCTGAGGTTTGGCGCATTGTTAATCGCTCTTATCTGGATGAAACATTTAATCATCAAAACTGGGCAGATGTACGTCAACAGGCGCTAAAAAAACCTTTGCCAAACGATCAAGCCGCATACTCGGCAATTCAGAAGATGCTCAAAAGCCTCGATGACCCTTTTACCCGGTTTCTAGACCCAGAACAGTACCGCAGTTTGCAAGTTAATACTTCTGGAGAACTAACGGGTGTGGGTTTACAAATTGCCCTCAATCCTCAGACTGGTGGATTGGAGGTAATTACACCTATAGAGGGTTCGCCGGCACAGAAAGCAGGGTTAAGACCCCGCGATCGCATTTTGAAAATTGAAGGATTATCCACAGAAAATCTTACTCTTGATGAAGCTGCGACGCGAATGCGCGGACCTATCGGTACTGTTGTCACTCTTTTAATCGGACGAGATGGAGAAGCAGACCAGGAAATTATCTTAGTGCGCGATCGCATTGAACTTAATCCTGTCGTAGCTGAATTGCGTTTATCCCCCCAAGGAAAACCTATTGGCTACTTGCGCCTATCTCAGTTTAACGCTAATGCCACAATGGAATTGGCACACGCTATTTCTAGTCTAGAAAAAAAAGGCGCAGTTGCCTACATTCTTGATTTGCGAAATAATCCCGGTGGCTTGTTACAAGCGGGAATTGAAGTTGCCCGTCAATGGTTAGATTCAGGTACTATTGTTTACACTGTCAATCGCCAAGGTGTTCAAGGAAGTTTTGAAGCTTTCGGGCCTGCTTTAACAGAAGATCCCTTGGTAATTTTGGTTAATCAAGGAACTGCTAGTGCTAGTGAGATTCTTGCTGGTGCTTTGCAAGACAATGGACGCGCCAAGTTAGTAGGTGAAACTACTTTTGGCAAGGGACTAATTCAATCTTTGTTTGAGTTATCTGATGGTTCAGGTCTAGCTGTCACCATAGCTAAGTATGAAACTCCTAACCACCGCGATATAAATAAATTAGGTATTAAACCAGACACTATAATACCCCAACCACCTATCACTCGTGAGCAAATTGCTACAGCAGCCGATAGCCAATATCAAGCTGCTATGGAACTGTTAAGCAAAAATTCGGTAGTAGCTGGAAAAGGGTAACAAGTCAAAAGTCAAAAGTCAAAAGTTTTACTTTTTGACAAATCAACAGGATTGAAAAAGGAATCAGTATTAGATTTTTGAACCTGAGTTATTTTGTACTTGTTGGTCTCAACTCTGGTTATAAAGTTCTCACTGTCACGACTTGCGGAGGTGTAGAGTCAGGTGGATAAATCACATCTAACTGCACCATTCGTTTAGTTCCTGGTTTTAATACCACTTTCAGTAAAGGATCTAAAACTTGGCCTGTACGATGCCATAGGTGTACATAGCGCGTTTGTTGCTTACCATCATCATCTGTATATTTGAGTCGCACCGTACCCCGGAAAAAAGGAAAATCTAAAGACGGTTTTCTAAAACGTACACCTTTTTGAGCTAATTTATCTTCCTTTAATGGTGTTTCTAAGGTGACAGATACAGTCTGGTCTTTATCAGTCCTATTACTTAAAGGCAAACTGAGACTATATTCTACGCCATAATTACCATGTGCTTCATAAGCCGTATCTGGATAGCGTACCAGCATTTTTGCAGTTTGGCTTTGTTCTGTACCCAATTTACCACCACGCAAAGTTGCGATCGCATAGGAAATAGCCTTTCCAGGTTCGGGAATAGTCAAGGTTTGGGTTTTTGGGTTATCTACCAAATTTGCTTTCCAAGTTGCACCTTCAGATACACCTGCTACCCGTCCATAAATTAATTGACCTCCTTTAGCATCGGGTGGTGTGGGGGTTTTATCTCTTGGCCCTGCAAAATTACCACTCTTTAATAAATCTTGCCATTCTGCTAAAGTGGGCGCACGGTCAGTACCATCAGCATTTTTCTTCGCAAACATAGCTAAACTCGCTGCATAAACTTTACCACTACTACGCAAGCGGAAAAAGCTAGACCGACCATTGACAGGTTTTTCTAAATTTCGCACGGGGATAGAATGATTTAACAACATTCGACTTCCCCCAGCAGGAATTATTAACTTAGTTGGAAAATCTTTTTGACGCACTCCCCGCAGTACATCTGCTACAGCCCTAGCTCCTGGGCCTGAAAATACTTTACCATCATTATTTTCCAAGTAGGGCGCTAAAGTCACAAAAGGCGCATCCACCATTAAATAACTTGCACCTTGTAAAATATCCACAGTGATAGGTTTTTTACCTGGGTTATGCAACATCACACCCAGATACAGAGTTTGCAAATCTTTGGGAGTATGAGTATAGTGGTGAGCAAATAAATCAAATCGTCCTTGAAAGGGAAAATTCAGATGTGCAGTTGGAACTTTTTTCCCATCAGGTGCAAAGGTAGAAAGTAAAATCCCTTCTGTTTTAATCCATTCTGGACTGTTGCTATTGAAAACGGGTATTTTATCTAAGCTACCAGGTAAAGGGCGCACTTCTCCAACTTGAACAATTTCTTGGGGTGCTGGTTTAGGTGGCGTTTGGGCATCTGCTTTATTTTGGCTATGATGTAAATTTAATGTACATCCAATGGTTTGAGTAATAGCGAGTCCTGATATGAGTATGAATACAGGTTGACTAAATCTATTTTTTAGCTGACTAATTGGCATAAGACAGAATCTTCCAGAAAGCGATGGAGTAGAAAATTAGCAATTATAGATACAGGTTGTGGAAAGTTGATTTCCGATTTTATTAGGGAACAGGAGTGAAAGATTTTTTTCAGGCTTGTTAGGTAAATTTTGCACATCTTAAAGCGCATACTGATTTATCACAATTACTATCTGCAATTTTCTGTAATTAGGGTAAATTTAAAGGTAGCCTTGTCATTTCGACTCAGGAGTTAAATTGATGGATATACTCATTGAATCGACAAAGGATTTTGAAAAAGATTTAGAAAAGTTTACCGATACGGAGAAATTTAGAATTATTAAAGAAATGAATCGTAATTTTGAACTGTTATCTTCTGAAAATAATTCTTTTTATGAACATAGCGAACAACTCAGAAACATAAAACTAAATCATGATTACGATTCTACGATATATTGTTTAAAAATTAATGAGCAACAAAGAATTATTTTAACTATTGATGATGATCCAATTTTTGGTTGTATATTAATCACTTTATTTAGAATAGTGAATGTAGAAGAAGCGCAACAGGCATATAATGCCATTGCAGAGTTAATTTATCAAGATTTCACGGTGGAAGAAAATCAAGATTTAGAATTTCATTGTTGTTAATGGCACAAATTAAACCTCTTCTCGATGAATATGGTGTAATTCATGAAGCGATGAAAATTTTACCAGAGGAATTGAAAATTGATTTTCTAGAAGCTTTGGCTGAATTAGAAGATAATGAATGTCACAGAACAAGAACGTTTCCAAAAACAAGATTACATAAAGTGACAGGAATTAAACAAGCTATTTATCGTGCGGATATTGATAAAATCTCTGGATGGCGGATTCATTTACAGTATATTGAAGGGAAAATTCATCTCAAAGATATTATCGGTGGTCAACATCACGATAATGTAATTGAAGTGATTAAATTAAAGAAGGATAGATATGATTAGCAATTGACAATTGACAATTGATAATTGAATGAGATACAAAACTATCTGGGAAATATATACACTAAGAGACTTTCAACTCTGTTCCCTGTTCCCTGCTATAATTGATTTTATCCTAAAATGTTATCAACATTCAATTGAATTTCAGGAAATGCTTGTATCTCTAAAATATCACCCTGACGGAAAGTCTTAATTTCACTATAACCATTGTCTGTAGGTTGGCAATAAACTATGATTACTTGTTCATAAATATCAACTAACCAAACTTCGGAAATACCGCTACTAGCATAAAGCGGAATTTTCACTTCTCTGTCGTATTCAATGCTGCTATCTGCAACTTCAATTAACAGCAAGATATCCTGTGGTTGGGGATGTCCAGCTTCATAGAAATCTGCACGGGGTTTGAGTAATGTTATGTCTGGTTGTGGTTCTGATAAATTGTTTAATATAATTGGATTTTGAGAATCAATTATTGCTTGTTCAGCTAACAGTTGAGATAGTAAATTAATTAATCTTCTCACGCAAGTTGCGTGTCTTCTACCAATTGGTGACATTTCAATAATTTCCCCATGAATTAATTCTACTCTGTCATCTTCTGTCAAAATACCAGCTTCATTCATTTGGTGGTACTGGGAAATATTAAAGCGTCTTTTTGCCAATTGTACAACCATGATGATTCTCCTAGGTTGACTTCATAGTTTAACTATAGCAATCCTGACACAAAGCAGGACTGCTATTTTGGAGGTTACAAATAATCAAAAAATACTTCTGGTACTAATCTTAATTCTCCTGATTTAAATCTGGCAATATCTACCCATAAAGCGCGATGTTTACGTTCTGGTGTTTCAGAAAAGGTTAAACTTTCAATTTGGTAAAACTGAGGATCTGCAAAATCGCATTGATAAAGTTGGATGATTTCGTGTCCCTGTTTACCGTTGAAGATAAACAGGTTTTCAATACAACTTAAATAGCGAATGTTAGTTAATTCTGCTTGAATTTCTTCCTGAAATTCTCTTGCTAAAGCTATGTGACTAGGTTCACCAAATTCTACACCACCACCTAAAGCGCGGTAAAATGTGGATTGTTTAGTGGGGTCGTATCCTTCAGAAACAAATATTCTCTCACCATCTCGAATTAGTGCTAGAACTATAACGCGAATTTCACCTGGGTTATTCATTGTTGCTGTTAATTATCGTAAATTGAGTAGGCGCGAGTTTCATTATCTTCAACTGGCCAATCTGAATTTTCGCCACCAAGATATAGCATTTCAATAGTGACGTATTCTTCGCTTAATTGAGTAAGAGCATTAATAAGTATATCGAGAGCAATCGCATCACTAGTTCCCAAATCAAACCAGCATCTTCCCCATTCTCCCTCATACTCAAATTCGCCCATGTTGTGCATCAAGGCGAGAAAGCTTTTATCATAACCTTGTGGATCATAATTCATATAGCTGATGTCCAAACCAGTTTCTTGTACCTGGAGATTTTCAGCGTTGAATGCTCCCAATTTACCTAGATAAAACCAGGAGTTGAAGACTTCTTCTACATATTGTTTTTCTTGTTGTGAGGGAATGGTACTAAATTTTAGCCAAATCCAAACATTAAAAGGATCAAATTCGCGGAATTCAATGTGCATTTTTGGTAATGGGTGATTGGTAATGGGTAATTGGTAATGGGTAACTGGTAATTGGATTATTTATCTTCCCTATTCCCTGTTCCCTATTCCCTTCTTTCGACTAATTATCACAGATTATTCAACCGATTCATAGCTTGAGAGCGTTCGTATTCTATTTGTTTGACTAGACCGGCGGAAAGTTGGGATTTTTTAGTTAAAGCTTTGTCAAAATTAGCGATCGCATCCTTAATTAAATCCTGGCTTTTTTCCTTTTTCCCCTTTTCGTGGAGAATTTGGGCTTTCAGATAATAAATTTCTGGGTTATCGGCTGTTATTTTTAAAGCGCGATTGACATAATCTAACGCCTGAGAGTATTTTTTCAAATCTCGATAGGCCAAAGCAATACCCCGGTTGACTAAATATCCCGGTGCTGCATTTTTTTCTAAATTTTCAATTGCTTGATCTGGACTGGTAAAAGGCAAATTAACAGCTAACATTAAATTCATATAGCCGCGAATTAAGTTTAACTCTGGATCATTTTCAGAAATAGCTTCTGCTTTGTCTAAATATTCATAGACCTTTGTCAATCGGCTTAATGCTTTTGATACTCCATTAACACTGCCATCACGGAGGAGAATTACTGCACCTTCTAAAAAATTCCCCACTCCTGTGTATAAATTTCCTCTTAATGGGTCACTAGCAATTAGTTTTTGACCAGCTTCTAAGGTCTTTTTACTATACCTATCTAAGCCACCCAAATCTTGATTTGTGTATGCTAAAGCCGCTTTCATTGCATAAGCTAGAGGTTCATCTGGTTCATCGGAGATGGCTTTTTTGAGAAAATCTTCTGCTGCTGGATAATTTCCGTCTTGGAAAATCGCTTTAAAAGCCGCTTCGGTGCGATCGCCTATTTTCCGGGGTTCACTACTCCGAAACGGATCACCAGCATAAGCGGTATTAGCCCATAAATTCATGGACATTACAGTAGCTAAAGCCACTTTAGCCAACAGAGGAAATCGGCAAAACATCATGAATGGAGGAATCAAAAATTTTGTAGACATGATAATTTCCAGAATAATTACGGTTGTAATTGTCTTATGTTTTACTTAAAATGCCAAAAATATCGTTAATTGCAAGATGCGTCTTTTACTGCCAAAATTTCTACATAATTTAGACTGTGGGGAATGATTCAGGTTTCCTGATTGGTGGTAGCGATTTTCTCCTATAAGTCTGCCACAATAGAAAAAAGTGAATGATTCTTGCTGCTAGATCAAGTTTTTGATTATGAAACTTTGCAGAATTTACTAAATGCTTTTGTTCTAGCTCATCAGTTATAGCAGTAGCCAATGTGGTTAGGACATGATGAATCTCCGAAACTGAGTAATAATAAGGATTTCACTCTTGCCTTTTGCAAGAAAGCCTCTTGCCTTCAGCTATATTCGCTGACTTTTGGTAATTTTAACAAATGCTCTATCTCAGAAACCTAACTTATCACCCCACAGCCAGCCCAAACGCAATTCTCAAATCCATTAACCTGGAATTAGCCCCCCAGCACCTAGGTTTGATTATTGGCCCTAGTGGTTCGGGTAAAAGTACCTTACTAGAAATTTTATCGGGACTAGCTGATCCCACTTCTGGCGCAGTTTTTTGGCGAGAACAACAACTGATAGCTGAACAGCTACAACAACTAGCTGGGATAGTGTTTCAGTTTCCAGAAAGACACTTTTGTGGTGGTACAATTTTAGAAGAATTACGTTTAGGACATCCCGAATTAGGGTCAGAGCGAGTTCACCAGGCATTAAACGAAGTCGGATTAGATCATTTATCCCTATCTACACCACCTCATGCTCTCAGCGGTGGACAGCAAAGGCGTTTAGCTTTAGCAGTACAATTAATTCGTCAGCCTAATGTACTATTATTAGATGAACCAACAGCAGGTTTAGATTGGTCAATGCGTCGTCAACTAGTCAATTTATTAGCCAAATTGAAAAAAGACTGGACATTGTTAGTTGTAACACACGACGCTGGGGATATGTTGCCAATAGCAGACCGTTGCTGGACATTAAATCATGGAGTTTTAGAATCAGTTGAACCTAAAACATTAGAACAGAAAAGTGCCGAAACAGCAGTAAATTGAAAAATTAAAAATTTTGTGCTAATTCGCCAACAAAAAAACAAGTATTGATTAAATCAACATGAATTTATAATCTGTATCTAGTTTACCAGCAATGGTAGAACTTTGGAAAAAAACATTAAATTGGCAACCTACAAATCAGCAGCAAAATCAATTCCAACAACTTTATCAATTAATTATCGAAGCCAACCGCAATCTTAATTTAACTCGTATTACCGAACCAGAAGAATTTTGGGAAAAACATCTTTGGGATTCTTTGAGGGGAACTGCACCAAAACAAGAATTTATCCCTGTTTTGCATGAAGATGCCTCTGTAATTGATATTGGTACTGGTGCAGGTTTTCCTGGTGTACCAATTTCTATAATTTTTCCTAATACTCAAATAACTTTGTTAGATTCTACTCGTAAAAAAATTAATTTTATTGATACAATATTAACCAATCTTTCACTAAATAATGCTAAAACTCTGGTGGGGAGAGTGGAAGAAATTGGTCAGGAAAATCAACATAGACAAAGCTATGATTTAGCAGTAATTCGCGCCGTAGGTAATGTTTCAGCTTGTGCCGAATATAGCTTACCGTTGGTCAAAAAGGGCGGTTTAGCTGTAATTTATCGCGGAAGTTGGACAGAAGAAGAAAACCAAAGTTTAGAAAGTGCAGTTAAGCAATTAGGTGGAAGAGTTGAATTAATTGAAGAATTTACCACTCCTTTAACTAATAGCATTCGTCATTGTATTTATTTGCGGAAAGTGGGAAATACACCAGCTAATTTTCCTCGTGCTGTTGGTATTCCTACTCACAAGCCTTTGTAATGTTGTTAATAGTTAATATTGGAATCAGGATTTACAGGCTGCTTAATTCACAATACCTGAGCGAAATTCCCGCAGTGCTTGAGCATGATTTTCAATCTTAATACACTGTGTCAATAAAGCTACATTTAAATTGGGTAAAAGTTGGGATTTAGAAACCATTTCATATCCCTGATTTCCTAAACTATAAAACAACAATTCATCATTGACCCAAAACCAAACTTCAGGAATCTTCAAGCGTTTGTATGCTTCCAGTTTGTCAATTCCGCCACTGGTGACAACAACTTCAATGACTAAATCAGGATGTTCTCTATTGAGTCCCAGTTCATAAGATTCATCAGCTTCACGTTTAACTTTTTCAAATTCGCTTTCAAGAGTCATTGAACCCGTGGGAGTAAAATCTAAACCCAGAAATTCTAGATAGATTTCTAATAAAGCAGCAATACGTTTTTTGATAGTTTCGTGTTTTTTACCTGGCACTTTGCGAATCTCCAAGACACCATCTAAAAAAGACAGCCTTACCCCTGGGCGGTCAATTAGTTGTTCAACAGCTTTAAATTCTCGCCAGGTTAGGTCACTAATTAAAATTGGTTCTGTTTCTCTTTCAATGAGTGCAACGGTCATGATCTAGACCCCAATTTAGTTATTGAATTAATTATAAATGATCAAATATGTTAATATGTGAATCCCCGACTTATTTAAGAAATCGGGGAACTAAGTTCTTAAAAGACTCGATGCTGCAAGGATGGCATTTGTCGGCGCACCTGTTCTAATCTGGTGGGTTTGATTTCTGCGATCGCTACTCCTGGTTTATCTCCCGCATCTGCTAAAATCACACCCCAAGGATCGATAATCATGGCGTGTCCGTGGGTTTGACGACGAGCATAGTTAGTACCAGTTTGGGCTGGTGCAATTACGTAACAGGTATTTTCTATTGCCCTAGCTTGTAGTAATACTTGCCAGTGGTCTTTACCTGTAAAAGCTGTGAAAGCCGCAGGGACAAAAACAACATCTGCTCCCTTGTCTGACAAATGTCGGTACAATTCCGGAAAGCGGACATCATAGCAAATGGAAAGTCCGATATTACCTAATTGTTCCGAGAAATGCACTGGCGGTAATTCTTTTCCAGCCATAACGGTGCTAGATTCTTGATAGGTGTTACCATCAGGGACATTCACATCAAATAAATGCACTTTATGGTAGCGAGCGAGTTCTTCACCGTTCATGTCCACTAATAAAGCAGTATTGTAGACTTTACCTGTACTATCTACAGGCACAGGAAAGCCACCACCAAGGATGGTAATTTGGTGGCGTTGCGCCATTTTTTTCAGAAATGCTTCTGTTTCTTGAGCAATAATATTCCCTTGAGCGAGTTTATCTTTTTCCTCTCCCATAAAGGAGAAATTTTCTGGTAAACCCACCAACTCTGCACCCTGATGCACAGCCAGATCAATTAATTCTTCTGCTTGTGCCAAATTTTCCTGTAGATTAGGCACACTGGTGATTTGAATAGCGGCGGCTAAATAAGACTTCATGGATTCAACAACAAACAGTGGATGACGAGATAGATTTTCAAATATATCCTTACTTCTAGAGTCATGGGATCTAGTGAAAATTGCGTTATAACATAAGTTGCTACTGGTGAGAACGCAAATAGCAAGAGGCAGCAGTAATCAGCAAATTTGACTAATATACAGTTAGTAGTTTTATTGACAAATGTCCTCAAGCTACTTTGACCAGAGTTACCCGGAATGGGTAAACTGCAATACCACGCCACTTGCTTCAAGCCGGGAAACCCGTCCAACGCAGTGGCTTCTCTATCCCTAAGCTAAAAACCGCAGGGACTATTTTTCTAGCTATATTCAAACTAGCTATCCGCATGAATTAGCCTACCACTTTTCTTGAAAATACTCACCTATCCAAATTAGGGTTTAGGGGGTTAATAAGGGTGTGCGGTAGGCGGTATGGGGTCTAGGGTATCCCGATCAATAAATTGAGGAGTCACTGCACAGTCACTGTAAAATCAAACTCTCATCATTTTTTTCTCATTTCATCCATGCAACTGGTATTTACTCATTAAATCTTAAAAAATAGCATTACATTAAAGCATAACCGCGTTTATATATATCCTGTGCGTAATCAGTCCAAGCACCTTGTCCCCAATATCGAAAACAGCTTGTTTGTAGCAATAAGTTATGTAATAAAATTTGGCGGTAATGATTTTGTCTAGTGACAGATTCACCTGATGTATCAGCTAATAATTGATCAAATTTTTCATGAAATGAATTACTTAATTCATACATGGGAGATAAAACATTTTCGTATCCTTGTACCCAACTAATATGATTTGTCCATGATGCGCCATCAACATGAAAATTATGGTTGGTTTTCTTGATTTCTTGAATGGCTTTTTCTACAGCATCTGGTTGAAAATTATCTGTGGAAATTTGCTGCCAAATTTGATGTTGTCCTACTGGTTGACAAAGGGGAAAATCATCAGGTTGGCAACCAGCGTTTGCTAATAATTCTAAATATTCTGTACCACATACACCAACAATTCCTGTTTTACCTCCACCATGCTGCACCATATCCCACCAGGCTTGTTTAAACCCACTGGGAAATTCATTCATCATTACACCACCGTTTTCACCATCACCGATTTGACTAACTATAGGTGGTACTAAAAAATCACCTAATTGTTGTTTAGATAAGGTTTTAGCTTCATAATATGGCTGCATTTGAGCAACTAATTTAGTATCTGAACCTTGGGTTTTAATTAGGGCAATAATACTAGTTGTTTCCCCTTGGGAATTGCGAGCAATTAAACGATGTGGTAAATGTTTTTTGGTAATAGATTCACCGTTGATTGTTTCTATTGTATGTTCCTGTACTAATAACCAACGATATCCACATTCTTTCAGGGCTTTAATAAATGCAAATAGGGTATCTGGATGATTTGGTAAGTGCATTTCTGGTGGTGAAAATCCTTTGACTCGTGCTAGTGCTTCCCAACCAAAAATTGCCGCAAAATGATGTTGCCAAGCGATAATATGGAGTTTAATATCTGCTATGGGGGTGGAAGGAATGACAGCATGACTCCACATTGTTCCCAACCATTCTACATAAGGTTGATAGGTGGAATCACAGGTAATGCGTTTGAGGTTGTCGAGGATGTCACTTCGTCCCATTTGTCGCAGTCCCCATAAAAGATTACCAG
Organism: Sphaerospermopsis aphanizomenoides BCCUSP55; assembly: GCF_001586785.1. Classification (GTDB taxonomy): domain Bacteria; phylum Cyanobacteriota; class Cyanobacteriia; order Cyanobacteriales; family Nostocaceae; genus Sphaerospermopsis_A; species Sphaerospermopsis_A aphanizomenoides_A. Next base: position 29,513 of record NZ_LUFH02000049.1, read on the forward strand.
AATAATCCAACATAATACGGGGATTGCAACCTTGATTTACTAGTTCGGGGATGAAGTCTCCCATGCGACTGTAACAATAAGCAAAAGGTGCAGCGTTGTGGTTGTCTCCTTCCTGTTGATGTTCAAACATATATTGCAAATTGCTGATCAGTGAACCGCTATGTCCCGCTGGTATAGTGGGTTGGTGCATATGGAGAGCGATCGCAAATACAGCATTAATATCTGCTAATTTAATATTGGTTGTTGGTAAAAATACAGGTTGATCATGATTGACTACAGAAAGCACTTCTGTTTCCCACCCAGAAATATTTGGTAAATCATTGATGATTTCGGGCAAAGTTGGCAGATTATGAGGTAATTTAAACATTTATGTTTGCTCAGAAACGATGTACAACAGTTAATTTTGCACCGATATTTTAGTAATGAATACTCCCAGTCACGCTATTTTAAATTTGGTGATTTTTAATCAACAAATCCGTACTCAGTCCAGTTTAGCGATTTTGATCGGTGCAGTCCTTCCAGATATTCCCATTTTTGTGTTCTACTTCTTGATGAAGTTTGTTTACCGTTTATCAGAAAGGCAAATTTGGTCTGAGGTTTATTATCAACCTTTTTGGCAAGCTGTTGTCAGTACGTTTCATTCAATTCCTTTAGCTTTGTTGGGTATATTAATTGGTCATATTGCTAATTGGCAAGTGATTGAGGTGTGTTTTATCAGTATGGTGTTACATTCTTTGTTAGATTTGCCGGTTCACAATGATGACGCGCATCGGCACTTTTTTCCGTTGAGTAATTATCGTTTTATCAGTCCTTTTTCTTATTGGGACGTAAATCATTACGGTAGGATTGTTGCTTTGGTAGAAATTCTATTAGTTTTAGCAGCAAGCATTTATCTTTTTCTCGGTATTCAAGCTTATTTAGGTGCGGGTTTGTTGATTGCAGTTAATGTGTTTTATTGGTTTGGATATTTTCGGTTTTATTTGAAAAGGAAGTAAGTATTTATTATTATTTTTAATTTTAATTTCAGCAAAAATAAGTTAGAAAAAAGCAATAATCTGAAATTGATATCAATGTTAAAGCGTTAGTTATTTCCCTTGAACAATATTATTCATATTATTGATTTATATTTATTACTCAATAATTAACAATTATATAGAATTATTAAACATCGATAAAATACCAGACTATTAAATCAATAATAAGGTAAGATTTTATTCAAGCATTTTTTCAAACATCTAAATTATTAGAGCATTAATTATGGTCAATCAGCTATTTTATGGTGATAATTTAGAAGTGTTGAGAAAACACATCAAAGATGAAACCGTGGATCTTTGTTATATTGATCCGCCATTTAATTCTAAACGCAATTATAATCAAATTTATAATAATGTCGGTAAAGAAGATCAAGCACAAGCACAGGCTTTTATAGATACATGGACATGGGATGATCACGCTAATCAAGGTTTAGCAGAAATTCAAGAAAACTATTTAGGACATTTCACTTCTCAAAGCATTGATTTGATTTCTGGCTTAACAAAAGTTTTAGGTAAAGGTAGTTTATTAGCTTATTTGGTAAGTATGACTTTGCGGGTTGCAGAAATTTACAGGGTTCTGAAACCTACAGGTAGTTTTTATTTACATTGTGATCCGACGGCATCGCATTATTTAAAGATATTTATAGATGCTATTTTTTGTTCTCAGGGTTGAAATTTTCAAAATGAAATTACTTGGAAAAGAACTACTAACTCAGGAAGTAGTAAATCTATTTCTAAGCGTTTTCCTTCTAATGCGGATATCATTTTGTTTTACACTAAATCTGATAATTATTATTTTCAGCATATTAGACAAGAATATTCAGATAAATATAAATCAAGATTTACAAAAAAAGATGAAAGAGGATATTATTATTTAGATAATCTTAAAACATATTCTGAAGAAAGATTGCGAAACCTCCAAGCTGAAAACAGAATTGAATATACAAAAAATGGAACTCCTAGAATCAAGAACTATCTTCATGAAACTCAAGGAGTTATTATGGATAATATTTGGACAGATATACAATCAATTAATTCTCAAGCAAGAGAAAGACTTGGTTATCCTACACAAAAACCAGAAGCATTGTTAGAAAGAATTATTCAAGCTAGTAGTAATGAAGGTGATATAATTCTAGATGCTTATTGTGGTTGTGGGACAACGGTAGCAGTTTCCCAAAGATTAAATCGGCAATGGATAGGGATTGATATTACTTATCAAAGTATTAGTTTAATTCTCAAAAGATTAGAAGATGCTTTTGGTAAAGGAGTATTAGACAATGTTATGATCAGTGGCATTCCTAAAGATATGAAATCTGCGGAAGCTTTAGCATTGAAAAAAGATGATCGCACTCGCAAAGAATTTGAAAAATGGGCAGTATTAACTTATGCTAATAATCGTGCTACCATCAATCAAAAAAAAGGTGCAGATAAAGGTATTGATGGAATAGCTTATTTTACAGGAGATAAAGACGAACCAGAAAAGATTATTTTGCAGGTGAAATCTGGAAATGTTAAATCTGGAGATATTAGAGATTTACAAGGAACAATTACCCTGGAAGGTGCAGCATTAGGAGTTTTTATTACTTTGAAACCACCGACTAAGGAGATGATTAAAACTGCCAAAGAAGCAGGAATTTATAAAAGCCGTTATATGAGTCAACCAGTAGATAAAATTCAAATTGTTACTGTACAGGAAATTATCGAACAACAAAAACGTCTAGATATTAGATTAAGTTTGGAAGTCCTAAAATCTGCGGAAAAACAACGGGAAGTGAAACAAACACAACTAGAACTTTTTGCTGATGAATAAGTACAAAAATACAGGACTTACGCAAAACAGAAGGAAAGTAGCGGTAATTCATGAATTACCGCTACGTAATATTAGTTTAATAGTATTTAGCGATGACTGAATTTTCAATAAAGCTATCCCACTAAAGATAAATCTGCTGTCAATCTCTGCAAAACTTGTTTCAAAACTATTGCTGTCCAATCAATATCCGCTTCCGTTGTTTGTTTTCCTAAAGTTAACCTCATTCCAGACAAAGCTGCTTTTTGCGAATAACCCATTGCTAATAAAATCGGACTGGGGCTTAATTTTCCACTATGACAAGCAGCACCTGCACTAATGCCAATTCCTGCTAAATTTAACTGACGAACTAAGGTTTTACCACTAATTTTTTTGCCATCTGCATATTCTAAATAAAAGCTGAGATGATGAGGTAAACGGTGAATTCTGTCACCTGTGGGAATTAAACCGGGAACATCTGCTAAAAGTAAAAATAAGCGATCGCGCAATTGTGTTAATCTCAATCTTTCCGTTTCTAATTCTTGTTTCGCTAATTCCGCAGCAACTCCAAAACCAGCAATAGCAGGTGTTGCTTGTGTTCCTGAACGCAGTCCTTTTTCTTGTCCACCACCACCTAATAATGGTATTAACTCTACACCTGGACGCACATATAAAGCACCTGCACCCAAGGGTCCATATATTTTATGACTAGATAAACTTAATAAATCAACTGATAAATTCTCTACATCTATAGGTAAACGTCCAGCAATTTGTACTGCATCGGTATGGAATAAAGCACCATGTATTTTGGCTATTTTTCCTAATTCTGCTATCGGTTGAACAGTTCCTACTTCACTTTGTCCATAAATAATAGATACTAAAACTGTGTTATGTCGCAAAGCTGCTTTTAAATCTTCAGGATTAATTCTACCTTTACCATCTACTTTCAACCTGGTGACATCCCAACCCCAATTTTCTAACATTCGCACTGGTTCATTAATAGCAGAATGTTCCACACTAGAAATAATAATATGTTGGGGTACAGAATAACATCGCGCCACACCCATAATTGCTAAATTATCTGCTTCCGTTCCTCCAGATGTAAAGATCATTGATTCAGGAACAGCATTAATTAAATTTGCAACTTGTATTCTTGCTTGTTCTACCACCAATGCGGCACGGTTGCCCCATTCATGTAAACTAGAAGGATTACCCCACTGTTGATTTAACACTGCTTGCATTGCTGCGATCGCTTCTGGACGAGTGGGAGTAGTAGCACTGTAATCTAAATATATTTGCATAATATTTGCATAAAACAATAATTGAGGTCATCTGCAATTCGACATACACCTGATGGGTAATAATAAATAATGTCTACCCTGAATCTATTTTACAGATTACCGTGTCTATTTTTCCTCATATCAGGTTTTTATCTTCTATCTGTTTATCTCTATTGACTCTCATCAGTTGTCAAAAAGTCCAATCTTCAAATCAGCGTTTAGCACCATTACCACAAGATCCATTAATTCAAGTTTACTTTAATCAATCTGAATCTTCAGAATACCAAGAAACTTACCGTCAGCAAACCCGCCTAGGAGACGACTTAGAAAAGCAGATTATTGATGCTATTTCCCAAGCGAAATCTACCATAGATGTAGCAGTCCAAGAATTACGTTTACCTAAAATCGCCCAAGCATTAGCAGCAAAACAAAAAGCTGGTGTGAAGGTGAGGATAATTTTAGAGAATAACTATTCTCGTCCTTGGAGTAGCTTGAGTGCAACGGAAGTACAGAAACTAGAACAAAGAGAACAGGAACGATATCAAGAATTTCGCAAATTTGTGGATATCAATCAAGATCATCAAATCACACCAGCAGAAATTAATCAACGTGATGCCTTAGTAATTATCCAAAATGCCCAAATTCCTTGGATAGATGATACAGCAGATGGTTCTTTTGGTAGCAGTTTAATGCATCATAAATTTGTGATTGTCGATAATCGCTTTGTGATAATTACTTCCGCTAACTTTACTTTAAGCGATACTTCAGGAGATTTTAGTAATTCTAGCAGTTTAGGTAATGCCAATAATTTATTAAAAATTGACAGTCCAGAATTAGCAAACTTATTTACAGAAGAGTTTAATATTATGTGGGGTGATGGTGCAGGAGGTAAATTAGATAGTAAATTTGGACTGAAAAAACCTGTGCGTTTACCAAAACAAATAAATTTAGCAAATAACAAAATTACAGTTCATTTTTCGCCCACATCCTCAACTCAACCTTGGAGTAATTCTAGTAATGGTTTAATTGCTAAAACCTTAAATTTAGCAACCAAAACAGTTGATATGGCATTATTTGTATTTGCTGATCAGGATATTGCTAATATTTTAGAAAATCGTCACCATCAAAATGTAGAAATTCGGGCTTTAATTGAACCGCAATTTGCCTATCGTTCCTACAGTGAAGCTTTAGATATGATGGGATTAGCTTTAAGTGATAACTGTAAATATGAAGTTGATAATAAACCTTGGAAGAAGCCAATTAATACAGTCGGTGTACCTATTTTAGCCAAAGGAGATTTACTGCATCATAAATTCGCCGTCATTGATAACCAAACCGTAATTACAGGTTCACACAATTGGTCAGAAGCTGCTAATAATGGCAATGATGAAACATTATTAGTAGTTGAAAATCCTACGGTTGCTGCTCATTATCAACGGGAATTTAACCGTCTTTACGCCCAAATTAAACCAGGATTACCGCCAAATATTCAAACAAAAATTGATGCCGAAGTAAAAAAATGTCCGCAAATCAAAACTCCTTCATCTCTTCCTGAATTAAGGAGTAGCAAAATAAATCTCAACACAGCAACGCAGTCAGAATTAGAAACTCTTCCTGGTGTGGGTAAGAAATTAGCCCAAAGGATGATTATTGCCCGTCAACAGCAAAAATTTACATCTTTACAAGATGTAGAAAAAGTGCCAGGAATCAGTGCTAGGATGGTAGAAAAATGGGACGAAATCATCACATGGTAAGAATTTCATTTTTTTCTAACTCCATCCATAGAAAGGATAACAATGTAAATCTATTCTTTGAGAAAGAGGAAAAATAATGAACTACTTATTAACATCAACCTAACCGATATTACCCGGAGTTGGTTTATGTCTATCAAGATAAATGAATTACCCCAAGATATCAAAGCAATTTTACCAGAACACGCACAACAGATTTTTGTTGCTGCTTTCAATGCGGCGCAAAGTAATGGCATGAATGAAGAAGATACCCTAGAAGTAGCTTGGAGTAGCGTTAACAATGAATATGAACCTGATAGAGAAGGTAACTGGCACAGAAAACCAGATGACCCCGCTACACATCATAAAGCTGTCATGTCTGGTGGTAATTAGAAGAATCCATGAAACGGTAAAGGTGTGTAATCAATACAGTTTAAGATACTGTGTTAGATGTTAACGGAATTTTATGGTTTCCAGCGATTTTCGGGGTAAGTTGCTAGTTAGGGCTATCAGAAATGGCTAACGCCTCCCGTCAGGGATACAGGATGTCCAGGATTTAAGGATGAACAGGATTAAGAGGATGTTTGAAAAGTCATGAAAGATACTAAAAACCCCTGTGGTAAACCTCTCCCCTACAAGGAGAGAGGCTTTAAAATCCCCATTCCCTTGTAGGGAAGGGGGCTGAGGGGTTAGGTTTGAGAAAATTTGTGTTAATAATACTTTTCAAACATCCTCTAATACCATTTCTTTGTGAGGCTGCGCCGAATTTTGTAACCTGGTCTTTTCCTCCTCTGTGTTCTCTGTGTCTCTGCGGTTCGTTCCTTTCTAAATTTGGCGCATCTTTATACAGAATTGGTATAAGACTGTACATAAGGGTAATTATAACAAATGGGTAATTCCTAGTGTTTTAAACCGCTTTTTTTTGAGCTTTTTTTTGAGCTTTTTTTTGAAAATTTATTATCCTGTACTAAATGAAGAGTATGCTGTACAAATTGCTAGAGATTGGAACACAAAAGACAAAGCTTCTGGATATGTGGGTTATGTAACACGATTTAAGAGGATGTTTGAAAAGTCTCTCATGGTGTATCAAAGATTTTCAGATCCCCCTAAATCCCCCTTAAAAAGGGGGACTTTGAATCTAGTTCCCCCCTTAATAAGGGGGGTTAGGGGGGATCTAGAAGTGTTGAAAATAACCATCTCAAACTTTTAAAACAACCTCTAAGGTAAAAACCGAATTTCTCAATCAATACACTGTGCAAACTGTCGGTAGTTCTCAACATCAAGAGTATTGGATACCTGCTGAAAAATTAGATGAATTTAATGCTAATATTGTAGATATAATTGAAGTTATTGCTGAATTTAGAGCGACGTTGAATTAAAACCAGGTATGTTAATTATCAAAGACGAAATAAAAATTCGTCCCATGCAAGATAATAAACAAGATTATCTACTCATGACCAAATGGCGTTCCGATGAAGAAGTATTAAAATTTTATGGTGGTAGAGATGATCCTTATAATTTCAAAAAAGTTATCCAAACATATAAACCTAGAATCTTAGGCAAAGAACCTTTAATTCCTTGCATTTTTGCCTATAAAAATCTAGATATTGGTTATTTACAATATTATGCTCTCAATCAATTACCACCACATCTGAGAGAAATGTATTCTCTCACAGAAACAGAAGATGTTTATGGCATTGATTTATTTATTGGTGAAACTGAATATTGGAATCAGGGCATTGGTACAAAAGTGCTTTCAACCGCGATAAATTATGTTTTTACACAACTGCACGCTGTTAAAATCGTCATTGACCCAAATGTAAAAAATCCCCGTGCTATTCGCTGCTATGAAAAATGTGGGTTTGTAAAAATTAAGCTATTACCCTGCCATGATCTGCACGAAGGAAAGTATCAGGATTGTTGGTTAATGGCAATAGACCGCAATAAATCATTACAATAAAACAAACTACTTGCTGAAATTTAGTCGTCTATAAAAACCATGACTCAACCAACTACAAAAATTTGTATACTAGGTGGCGGCTTTGGTGGATTGTACACCGCCCTGCGTTTAAGCCAATTACCCTGGGAATCTACACCCAAACCTGAGATTATTTTAGTAGATCAGAGCGATCGCTTTGTCTTTGCCCCGCTGTTGTACGAACTCCTCACCAACGAACTCCAAGCTTGGGAAATAGCCCCACCATACCAAGAACTGCTACAAGGTACAGGTGTGCGGTTTCATCAAGCAGTCGTTTCAGAAATCGACACCGACAAGCAACAAGTACAATTACAAGATGGCCAAAAAATTGCCTACGACCGTTTAGTATTAGCATTAGGCGGCGAAACACCCCTAGATTCAGTTCCCGGTGCAAGTAACTATGCTTACCCATTTCGCACCATCACAGATGTTTATCACCTAGAAGAAAAACTCAGAATTTTAGAAGCATCAGAATCAGAAAAAATTCGTGTTGCTATTGTGGGTGCTGGTTACAGCGGCGTAGAATTAGCTTGTAAACTAGCAGATAGAATTGGGGAAAAAGGACGTTTCCGCCTCATTGAAATCAGCGACCAAATTTTACGAACTTCCCCAGAATTTAACCGCGAAGCCGCCAAAAAAGCCTTAGATACCAGAGGCGTGTTTATAGATTTAGAAACCAAAGTATTATCAATCCAAGAAAATACCATCTCCCTAGAGTATAGAAACCAAGTAGACGAAATTCCTGTAGATTTGGTAATTTGGACAATTGGCACCAGAGTTTCCCCAGTGGTGAAAAATCTACCCCTCAAACAAAACCAACGAGGACAAATCTCCACAACACCAAAGCTACAAGTGCTAGAACATCCCGAAATCTTTGCTTTAGGAGATTTAGCAGACTGTCTTGATGCAGAAGGAAAACAAGTCCCCGCAACCGCACAAGTCGCCTTTCAACAAGCTGATTATACCGCTTGGAACATTTGGGCTTCTTTAACAAATCGTCCATTACTTCCCTTCCGCTATCAACAGTTAGGAGAAATGATGGCCTTGGGGGTCGATAACGCCACCCTCACAGCTTTAGGCATTAAACTAGATGGCTCTTTAGGTTACATCGCCCGTCGTTTAGCTTATTTATACATATTACCAACGTTACAACATCAATTGAAGGTAGGGTTTAGTTGGTTGGTGAGTCCGATGATCAAAACCTTGTCTAAGTAAAATTAGGTGACAGGGAATAGGGAATAGGTAGAAGGCAGAAATTTTGGATTCTGGATTTTGGATTGTTTTTTGGTTGACTCCAATCTAAAATCTAAAATCTAAAATCTAAAATCTAAAATCTAAAATTTTTTCCCCCACACCCTTACACCCTTACACCCATTCAGTTACAATCCTGATGACGCAGGTTGAGGGGTATGTGTTTGAATAACACAAATATTTAGTTAGGAATTATGAAAAAACCGAAAGTAATTTTTTTAGATGCTGTAGGTACACTCTTTGGAGTTAAAGGCAGCGTAGGCATAGTTTATAGTCAAATAGCCCAAGAATTTGGCGTTTCTGTTGCCCCGGAAATCCTCAATAAACACTTTTTTAAAAGCTTTAAAGCTGCACCACCACCCATATTTCATGATACAGATATTAAAGATATTCCCCAGCGAGAATTTGATTGGTGGCGAACTATTGCCCTCAACACCTTTGAAGGTGCAGGTGTGATCCAGGAATTTTCTGATTTTTCCGCTTTTTTTAGCGAACTATATATTCACTTTGGTACTGCTGAACCTTGGTTTGTCTATCCAGATGTGCCTCTAGCTTTGGTAAACTGGCGACGGTTGGGAGTTGAACTGGGTGTGCTGTCTAATTTTGACTCTCGTTTATACTCAGTATTGCAAAGCTTGGGACTCAGAGACTATTTCCAATCCATTACCATTTCTACCCAAGTACGTACAGCTAAACCAGATACGCAAATTTTTAACATTGCTTTGCAAAGCCATGACTGTTCGCCAGAGGAAGCATGGCATATTGGTGATAGTATTGCAGATGACTATAATGGTGCGAGAAAGGCGGGTATGAGGGGTATTTGGATTAACCGCCAGCATAATTACTAGCTGATTATTATCAGTATTAATTGACTACTTAACTGTAATCATTCAGTCTTCACCTGCTATATATCCCATATATAGGAATCATATTTGATTCTTCAAAAACACTCCGTACACTTCCCCTGTTCCCTGTTCCCTGTTAAGAGTTCCCTCTCTACACAGATAATTTCAAAAATCAAATACCAGTCCTATAAACAAATGAAAGTAAGTTTATTACAAACTTGGCAGCATTTTCAACTATCTTTTTCAGTAGAAATCAGTCCGAATATAACAGTAGATGCCGGTAAAGCTGTTTTAGAAGCAGCAGAAATTATTCAAAAACAAGATGCTAATTTGGAAGTCTTAAAATCTGTACTCCAAAATTCATCTTCATTATTAGATGTGCTGTGTTTACCTTTAGAACAAATAATTGGAAAAGAATTATCCTTTGTGTCTTTGGGTGTGAATATCTTGCGATTTTACGCTGATATTACCCAAGAATGTCCTACTTTAAAAGACTGTGTAGTTATAGTTAGTCAAGCAGCTTATTTACAAAGTTTGCGAGATATTTTATCTTTATACCCTTCTCTAAATTGGGATATTAACTCAGTTAATATGGAAGAAGTAAGACAAAAATTGCAAAATATCAATACTCTGGAATTAGATGTTAAAACGGCAACGGATACAATTACCTGTTTTCAGCAATCAGAGTTAGCAGCAGCATTCAACCAATTATTATCAGCCCGATTATTAGTACCAAACGTTAGCAAATATTTAGCCAATCTTTTGACCCAAAGAATAGCTGCTAATACTCATCGTTATATAATTGAATTTTGGAGCAAATCACGTAATAATATCCAAAATCTTGTTTCTGAAGACCTTATAAAATTATCAAAACAACAGCAAATAATTCAGGATATTGATGAATATTTAAAAACCCATATTTCCAGGCAATCATTAGAAAAATTATTCAATCAAAGCTACTCTCTAAAAGATATTTATATTCCTCTACAAGCTAAATGTTTAGGTCAAAATGTCAATGTTGTGGATTTAGAAACTTGGGCTAAAGGAGTGCTTCTTAATCAAAGCAAATCAGCACAATTGATCTGTGTTCAAGGTCAACCAGGAAGCGGTAAAACTTCTTTTTGTAAAATGTTCGCTGATTGGGTAAGACAACATTTACATCCTGTATGGACTCCGATTTTGATTTATTTAAAGGATATTGAATTTTTTGAATATTTTTTAGAAGAAACTTTAGAGGAAGAATTAAAATTCATTATTCATGAAAATAATGATAACTTGTTAAACAATCAAAATACCAATTTTCTTTTTATTTTGGATGGCTTAGATGATTTACAGGGTGATGTAGAGACATTTATTCAACAAGTAGCAGCTTTTCAACAAAAATGTCAAAATCAACCGGAAATGGGTCATCGCCTTTTAATTACTGGGGAAACAACTACTTTTCAATATATCCAGAATTTACCCGAGAATTTAGAACGAGTAGAAATCCTACCATTGGATCAACAATTGCAAGAAAAATGGTTTAAAAAATGGTATTCATTACCGGATAATCAAGGTAAAAATGTAGATTTACAAGATTTTTTAAGCAGTAAAAAATGTCCACAATCAGTCAACCAATTAGCTTATAATCCGCTGTTTTTGCAGTTGTTAGCAGTTATATATCAACAACAACCTGGGGTGATTGAGAAAGTAGAGAAATCTCATCAAAGAACTGCTAAAGTGGTAATTTATCAAGAATTTGTAAATTGGTTAATTACCAAGCAAAAACCAGCCACAGAATTTAGTGATGTAAATATTCAGGAAAATTCCAATAACCAATCAGATGTAAAACATCTTCTCAGAGAAGCTGCTGTTTGTATTATTCAATCTGGAGGTTTATTTGGCTCGATGTCTATGCTTCAATCCCGATTACAAGATGATGACATAGATATCAAAACAACTTTAGCAGATTTGTATATACTTCCTGAACAAAAACCAGGAGACATATTTGCAGCTTTTCATCAAGATTTTAGCGAGTTTTTGTTTGCTGAACAACTCACGAAATATCTATATGATTGGTCAAGATTTAATACTGAAGACCAAATTAAACAGATGAATTGGCAAATTTATGATTTGCTAGGTTTTGGTAAAATCACACCAAATATTATTGAATATGTCATAGGAATGCTCATACAGATTCCTGATTTATATTGGATCAATTTATTCAATGTTTTGGATAACTTTTACATTAACTGGTGTCAAGGGAAGTTTATTGATACAGCAGAAGAAACTTTAGCACAAAACAAGCTGAAAAACTTACAAAAATACAACCAAAATTACAGGATTAACAATTTAGGTCAGCGTCAGGTTGATATTTATGCAGGATTGAATGTGATGATTTTGCTGTTAGAATTACAGCGATATGCTCAAGAACATGATGTCCTCAAAGAATACATCATTTTCTATCCATCAGGTCAACCCCAAGGGAATAGTTTAAGATCAGATTTGTTGCGGCTGATTAACTACAGTAATTGCTTGCAGGGGGAAAGTTTTAAAAGTATAGTGGGGCAGTTCCTCAGTGCTACTCACTTGAGAGCTACTTATCTCTTCCAAGCAGATTTAAGTTACACAAACTTGAATCAAGCAGACCTGAGCCGTGCGGACCTAAGCCGTGCCTATTTGTTACACACTAACCTCAGCGGTGCCTATCTCATTGCTGCTAAACTAATCCAAGCAGACTTGACTGGTGCTAACCTCAGTGGTGCTAACCTGATTCGTACTGACTTGAGAGGAGCAAACCTGAGCTATGCTAACCTCCAAGATGCAGATTTGAGTCAAGTAGACCTCAGTGGTGCTAATTTGAAGGGTGCTAACCTCAGCGGTGTTTATCTGAGTGGTGCCAATTTAGGTGATGAATTCTTTGGTGAGATCCGCTGGGATAAAAATACTAACTGGAAAGATGTAGACGGGTTAGAAGAGGCTAAGAATCTGCCAGCAGCCCTAAAAAAACTTTTGGGAATCAATTAAACTGAACAGGTTCTAAAACTCTCATTGAAATCACATCACTCAAATGCCCTAACCTGCTTAACACAGGGTTTTTTGCAACGAATTTGTACCCACAACCATATTAAATATCCAAAATAGACTTGCAGTTTGAGGATTTTTGTAGTAGAAAGGCAACCAAGGTAAATACCAAGCCTCAGCAAAACTAGAGAAATTATACTGGTTCTTGATGAGGCTGTGCTAAATTTCTTTACTTATTCCTTGTTCAATCCTCTTAATTGATAAAGAGGTAATACTTTTGACTTTTGACTTTTGACTTTTGACTTGTGAACCTTGATCCCCGTTTGATCCCGATTTAGATAAAATGACAAAGCATAACTCTAAAACTCAACCCCGCTTTTGACTGCGACATGATAATTAATCAACTGAACAATGGTTTCACCCTATTTCTAAGTCTGCTAGTCGAGGCGATGCCTTTTTTACTGCTAGGGGTGTTATTCTCCAGTTTGCTACTGTTCTTTATTGATGAACGCAAATTAGTAGAGAAAATGCCCACCAATCCCCTACTAGGGGCTTTATTTGGCAGTATGATTGGCTTTTTGTTTCCGGTGTGCGAGTGTGGTAATGTACCAGTGGCGCGGCGGTTATTGATGCAGGGAGTACCCACACCAGTAGCAATTGGTTTTTTACTAGCAGCACCGACAATTAACCCCATAGTGATTTGGGCAACTTGGACAGCATTTCGAGACCAACCAGAAATAGTAGTATTACGAGTTGTGTTGTCTTTAGCGATCGCTACTATTATCGGTTTTGTATTTAGTTTTCAGCGAGATTTAAGTCCGTTTTTACAACCTGCGATCGCTCGTTATCTGAAATATAATCCACCCACCAAACCAGAATCTAAACGCAAGAAAAGATATCAACCAGAACCAGAACCAGCATCTGCTAATACTATCTTGCAATCAGGGACTTATATTCTCGGAGGCAAAGCAGGTATATCCACAAGAATAGGTGGTAATTTAAACCAAACAAATACCTCTACTTCTAACCTCAACAAACCTTTAGCTGATAAACTCCGTCTAGTCTTGGATAATATAGTTCAGGAATTAAGGGAATTAGGCGGCGTGATGGTATTAGGAAGTGCCATTGCTGCTGCAATTCAAGTTCTAGCACCCCGTGATATTATTCTCAGTTTGGGTGCAGGGCCAATTACCTCAATTCTGGCCATGTTAGTTTTAGCAGCAGTAGTATCAATTTGTTCTACAGTCGATTCTTTCTTTGCTTTGTCTTTTGCTTCTACCTTTACCAGTGGTTCTTTATTAGCATTCCTGGTATTTGGTCCAATGATTGACATTAAAGGTGTAGGCTTGATGTTATCAATTTTCAAACCTAAAGCCCTAATTTATCTATTTGTTTTAGCCGGACAGTTAACACTTTTATTCACATTAATTTTGAATTTGCACGTCATGTAATTTTTAGATTAGGGAACAGGGAACTCTTAATAGGAAACAAAGTTGAAATTCCTATAATTGTATAGATTTCTGGACATTTTTGGATCTCAGTAAATTTTATACCGCTATAAATCAATCAAATATGTTACCGCTAATGACCAAAAATTTCTTGATAGTAACAAGCCTTCATATTTATCCTTGGGGTAAATAATCCAAAATCCAAAATCCAAAATCCAAAATCCAAAATCCAAAATCGAATGACTTCAATTCAAAACCCAAAACCTAAAATACCCAATCAATTACTCCCTTGGCTAGATGTTCTAGCAATCACCGCTTGGGGAATTTTAATGCTCAAACACTGGCTCACAGGTAAACTATATTTATTAATTCACCCTGATTACTTTTGGTTAGTAATTGCGGGTGGATTTGGTTTATTAATGGTTGGATTGTTCAAAGGATTACAACTTTGGAAACAACGCCGTCGTTATGAAACACCTAATAACCAACAACATATAAATTTATTTCCCCCTGGTTGGAGCAGTGCTTTACTCTTAATCACAGCAATTTTAGGATTGATCATTACACCCCGTGTATTTGCCTCTCAAACAGCACTGGATCGAGGTGTAACCGAATTACTGGGAGCAACACGGGCCCAACCCCAAGCATTTCGCGCTACCATTCGACCAGAAGAGCGATCGCTCATAGATTGGGTACGCACACTTAACGTCTATCCAGAACCCGATGCCTATACAGGCCAGAAAGTTAAAGTCCAGGGATTTGTCATCCATCCCCCAGAACTAGATCAAAACCACCTATTATTAGCGCGATTTGTGATTACCTGTTGTGCCGCAGATGTCTACCCAGCAGGATTACCAGTACAACTGGCAGGGAACCGCAATCAATACCCACCAGATACATGGCTAGAAGTAGAAGGACAAATGATCACAGAAAAAGTCGCCGATAAACGCCAACTCACTATTAAAGCTTCCTCCCTCAAAAAAATTCCCCAACCCAAAAATCCATACAGTTATTAGGGAACAGGTGACAGTCAAGAAAGCAGGGGAGGCAGGGGAGCAGGG
>NZ_LUFH02000004.1 GCF_001586785.1 Sphaerospermopsis aphanizomenoides BCCUSP55
CCCTGCCCCCTGCCCCTGCTCCCATGCTCCTCTGCTCCCCTGCTCCCTGCCCCCTGCTCCCCTGCTCCCCCGCTCCCCTGCCTCCTTCCGTTACCAAGAATGTAAAGCCCGCAATTGAGGAGTTTTCTTCATTTGATGGGCTTGCATTCTGGTGAGGACATCATCCAAAATTCCCACTGCTTCGACAATATGGGGTCCTTTATTTAACATCACACATTCTGCCCTTTCTGCCATTGCGGCATCGGTCATTTCTGCCCGTGATGGCATTCCCTGTTTGACGAGATTTTCTAATACTTGAGTTGCCCAAATTACGGGTATGTGGGCAGCTTCACATAACCACAGTATTTCTTCTTGAATTTCTGCCAATCTTTGATAACCAATTTCAATGGCTAAATCTCCTCTAGCGATCATAATTCCCAAGGGTTGTTTACCGGCTGCTTGGACAATTAACTCTGGCAAATTGCTGACGGCTAAAGGAGTTTCTATTTTGGCAACTATGGCTGGGATAGGATAATTTTCTGGTAATCTTGCTGCTAATTCTGTTTGCAAAAGTTCAATATCTTCTGGTGTCTGCACATAAGAATAGCCGATGATGTCAATCATATCGGCGTGGGCAGTAATAAAATCTAAATCTTGTTTGTCTTTCTCAGTCAGAGAACTTAAGTGTAAGTCAGTGTAAGGAAAGTTAATGCCTTTATCTGGTAGTAGTTTTTCACCTTTAAGGCGGGTGTGAGTGATTCGTAAATGTACCCCCTCTGGCGTAATTGATTCTACACTCGCACCTATATGACCATCATCAATCCATACGGTTGTACCAATTTTTAGTTCTTTGAGGACTTGGGGTAAACTACAACTGGCTTGAAAACAGGTAGAACCAATAGTAGTTGGTGCATTGTAGGTCAAAAGCAGAGATTCCCCTTTAAAGATGCGTTTTTTAGGATGGGGGGCGACTGCAAATTGAATCCGGGGTTTGGGTCCGCTTAAATCCATGAGAATTCGACAGGAATGTCCTGTTTCTTTTTCTGCCATGCGGACATTAGCAATCATTGCTGACCATTCTTGTGCGGTATCATGGGCGCAGTTAATCCGCACACAGTTAGTACCTTGGCAAATGAGATCCCGCACAAACTCATAATTGCTGGCGGCTTGACTGGGTAGTGTCACCATAATTCTGACCCGGCGGTTGTGCAGAGTCTGGCCAAACAAATCTTCTGTGTGTTGTTGAAGTAAGCGATCGCCTTCAAAAAATGCCTCAATGGGAGGATGATTGGTTTCTTGTCCACAAACTGCTGCTAAAGTGGCAATTACAGCATCTAAATTCGGTAAAACTTTTGCTTCAATTCTCCCTAAAGACGACAAACCCCAAGGCATCAATGCTGCTTGGATGGGTCGTAAATCATGTCTTCGCAATGCCATGTAATAGGCCAGGTTAAGACTACTATTAATGAATGCTGGACGTTGAATGCGCGATCGCCACTGATTAAATATTTCCCTACCTTCTTCATCAACAGACTGACGGAGTTGTTCTAATGTTCTCAGTAAATTAGCAGGATTATGAAGATTCATTCCTGCTAAATCTTTGGTTTGTAGATTAGATAACTGCATATTCGTAATTTGTAATAAAGGGAACGGGGAATAGGGAACAGGTAAGAGGCAGGGGAGGCAGGGGAGGCAGGGGAGGCAGGGGAGGCAGAGGGGCAGGGAGAAAAAAGTTATTTAATTTTGACTTTTGACTTTTGACTTTTGACTTGATTTTGCCCTACACCCTACACCCTACACCCCACACCCCACAGTCATTTATTGACCTTGTTCTGCTTTAGCTATTTCCAACAAAGTTTTGAGTACAGAGTCTGGGTTGAGGCTGATTGAATCTATGCCTTCTTCAACTAGGAAGCGGGCGAATTCTGGATAATCGCTTGGTGCTTGACCGCAGATACCGATTTTGCGATTAAATTGTTTGACTGTGGCGATCGCTTTAGCAATTGTCCGTTTTACAGCTTCGTTGCGTTCGTCAAACAGATGGGCAACTAACTCAGAATCTCTATCCAAGCCTAAAGTTAATTGTGTCAAGTCGTTAGAACCAATGGAGAAGCCGTCAAAGACTTGGCTAAATTCGTCTGCTAGTACCACATTACTGGGTAATTCGCACATAACGTAGACTTGCAGTCCGTTTTCACCTTTGACCAAGCCATTTTTTGCCATCTCTGCAAGTACCCGTCTTCCTTCTTCGGGAGTGCGGCAGAAGGGAACCATCAAAATCATGTTGGTTAAACCCATTTCCTCTCGTACTCGTTTCATGGCTTCACATTCTAGGGCGAAACCTTCACGGTAACGAGGATCATAATAGCGGGAAGCACCACGCCAACCAATCATTGGGTTTTCTTCTTTGGGTTCAAATTGTCTACCACCCAAGAGGTTTGCATATTCATTACTCTTGAAGTCAGACAAACGCACAATTACAGGTTTGGGATAGAATGCTGCGGCAATTGTACCAATACCTTGTGCCAATTGAGCAATAAAGAATTCGGCTTTATTTTCGTATTGAGAAGTTAACTCAGCAATCTTATATTGTGCTAGTTCGTCTTCTAATTGATCAAAGTGAAGTAATGCTAAAGGATGGGCTTTGATGTGGTTAGCAATAATAAATTCCATCCGTGCTAAACCTACACCATCATTAGGAATTGCTGTTAAACCTAATGCTTCTTCTGGGTTGCCCACGTTCATCATAATTTTAGTACGAGTACGAGGCAAGTTTTCTAAAGGTAATTCTTGGACTTCAAAATTTAATAAACCTGCATAAACTTTGCCTGTTTCACCTTCAGCACAACTAACGGTAATTTCTTGGCCAGTTTGTAATATTGTCGTGGCATTTCCACAGCCAACAATGGCAGGAATTCCCATTTCTCTGGCAATTATCGCCGCGTGACAGTTACAAACAACTACAGGAGTATATTTATCCGTAAACACCAGATAATTATGATGATCGGCAACAGTAATATTATAAACTTCAGCGTCTACTGCATCTGCAACTTGAACAACTCGTTGCATCCGAATATCACCTTTTAAAAGGTCTGCAAATTGATTTATTTCACTCAGTTGTTTATCGGAAACAAGTAAGTTTTTATCTTTTCTTAATTTGATTTTACCTGTTACATTGTCACTAAATAGTTGGTTAGCGGCAAAAAATCTGGTTTGAATAGTTCGTGGAGTAACATCTCCTTTGACTCGTTGGGTATATTGTAAAATCTGCTCTAATTTTTCTACAATTTGGACATTGTAGATATGGCGATTTTTAGTAACTTGAGGAACAGTATTGATTTTCAAACAAGCAATAATCACAGCTTGTAGCAAGTTCTCTTCAGAAATATAGATGTTAATGCGGTTGTTAGCATAGCAACCATCACCATCAATTACACCTCCTAAAAAGTGATAGGAAACTTCTGGAGTATTTTCTAAGAGAATTTGAGTAATTTGTTGTTCTTTTTCTTTTAAGTCATAGGCGATAGCCTTAGAATAAATACGATAAGCTGTAGCTTGTCCTTTTACCTGTTTTCCTCGGATGTAACCTGAAGATACTTCTTTCTCACAAGCAGCAAAAGATTTACCATAAATAGCATTCATTTTTTCATTCATAGTAGCGATGAATGCTTGTTTTTCTGGTAAACATTTTTGGATAAACTGGACTTCTCCATGAGTGCGACTGGTGTAAATTGAACCGTCTGTGACAATTCCTCCTAGAAGATAAGCTAAATCTGCTTCTTGATTTTTGCTATCACCTAATGTGGGAATATTCTGAGATACAAGCAACATTTCTTGATTATCTAACATTTCTTGAATCTCAGTTTTGGTATATTCACCATTCCTAAGATTGACCATTTTATGATCAGGAGTTAACCGCAGGAAATTATCTCTAACTTTCCCAGTTTGAGATACACTCACACCAATTATTTGAGATGTACGTTTCATTGCATCTATAATTGGTTTCCATTCCATCTGATGGGTTTTAGTGTTCAGGGCTAAAGTTGATAATCCTTGATATCCTTGTTCATAAATTTGCTGAATGGTCATAAAACCTTGATTGGTGAGAATTTTCGTCTCTCCATCAAAACAAGTCCTACCACCAGAGTTAGTGACAATGGCACTGGCTTTTTTCATGATTGGTTCCCAATCTGGATCTGTGCGGTTGGTTACTAACACATCTCCGGCTTGGAAGAGGTTAATTTGAGTTGGGTCAAAAATAACTTTTGCTTTACCTTGACCAATCATTTCACCAACGCTACGACCTGTGAGGAGAACTTCACCTTTTTCTTTTAATTGATAGGTGCGGAGGACGTTTTTCGCTTTTTGAGATTGGACTGTTTCTGGTCTAGCTTGGACAATAAATAATTCATTAGTGATACCATCTTTTGCCCATTCAATATCCATTGGTGTGTCTATACCACGGACTTGGGAATAATGGTCTTCAATGATGCAAGCCCAGTTTGCTAGTTGTATAATCTCGTCATTATTGAGAGCAAATTGGTTGCGGTCTGAGGGCAGGACGGAGACGTTTTTAGTTAATTTTGTGCCGCCCACATCATAAACCATTTTAATTTCTTTTGTTCCCAGACGTTTTTGCAGAATGGGTTTATATCCTTGTTTTAAGGTGGGTTTGAATACTAAATAT
Organism: Sphaerospermopsis aphanizomenoides BCCUSP55; assembly: GCF_001586785.1. Lineage (GTDB taxonomy): Bacteria > Cyanobacteriota > Cyanobacteriia > Cyanobacteriales > Nostocaceae > Sphaerospermopsis_A > Sphaerospermopsis_A aphanizomenoides_A. The sequence goes on from NZ_LUFH02000004.1 coordinate 4,667, forward strand.
TCATCTGGGTTAACGGCACCTTGAACGACGTTTTCACCTAAACCGTAAGCTGCTGTAATTAATGCCGCATCTTTGAACCCGGTTTCGGTATCAATGGAGAACATGACACCAGAACTAGCCAAATCAGAACGTACCATTTTTTGGACACCTACTGACAGTGCCACTTCAAAATGATCGAAACCTCTCAGTTGTCGGTAGGAGATGGCACGGTCGGTAAAAATGGATGCAAAGCATTTATGGCAGGATTCGAGTACGCTTTTGAGTCCGTGAACGTTGAGGTAAGTTTCCTGTTGTCCGGCAAAACTAGCATCGGGTAGGTCTTCTGCGGTGGCGCTAGAACGGACTGCAACGTCGGTATCATGACCGTATTCTTGGCAGAGGGTTTGATAGGATCGGGCGATCGCTTCTTGCAGATCCATCGGAAATGGGGTTTCTAGCATGAGCGATCGCGCTTGTTGTCCACATTGGCGCAAATTGTCTACATCTTCTACATCTAAATTAGCAAAAATCTTTCTCAGTTTGGTTTCTAAACCTGCTGTGGTGATGAAATATCTATAAGCATAAGCTGTGGTCGCAAACCCAGTCGGAACCATTACTCCTTGCGGTCGCAACTGCTGAATCATCTCTCCCAAGGAAGCATTTTTGCCCCCGACAAAGGGAATATCTGCAATGCCAACGGCATTAAAAGGTAGGACTAGTGCTTGTTCTTTGGAGGCTGGGCTATTGGTTTGTTGATTGCTTTGTATTTCCAGCATATTTTAGAATCCTTTAAATTATATCAATATTTAGATCAAGAAGCTTTTAGTAAATCTCTCTGCTTCTGGTTTTCATAATTATTTTTATACAACAGAAATTTTGAGGAACTTGTGAGGATTTAACTTTAAAAAACTTCAAGTACATTAGCTGTTAAATCTTTAACTTACCTTTGGGGGTGAAAATCCCCTGCTTCTACAAGCAGCGGGTTTTGCGTCGGCGTAAAATCCCCGTTGCAAAACGTAATTCTAAATTCTAAATTCTAAATTCTGCATTCTTTTAACTTGCACATTCAGGTAGGCAGGGTATCAAAGGAGGATGAAACTAAGATATTAAATTATGTTTAGATATAGTTAGAGTAAATACCTCCTTATTTATTTAGCAATATTAAGGTATATGTTGAGATGAAAACAATCCTCACGACTTTCTCACATTTATCAGTTAAACTTTAGATATAGCAGGTGACAGGTGACTCTTAGCAGGTAAACGAGAATTTTAGATTTTAGATTTTAGATTTTAGATTTTAGATTTTAGATTAAAAAAATTTGGTATGGGTCTGGAGTCCTTCAGGACGGAAAAATACTCGCTGCGCTGCTTACGCTTCGCTAACGTCAATCCCAAATCCCAAATTTTCAAGCTCTACACTTGAGGGTGGAGTCAATCCAAAATCCATAGACGCTTTCTTCGGCTTCCCGAAGGGTAATCGTCAATCCAAAATCGAGGGACTTTAGTTAAAAGGCTTTTATTGTCTACGTTTTATCATCTGTTAATGTCCTAACCGCCTTGTCTACGGCTATATATAAATAAAAAAAAATTTTTTCAATCAGATTGCCTGGTTAATTGACTTCTAGATACGGCAAACACTTTTTATGAAAGGATTTAATCAGCATGAATAATTACTGTCCTTGTTGCTCCGATTCCCTTTTAAAACATATACGCAGATCTGAAACTTACTGGTTTTGCCGTACTTGTTGGCAAGAAATGCCAGTAATTACGCTTAATCTTTCCAGTTCCTTACCAGAAACTATTTTAGCTAAAGTACCCAGAAAAATTCAAGATGCTGATTCATATCCGCGATGTTCTCTCAAGAGATAGTTAGTAACCTATTGCTTGGACAATTAATGTTGGGCGTTGCTAATTACTGACTTAAGTCAATGTTGTTTTAATCTTCTGTCCATATTTCCGACCCAAGCAGGTCAATAATTCGATCTCTGAGTAAATATTCGTTTTTTTCCAGTTCATGTTCAAAATCAGCCCATTCACGATCAGGAATAAATTTACAAAGGGTATAAATTGGCTGTTGACGGTTAACAAGTCCTTTTCTAGCAAGTTGACTTGCTTCTTCCTTGATAACCTCGATGTCGTATTTGATAGCAGTATCCATAGCTTGTTACCTCGTTATTTATCAAGGAATTAAGAAACAAAAACAAATTTTTTTTTGCCTCTACTTTAAATTTATCAAAAATTTCGGTAAAGATGTCAACAATCACAAATTTATCCATCAACAGTGTTAAATAATTTAGCACCCTTTGGGTTATGTGATTTGCATGACAACGAGTTTAATTTTGCAGAAAAGTATCCGGCTTGTGCAGTTTTGCCCAGATAATACTTTCTGCCAGAGGGCAGTTAAATTCAAAATCCCGTGCGCGTCTACGTTGCTAGGTGAGATATTTTGCTTGCTGTTGGAATATGAATCTCTTTGCTGAAAAGTATTTAACCTTATTGTTGCTGCTGTCGTCTGGCTTCAATTTCTTGAGCAGAAATCATACTTTTTATTTTCTCCACATCTACCATCATTAAAACAACACCTTCAATTTCTTTGTCGATGAGGGGAGTGATAGCAATATAACATTTGATGAGTTTACCCCGGCGATTAGTTGCATCTAAAATCATTTCTTGAAATTTTGTTTTCCCAAATAAAGAATCGCGGATAGGCGAGCGCAACTTTTCTAATGGTAAACCAATATCTAAGCTAAAGAGGGATTTATTAATCACTTCTTCAGTTCGTAATCCCCATAAATCTTCTAATAAATGATTCCAAATTAAAATATTAAAGCTTTTGTCAATTACTACCATTCCCGTTTGCAGACTTTTGAGAATAGAAATGATAAAAACATTATTACGGTTAAGTTCTAAGGTACGCTGACTTAATTCATAATTAATGGTTTGTAATTCCTCATTAGCAGATTGGAGTTCTTCATTCATGGTTTCCAGTTCTTGATTAGTAGACTGAAGTTCCTCGTTAATGGTTTCTAATTCTTCGTTAGTAGATTGAAGTTCTTCGTTAGTGGTTTCTAATTCCTCGTTAGTAGATTGGAGTTCTTCATTAGTGGTTTCTAAATCTTGCTGAGAACGTTGTAGTGCTTCTTGAAGTTTAATATAGCGACTGACATCATTAAAGGCAATAGTGACACCTAATAAGTTCAAATCATGATCTTGCAGAGGTGTAATTCGTACATCTAAATATTGTTTTTCGGAATTAGACAAATACCGCTCGACATTTGTTAAAGTAATAGGACGACGTTCGTTATAGGCTCTTTCAATCAGCGAGCGCAACTCTATTGGTCGATAGGAAAGTTCTAAATCCTGAAAAGGACGCTCTAAATCTCTTGGTGACAAACTAAACAAAGAGCGTGCTTGCTCATTCATCATCACTAATAAACCATTGATATCAATGACTATTTCGGCAATTTGTGCTGTATTAAAAACTAATTCTCGGAGTTTGATATATTTAGATAATCTGTCATTATATTCATCTTCAGTGGCATTTGTCATGACCAACAAGCGATCTCGTATATTAGTAGAGGTTACTTTAGTAAATATTCGGTTCTTCAAGTCTATAGGTGTGAACAAATTAGAATGCATCAACAACATTTCTGCTTTACCCAAAAATAGATAACCCCCATCATTCAATGCAAAATGAAACCGTGCCAGAATCTGTCCTTGGGTCTCACAATTGAAATACATGATCGTATTGCGACATACTAGCAAATCTAACCGGGAAATCGGTGCATCCTGAATTAAATTATGACGACCAAAAATGACACAACGGCGCAAGTCTTGGCGAAATACATATTTGTGAGCAACTAAATCAAAATATTTATCCCGCAATTCTGGTGAAATAATCTGCATATCTTTAACTAAATACACAGCTTGACGAGCTTGCTGAAGAGCTTCTTCATCAATATCTGTAGCATAGATTTTCACCCGTTGACGAAAATCCTCTATTCCCAATATTTCCGCTATGAGAATAGCTAGAGTATAAGCTTCTTCTCCAGAAGCACAACCAGCAGACCAAATGCGAATCTGTTCACCACTACTTTTAGATTTCACAATATTGGGGATAATTTGTGTTGCTAGGTGTTCCCAAGCAGAATTATCTCGAAAAAATTCAGTGACATTAATTAAAATAGTATTGAATAAATAATGAAATTCTTCTGGATGAACTTGGAGATAGTCTATATAATCTGTACAGCTTTCAATATTTACTGACTGCATCCGCTTGTCTATGCGACGCATTAAAGTTGATCTTTTATAGCCTGTAAAATCAAAACCCCTACTTTGTCTAATGTAAAGCAATAAATTTTCAAAATCGGGGTTTTTTCCTTCGGAAGTCATAGGGTTACTCAAAGTGTATCGAGGTTTAGTCTGGGTTAATGCTGTAGACTTTGTTCATCATAACTAAAATTACCCGTATTGTAACCAATAACTATTATCAAAATTACCAAGTATGCAGCAATATATTCCTTATGGATGATGAAGTAAGTACCTAAGCAAAATTAATTGCACATATTGATTGAAAACAAAAATGTCTGTATTCGTAAGTATTCCTAGCTTAAGTAATCAGTAAGTGACTACGCCACGCTAGGCGGTAAGCGCAGCTATGCCCTTCAGGCTTTACAGCCAATAGCAGTAATAGGAAAAATTCAGAAGTTTTAATTTCAGGTATGTTAGAGAGCATCTGTTTCTTTTGATTCTTTGTATTTCAATATTCCAGGTACATAGCTGACGGCTGACAACTGACGGCTGAATACTTACCTCTTAATCTTCACTCTCTAAAATTTTCTTAGCTTCCAAAAGCTTCTGGTGATGCAGTTCTGAAACTTGGGGATATTGTAAATTTAATTCTTTTAATTTTGTACAAATAATTTCCGAAACAACTAACCTTGTAAACCATTTGCGATCAGCAGGAATAATATACCAGGGAGAATATTCTGTACTAGTGTGATTAAAAACTTCTTCATAAGCAGTCATGTAATCATCCCAAAACCCCCGTTCCCGCACATCACTGGCTGAAAATTTCCAATGCTTCTCTGGTGATTCAATTCTAGCTAAAAAGCGTTTTTTTTGTTCCTGTTTCGAGACATTAAGAAAAAACTTGAGGATAATAATCCCATTGTTAACTAAGTATTTTTCAAAATTATTGATTTCCTCAAACCTCTGATGCCAGATTTGATTACCTTGAGGAGTATAATGTAGTTGCTGCCTTTCGAGAATTTCTGGATGTACGCGCACTACTAGCAATTCTTCATAATATGAACGGTTGAAGATACCAATTCTACCTCGTTCTGGTAACGCCTTCATTGTCCGCCATAGGTAATCATGGTCCAATTCTTCCTCACTGGGTGTTTTAAAACTAAATACTTGACATCCTTGTGGGTTTATACCAGACATGACGTGCTTGATAGTGCTATCTTTACCAGCAGCATCCATCGCTTGAAAAATAATTAGTAAGGCATAAGTATTTTGGGCATAGAGGATATCTTGATACTTTGCTAATTGTTTAATACCTGCTTGTAATTTTATTTTGGCATCAGCTTTTTCGTGATATTCTGCCTTATAGGATGGGTCATAATCATTTTTTAAAGAAATCTTAGCACCTGGAGAGACAATAAAAGCATCATGATTCATTTTCAATAGTATCCTTTCAAAATGCAAAGAGTTGAGGGTGTAGGGGTTTTTCTCTGCTCGACCTTGATTTTTCCATCACTTTACACTTTTGTCAAAACCCTTGCTTCAGGAGGCAGGAGGCAGAAGAAAACCAAAATGCCTGTATTCCTTACCTATTCTCTGTTACCTATTCCCTGTTCCCTATTCCCTATTCCCTGAGACAGGTAAGTGTACTGCATTTTTTGGACATCAAGTCAATTAAGATTTTATTAAGAATTTTAAATAAAAATCTACAAAACTTATAAATCATCATATTTTGAATCAAGTAAGCTGAAATTGAATAGCTAAAACAGCTGATAGTCACTTGCTACTTGGTAAAATCTCAATAGGGAATAATCTTACCAATTATCAGTTACCAACGTCCTATTTTTTCTGTCTAAACTAGATAAATCACCATGAGGATGATTTTGGATTTCTGAGGATCTAGAAATTTTTCAAAAAAATATAGTAATCTAAAATGAGTAGTGGAAAGGTAAGTAGTCTGTGTGCCGAAGCTCTAAGCAAAACTTTATTCACAGTCAATAATTTAAGATAATTAAAATCAGCTATATACCTATGCAATTCAACGATCATCTAATTGATTTGCCTTCTTTACATCAAGTTATTGATCGTTATCCCTTGACGATTAGCCCTGATAGTCCTGTGGTTGCAGCTATTAGCTTGATGATGCAAGGAAAAAGTCCCAGTTGTGGACTGCTCAATCATGTATCAGCATCATTACTGTACAGCAACCAACAGCAAAAAGCAAATAACTATATTTTAGTGTTACAAGAAGGGCGATTATTAGGAATATTTACGCTTATAGATGTACTGAAAATAACAGCCTTGGGAATGGATTTATCCAAAACCACAATGGCCGAAGTGATGACGCAACCATTGATCACATTCAAGCAATCAGATTTACCTCATCTTACTAATGTTTTATCGCTCTTCCAGAAATATCAAACTCAATATTTACCAATTATTGATGATCAAGAAAAATTAGTAGGCATAGTTACAGAATCTCGCTTGTTACAAGAGATGGATTTGGTAAAAATAGTTAGTGTTGTAGAAGCTGTACAAGAGACTTTACAAAATATCAGCAAATGTCCCGAAAAAAATCAGCACCTAGAGGGAGGAAACGACAAAACTGATAATCTGTTAAAAACATGGGTAGAGGAGAGAATAGCCAAAGAAATACAAATTCAGGAAAAACTACAGGAAACCTTAGAAGAATTACAAATAGTTGAAGAAGAAATACGTAAACAGAACGAACAACTAGCTGCTGCTCGTGAGATGGCAGAATTAGAGCGCCGACGTTATCAGGATTTATTTGAATTTACACCGGATGGTTATTTAGTAACGGATAAATTGGGCATTATTCAAGAGGCTAATCATGCGGCATCATCCTTGCTTTTAGTACATCCAAAATACCTGGTAGGGAAACCAATCACGGTTTTTATTGCTCCATCAGACCGCCATGCTGTTATCTCCCATCTCAGAAATTCCCAGCACTTCCAAGAATGGGAAATTTACCTGCAACCGAGAGAAGGAAAGCCTTTTCCTGCCAGTGTGAGATTAAGGGCTGTATATGATCGCCAAGGTCAGTGGCATGGTTGGAGTTGGTTATTATCTGATATTAGCGATCGCAAGCAAGCAGAAATTGCACTACGTCAAAGTTCTGATGAATTGGAGAAACGAGTAGCAGAGAGAACAAAAGAGTTGATAGTTGCTAATCAAGCTTTAGAACAAGAAATCATTGAGCGTCAGCAGATAGAAGCAGCATTGAAGGAAAGTGAGGCGAAATTTCGGCAATTTGGAGAAAATCTCCAGTCACACATCTGGATTTATTCTCAAGATTGTAGTGAAATTGTCTATGTAAATCCTGCTTATGAGAGAATGTGGGGTCGTTCTTGCCAAAGTCTGCGGGAAAATCCTCAATCATGGAGAGAAGCCATTCATCCAGAAGACCGCGATCGCATCTTGACAGAAATTGCAGAGCGACATCAAAAAGGTGAAGGTACTAGTTTAGAGTATCGCATCATCCATCCTAACGGCGAAATTCGCTGGCTCTGGGCTAGATGCTTTCCCATGAAGAATGAACAAGATGATAAGTTTTACTATGGTGGCATTACCGAAGATATCACTGAACGTAAACTAGCTGAAGAATCCCTGCGAGACAGTGAAGCACGACTGACTTTAGCCTTAGAAACAGTCAATATGGGTATATGGGAGCGCAACCTTACCACTAATCAATGTATCTGGTCTGATAACATGGGGCCACTTTACGGTTTAACAAGAGGTACTTTATGTCCTGAATCCCATGAAGAGTTCTTCAGCTTAATCTATCCTGAAGACCGTGAGCTTTGCATTCAGGCTGTGAATCGCGCCATTGAGGAAAACGGCGAATTTACCGTAGAATATCGGGTGATTTGGTCTGATGGTAGTCTGCACTGGTTAAGAGGTACTGGCAAAGTCCAGCAAGACTTACAAGGTCAACCCACCAGGATCATTGGTACAACTAGAGATATATCTGATCGCAAGCAAAAAGAACAAACCCTATCTGAACAAGCAGCATTATTAGATATCGCCACCGATGCAATTTTTGTGCGAGATTTCCAAACAGAAATCTTATTTTGGAATCAAGGTGCAGAGAGGATATACGGTTGGCACAAACATGAAGCTGTGGGTAAAAACCTCAAGGATTTGTTCTGTTCTCAACATTCACTCCAACAAGAAGCAACTGCACTCAGAACTGTAGTTAAGTCGGGAACTTGGCAAGGTGAGTTACGCAAAAAAACCAAATTGGGTAGAGAAATTATTGTTGAAAGTCGTTGGACACTGATGTTTGATGCCGATGGACAACCAAAATCTATCTTGGTGGTAGATAGTGATATTACAGAGAAAAAACAACTGGAAGAACAATTTTTCCGCACCCAGCGATTAGAAAGTATTGGTACTTTAGCGGGTGGTATTGCCCACGACTTAAACAATATCTTGACACCCATTTTAGGGGCAGCACAATTACTAAAAGGTAGATTTGCCAAAGATGAAGAACGTCATCCCCAACTACTAACAATCATTGAAAATAATGCCCAACGCGGTGCAGCTTTAGTTAAACAAGTGTTATCCTTTGCGCGAGGATTAAAAGGAGAACGTGGCATTGTCCAAGTGCGACATCTAATTTCCGAAATTGTGCAGATTGGTAAACAGACTTTTCCCAAATCTATCGAATTTACCACCCAAATACCAGAAAATCTTTGGACTGTTTCTGGAGACACCACACAACTACATCAAGTATTGATGAACCTGGTAGTTAATGCCCGTGATGCCATGCCAGAAGGAGGCAAACTCAAAATTACTGCGGACAATATTTATATTGATGAAGCCTATACCCGGATGCATCTTGAGTCCAAAGTGGGAAATTACATTGTGATTACTGTCACGGATACAGGTATGGGAATGACTCCAGAAACATTAGATAGAATTTTTGAGCCATTTTTCACCACCAAAGAATTTGGTAGTGGCACAGGATTAGGTTTGTCAACTGCGCTGGGAATTGTTAAAAGTCATAATGGTTTTGTCACAGTATCTAGTCATGTAGATAAAGGCAGTAAATTCAAGGTATTCCTACCATCTATAGAAAGTCCTCAAATCGCCAGTCCAGATCAATCGAAATTAACACTGGGAAAAGGAGAGTTGATTTTGGTGGTAGATGATGAACCGCAAATTCGTGATGTAGCGACAATTATTTTAGAGAACCACAACTACCAGACTATAACTGCTAGTAATGGAATGGAAGCGATCGCTCTTTATGCCAAACACAAAAAAAATATCAGTGCAGTGTTGATGGATATGATGATGCCAGAAATGGATGGTGTCACTGCCATTCGCACCATGCAAAAAATGAACCCAAAGGTGCAAGTAATTGCTTGTAGCGGACTCAATACCAAAGATGTCATGCCCGAATCAGAAAAAATGGAAGTACAAGCAGTTTTATTAAAACCCTACACTGCCTATGAATTATTACAAAACTTGAATCAAATCATTTGTGAAAAAGGGAATAGGGAATAGGGAATAGGGAACAAGTAAGAGGCAGGGGAGGCAGGGGAGGCAGGGGAGGCAGGGGAAAAATTACTTCTTTCTTCTTCTTTCTGAACTCCTGAACTCCTGAACTACTGAACTCCTGATAGCGCAGCGTGGCGTAAGCCATACTCCTGAACTTCTACTTTCTGTCACCTGTCACCTGTCACCTGTCACCTTACCTACATAAATTCCTAAAGCTTGAGCAGTTTCAATTAAATAACTGTGAGTATTGACAAGTGATGGACTTTGATCTAAAACTTGGTTGATGGGAATAGGTATCACTTGTCCATTTTGCCATGCTAACATTTGGTCATATTTTTCTTGGGCAATTAAATCAACTGCTGTTTTACCATAAACTGTGGCTGTGAGACGGTCTAAAGCAGAAGGAATGCCACCGCGTTGAATATGTCCTAAAACCGAAACTCTGGTGTCAATTTGGTTATTACTGCAACTAGCAATTTGGTCAGCAATGTATTGTCCTCGACCACATTTAGCAACAGTACAACTAGCAGCATTTTCTATATCTTCTAGACAAGAAGAAGCACCTTCAGCAACGACAATGATGGCAAATTTCCGCCGCCAGCGGTCGCGCAATTGGGTAAGATGATCAAACAAACCTTTAATACTGTAAGCAAGTTCAGGAATTAAAATTACATCTGCACCTCCAGCAATACCAGCGTGAAGTGCTAAATGCCCAGCAGTGCGTCCCATCACTTCCACAATCATCACCCGGTCATGACTGGCAGCCGTAAATGTGAGACGATTAATAGCATCCACAATTGTATTAACTGCCGTATCAAAACCGATGGAACGTTCCGTTAATGCTACATCATGGTCAATGGTTTTGGGGATACCGACTAAATTCCAATTACCCAAAGTAGCCAACTCATGAATAATCTTTAAACTACCATCTCCACCTACAGCAATTAAAGCATCTAAACCCAGAGCTTCATAACTAGCTAAAATTTCACTAGCGGAAGCTAAAGTATCCCCCTTATTGATACTACCTAAAATTGTTCCCCCCATATTTAATAAAGGGTCAATACCGCGCAAGTCCCAACCGTGCATATTTAAAGGCACAGTTTGCCGTTCTAATAACCCTTGAGTGGCATAAGGAATACCGACGACTTCCCAATTGTATGTGAGTGTCGCATGGCTTACAGCAGCACGAATCACACAATTTAGACCAGGACAGTCACCACCACTAGTAAGAATACCGATACGTTTTTTCATAAGAAGGGGTGTAGGGGTGTAGGGGTGTAGGGGTGTAGGAGTCAGGAGAGAAATAAATTCAAACATCAAAATTTAAAAACTTTTGCCTTTTGCTTTCTTTCTCTTCACTGTCACCTGTCACCCTATGGCTTACGCCACGCTGCGCTATCGGGTTCAGCAGTCGCACCCTTACGGGAAGGCTTACGCCAACATGGGGGAAACCCCCAAGACCGCGCTGCTTCACCTGTCACCTGTCACCTAATTTGAGTTGACATCTGTACTTGTCTACCCCACTCAGGTTTGTAACTTTGCAAAGCTTTCATGTATTGAGCGCGTTCAAAGGCGCTAGGATCAGGACAGTTGAGTTGACTCATACTACCTTGCATTTGTTTAACAGATTCATATTCATGGTTTAGCATCCATTCCCGCAGGTCTTTTTCTAAACAACGAATATGATCAATGCCATGCCGTAATAGCACAGAACAAAGCATGGTTGCATTTGCCCCAACCATCAACATTTTGATCACGTCATGGGCATTATGAATACCGCTAGTTGCTGCTAGACTTCCTTGAATATGACCATAAAGAATAGCTATCCAGCGCAGAGGTAAACGAATATCTTGCGGTGTACTTAATAGTACATGGGGTTCTACCTCTAAATGTTCTAAATTAATATCTGGTTGATAAAAACGATTAAATAATACCAAACCATTAGCCCCAGCTTGGTCTAAACGTTTAGCCATATTTGCAGTATTCGTAAAATAGGGGCTGAGTTTTACAGCTACAGGAATAGTAACTGCGGCTTTAACTCTGGTGAGAATATCAATATATGTGTTTTCTATTTCATGGCTCGTCAGGTCTAAATCTGTGGGAACATAATAAATATTCAGTTCTAAGGCTGATGCTCCTGCTTGTTCCATCATAGTGGCATAATTAGTCCATCCTCCCACAGAACAACCATTCAAACTAGCAATAATAGGAATCTCTACTTGTTCTTTAGCTTTGCGGATATGTTCTAAATATTCTTCTGGACCGACTCGGAAAGTTGTGGGTTCAGGGAAATAAGTTAAAGCTTCTGGAAAACTCTCTGTACCGTAGGTGAGATGATGATGAAGTTCGTATTTTTCTAAAGTTAATTGTTCTTCAAATAATGAGTGCATTACTACTGCACCAGCACCAGCATCTTCCATTAATTTAATGTTGTCAACTTCTTGGGAAAGGGGAGAAGCTGAAGGTACAAGGGGAGATTTTAATTCTAAACCGAGATATGTTGTTGTTATATTCATAAGTTTGTTAGGGAATAGGGAATAGGGAATAGGGAATAGGGAATAGGGAACAGGGAATAGGGAATAGGGAATAGGGAATAGGGAACAGGGAATAGGGAATAGGTAGAAAGATATTCTCCCCATCTCCCCATCTCCCCATCTTTTTTAACGGTTGGAGGTTGTTACACCTTTGTGGTTATTGTTTGATTCTGGTTGTTTGGGAGTATTTTCAACTGGTTTGGTTTCTGGTTCTTGATGTTGATTTTCTTGTAATTTTCTCGCGGCTAAATATTGATACATTTGCCAACGGGTATTAACATCTGCTTGGGCTTCTTGCAGTAGTTGTTTAGCCGTTTCTGGGTTAATTTTGGTCAACATCTTGAAGCGGTTTTCCATATACATGGAATTTTCTACTGGTATTCTTGGTGTGCGTGAATCAAGTTGTAATGGGTTTTGTCCTTGTTGCACACGGTCGGGGTTATAGCGGTACAATAACCAGCGTCCAGAGTCTACAGCAGCTTTTTGATTTTGCATGGCTGTACTCATATTAATGCCATGAGCAATACAATGACTGTAGGCAATAATTAATGATGGTCCATCATAAGCTTCGGCTTCTAAGAAGGCTTTTAATGTGTGTTCGTCTCTTGCACCCATAGCCACACTAGCAACATAAACGTTACCGTAGGTCATGGCTATTAAACCTAGGTCTTTTTTGGCTGCTGGTTTACCACCTGCGGCAAATTTTGCTACTGCACCTTTGGGGGTAGATTTGGACATTTGACCGCCAGTGTTAGAATAAACTTCTGTGTCTAATACCAAAATATTGATATTGCGTCCACTAGCAATTACATGATCTAATCCACCGTAACCGATATCATAGGCCCAACCATCACCGCCTATCATCCAAACACTCTTTTTCACTAAATAATCAGCAAGGGATTTTAGATTGAGAATTTGAGATTTTTGCAGAGTTTCTGTTGCAGATAGAAGAATTTGATCTAATCTTTGTTTGAGAATAGATACCCGTTCTCTTTGTTCATAAATATCTGCTTCGTCTTTTTGTTCTGCATTGAGAATTGCAGTAACTAAATTGTCTCCTAGTTGGGGTGCGAGTTGTTGGAGTAAGTAAGCTGCTGTTTCGGCTTGTTTATCTATGGAAACGCGGAATCCTAAACCAAATTCGGCGTTATCTTCAAATAAACTATTAGACCAGGCTGGACCTCTACCATCAGCGTTTTTTGTCCAAGGTGTGGTAGGTAAGTTACCACCGTAGATAGATGAACAACCGGTGGCGTTGGCCACTATCATGCGATCGCCAAATAATTGCGTTACTAGTTTAATATAGGGTGTTTCTCCACATCCAGCACAAGCACCAGAAAATTCAAATAATGGTTCTTGCATTTGTTGTTGATTAATATGATTCAACTTCAAATTCCGTCGGTCTGGATTTGGTAAACTTAAGAAGAAATCCCAGTTTTCTCGTTCTTGTTCTCTGATTGGTCTTTGTTCTGCCATATTAATGGCTTTTTTGCGTGGTTCGGCTTTATTTTTAGCCGGACATACATCAACGCACAAAGCACAACCTGTACAATCTTCTGCGGCTACTTGAATGGTAAATTTCAAATCATGCCAATCATTTTCTTTAGAATTGGCACTCTTGAAGGTTGTAGGGGCATTTTCTAATTGTTCTGGTTCATAAACTTTACTGCGGATAACGCTGTGTGGACATACCATCACGCATTTACCGCATTGAATACAAACGTTGGGGTCCCAAACAGGAATTTCTTGGGCAATATTGCGTTTTTCCCATTTCGATGTACCGGTGGGATATGTACCATCTATTGGTAATGCACTCACAGGTAAATCGTCACCTTCACGGGCAATCATTTTGCCTAAAACATTGCGAACAAATGCAGGTGCGTAATCGGGTATAGGTGACAGGTGACAGGTGACAGGTGACAGTTCTGTTTTCAGTTCTTTAGTGGTTATTTCAAATAGATTATCCAAGGTTTTATCAACTGCTTGAATATTCATTTGGACGATTTCTTCACCTTTTTTACCGTAGGTTTTACGAATTGATTTTTTAATTTCTGCTATCGCTTCTTCTCTGGGTAAAACACCGGAAACGGCAAAGAAACAAACTTGCATGACTGTGTTAATATGTCCACCCATTCCCGCTTCGCGGGCAACTTTATAGCCGTTGATAACATAGAATTTGAGATTTTTGTTAATTATCTCTTGCTGCATGGAAGCTGGCAATTTTTCCCAAACTTCATCTTTGTTGTATGGTGAATTAAGCAAGAATGTGCCACCAGGAACAATATCTTTCAACATTGGGAATTTTTCTACAAACTCCCATTGATGACAAGCGACAAAGTTAGCTTTGGTGATTAAATAGGTAGAACGAATTGGTTGAGAACCAAAGCGCAGGTGAGAAACGGTAACAGAACCCGATTTCTTAGAGTCGTAAACAAAGTAACCTTGGGCGTAATTATCAGTTTCTTCCCCGATAATTTTGATGGAGTTTTTGTTTGCCCCAACTGTACCATCTGCACCTAAACCATAGAAAATCGCCCTAACTATGCTATCTGGTTCAATATTAAATTCCGGGTCATATTCTAGGCTGGTATGGGTGACATCATCGTTAATACCAACTGTAAAATGATTCTTTGGTGTTTCAACAGTCAAATTATCAAATACAGCTTTTACCATCGCAGGTGTAAATTCTTTAGATGATAAACCATATCTTCCACCCACAATCAATTTTAGATTTTGGATTTTAGATTTTGGATTTGCTTCTTGAATGGCAGTAACAACATCTGTATAGAGTGGTTCACCTATTGCACCAGGTTCTTTTGTTCTGTCTAAAACTGCAATACTTTGAGTGGTTTTTGGTAAAGAATCAATAAATCTTTGGGTGTCAAAGGGTCGATATAATCTAACTTTAACTACACCAACTTTTTCCCCTTGTTTATTAAGATAATCTACGGTTTCATGAACTGTTTCACAACCAGAACCCATGAGGATAATTATTCTTTCTGCTGTTGGATCTCCATGATATTCAAATAGTTGATATTCTCGCCCTGTCATTTGGGCGAATTCATCCATTACCTTCTGAGTGATATCTGGGCAAGCTAAATAAAACGGGTTAACGGTTTCCCTGGCTTGAAAGTAAACATCGGGGTTTTGGGCTGTTCCTCTTAATACTGGTCTATCAGGTGTTAAAGCCCGTGAACGATGATTTATTACTAATTCTATGGGGATGAATTTTTGTAAATCTTCTGTTGTTAATGTTTCTACTTTATCGACTTCGTGAGAGGTGCGAAAACCATCAAAAAAGTGTAGGAAAGGTATGCGTGATTCTAAAGTTGCGCGTGTAGAAATGAGGGCAAAATCTTGGGCTTCTTGCACAGAAGCAGCGCATAACATGGCAAAACCTGTACTTCTAGCGGCCATGACATCGCTATGATCACCGAAAATAGATAAAGCTTGGGCAGCCAGCGATCGCGCTGCAATATGAAATACTGTAGGTGTAAGTTCACCCGCAATTTTGTACATATTCGGCAGCATCAACATTAATCCCTGCGATGCTGTAAATGTGGTAGTCAGTGAACCTGTTTGTAAAGCACCATGTACAGCACCAGCTACTCCTCCTTCACTCTGCAACTGCACTACTGAAGGCACAGTTCCCCAGATATTAGGTTTATTTTCACTCATCCAAGCATCAGACCATTCCGCCATCGGTGAAGATGGTGTAATTGGATATATAGCAATAACTTCATTGAGTGGATAGACGACTTTGGCAACTGCTTCATTACCGTCTATGGTGGCAAAGTTTTTAGTTGTCATCTTTTTTTAACCTTTAAAACTGTTTAACTTTTAGGTAATTAGCGAATTAATAATTTATAAAACTCTTACCTAGTCCCCAGAAAACAGCAGGAGTAAAGTGTAAGTGTCATGTATGTGTCTTTCTGGTTTCTACTTTGAAGGTTAAGATGAAAACATGAGGAACTTGTGAGGATAACTCTAAAGTTTACAAGTAAGTCAATATTAATAGAACTTACGCAAAATAACGAAAAATAAGGTTGTTGTAGGATAGGTTAATGAAAGGAAAAAACCCTACACCCTACACCCTACACCCTACACCCTACACCCTACACCCTACACCCAGCCCTGATGGTAGATTTTGTGCGTAAGTCCTGTACTCTACAAGGATTCTTCCCTCACAAGATCCTCAAATTCTTGTTCTAGAGTGAATATGAGAGTGAAGATTAGTATCACTTCTCTTGGAGAAGCTACGCAAACGCGGCTGTCAAAAGTGAAAAAGAAAGCTTTAGGGTGTAGGAAAACCAAATAAATAAATTTTTAGCAAATTTTATTTGCAGGAGTAAGTTATGAAGTTGATGTGAACTTAACAGTCACAACCTGTTGTAATTGTGATATTTAGCTTGGGATAGGTTTGTAATTAAGATACTAACCAATACTGCTGATTTTATATTTTTAAAATTCTCTCTTCAGCTTTACCCGACTTATGCAAAAAGCTTCTTCAATGTAAAATACCCACCAAAGCAACCCGCTGAGGAAAAGGTTTTTACTGCTGCTTTTTACTTAACATTATTTCCCCCAAAACCTATGATTGACAATGTGCTGCCAATAAATATTGTCAGGAAAATTAATCAGGAATTAGCAATAAGTGGACAAATTACACCAGAACAGCTACAAAAACTTGCTGATGAGGGTTATAAATCTGTCCTTAACCTATGTTTTCCAGATGAATCATGTTTATGGATAAATGAACAAGAAAAAACTGAGATTTTGGGATTGTGTTATGTCAATATGCCTACAAACATCGAAAATCTCAATCATCAAGCTGCAATTCAGATATTTCAAACTATTAGCAAACTACCTAAACCTCTGCTGATACATTGTGATAATTCAAAACGTTCGGCAGCTATAGTATTATTATATATCTCTACTAAACAAGGCATTAAATTTGAGCAAGTATGGCAACAGGCTATTAGTTTAAACTTGTTATAGGACTGGTATTTGATTTTTGAAATTATCTGTGTAGAGAGGGAACAGGGAACTCTTAACAGGGAACAGGGGAAGTGTACGGAGTGTTTTTCAAGAATCAAATATGATTCCTATATAAGTAGAAGGCAGGAGGTAGTTGAGTACCGAGTACCGAGTACCGAGTGGTTTACTTGTCTTCTACTCATTACTCATCTCTCCCCTACACCCCTACACCCCAAACTACTAATTGGGACTGAAAATTTGAGATGAAGTCACACAATGAGAACTATTTACAGCATGAAGTTTTGGCTTACTAGTAGATATAGATGCCGTGTTCATTTGGCTATTTTCTTTCATTAAACGACTATAAGTACGTTGGGGAATGTAATGTAGTGGATTGTAGCCAATAAAACGTAAAATCAGCACACAAGCCCAGGAATATCTACCATCAGCAATAGCTTCAATGATTTGATTTAATTCTTCAGGAGTAATAAGATTCTGAACATCTGTTTGAGAAGAAGAAACTCGGTAGTTCATGACTGGCCCTGATACAACTTGTATAATTGAAGGTTTATCAATGGACAATTGATAATTGACAATTGGTTAATTTGGTTTAAAACTTCTCTTTTTCAAGAGAAAGTGCCAGATAAACCTGTTCTTACTTTCAATCCTCTACCCTTGACAGGAGAGGTAATTGTTCATTTTTCATTGTCAATTGTTGAATGTTAAGTTACAGCCGTGGACAGGATGGTCAGGATATCAATTGATAATGAAACTCCCACTAAAAGAGGATTTTATTCCTGACTCCTGACTCCTGACTCCTGACTCTTGCTATAAGTGATGTGCTAGATGATGTCCTGTATTAGCAATGTTTATAAATGCTAAAAATTCAGAAGCATTTAGCGATTGCTTGTCACCACCCAAGATTTTCCCACAGTGGAGATTAATACATTCCTCCTCATTAGCCACAGACGTAAATTACATAGTTGATATTCAAGGCTAAGTAGATTCATCACTACTATTGTTAATATCAACTACATTTTTAACAAAATAAAAACACTATTATTTTCTGTGACTTTTTTGTGGAAATAATTAATAGCAGCACATATTGAATTTACAACCTAGTGCTGAGTTCATCTCTGATTTTGGTCTTTTTGGCTCATGAACAACCGATTAATGTGACAGTTTCTGTTTTGGCATTTCTGAGTCGGGAAATCAGAAATTTTATCAATTTTTACTTTCACTTTACCCATTCCCCTTTACATTTTCTTACATTTATGTAAATTATCAGCCGATGTCCTTTACTTGAGTATCTCAGTCAATTTTGTGATTTAAAAAATAGGGAACACAGATATTCATCTGATATGCAGAATACTATTTTTTTTGAGCCAGTTTAGCCAATTTGGCAAATTTTATCCAAAAAAATGATAGCTTAAGATAATTTTTACATATTCATTAAATGCCTATTTGAATACTGTCACACTAGCAGTTTACAAAATGCCAACTAGCAGGTATTGAAATATCAAGACACAAAAATAGAACTGCAAATGCTTGCCAGTTAAAGGGCAAAGGAGAAGGGAGAAAGAGAAAAAGCTTAAATTTGATATGTAAATTTGATAATCTAACTCTTCATCAAAAATTCTGACTCCTAACTCCTGAATTCTGACTTTCATCCTATATCTAAAGAATTACCCCTAGATTTCACACCTCAGCTAGACGCGCTTATTTTTACAACTTAATTACGATCAAGGAAATATACACCTCACTCAATTAATCATCTCAAACCACGGTTTTAGAAGAGAGAAAAATGAGGTTATGACCTAGCTATAGTCTGGTAATTCCCTATGTATGAATTATTTCAAGCTGTTTTAACCAGTGAGGAAAAAACTGATCTAAGTCATTTTCTTTTATCTTTAGATCATATTGAGCAACGGTACTTGCTGAGAAATGAAATCTTACAAGCTTTTGCAAATTATTGTCATCAATCTCAAAAGCCTGCTTATTTTTACCATTCTTCCTCGTTAGGTACTCTCATACACTACACCCATGAAATAATTCTCGAACAGGACAATACTTGGTTCATTGTCAGACCGAGAATTGCTAGTCAAGAAGTGTGGAGACTAACCGCAGATTTTACTAGTTGCGATTTAATGACATCAAAAGAATTTTTAGATGTAAGCGATCGCTTAGTCAACCTTTCCCAACCGCACATCTTAGAAATTGATCTCCACCCCTTTTACCAAGCATCTCCGAGAATTACCGACCCTAGGAACATTGGTCAAGGTTTAACTTTCCTCAACCATTATCTATGCAATCAATTTGTCACCGCACCTCAATATTGGCTAGAACAATTATTTCAAGCATTACAAGGCATAGAATACAATGGCATGAGGCTGTTAGTTAGCGATCGCATCTCTTCAGGTATCCAGTTTGCTAAACAAATTAAACCAGCCATCAGATTTTTAAGTGAATTACCTCCTGATGCACCCTACGAAAAATTTCACTTACATCTGCAAGAACTTGGTCTAGAAGCTGGTTGGGGTAATAATGCAGCACGAGTTAGAGAAACGCTAGAACTGCTGCAAAGACTCATCGACACACCCCAACCTGCTATTCTTGAAGCTTTTGTCGCGCGTATTCCCGCAGTCTTTCGGGTTGTTCTCGTTTCCATACATGGTTGGGTAGCACAAGAAGACGTTTTGGGAAGAGATGAAACATTAGGTCAAGTTATCTATGTCCTTGAACAAGCACGCAGTTTAGAAAACAAACTCCAAGAAGAAATCAAACTTGCTGGTCTTGACATTTTTGGCATTAAACCTCATGTAATTATTTTAACTCGCCTGATTCCCAATTGTGGGAGTACATTTTGTGACTTACGGTTAGAGAAAGTTCACAATACAGAAAATGCTTGGATTTTGCGCGTTCCCTTTCAAGATTTTGACTCAGAAATTACCAATAACTGGATTTCTAAATTTGAAATTTGGCCTTATTTAGAAAGATTTGCCGAAGATGCCGAAAAAGAACTTTTAGCACAATTTCAAGGCAAACCAAATTTAATCATTGGTAATTACACAGACGGTAACTTAGTGGCATTTCTTCTCTCGCGTAGCTTAAAAGTCACACAATGCAATATTGCCCATTCCCTAGAAAAACCCAAACACTTATTTAGTAACTTATATTGGCAGGATTTAGAAGATAAATATCACTTCTCAGCCCAATTTACTGCCGACTTAATTAGCATGAATGCAGCAGATTTTATTGTAGCTTCATCCTATCAAGAAATTATCGGTACACCAGACACAATGGGACAATATGAATCTTACAAATGTTTTACCATGCCCCAACTCTATCATGTAATTGATGGCATTGATTTATTTAACCCTAAATTTAATATGGTGCCTCCGGGAGTCAGTGAAACTTGCTTTTTCCCCTACAGTCAAAAAGAACAGAGAAATCCTCAAGAAAGCCAACAAATTCAAGATTTATTATTCCAAAAACGAGATGATCATATTCTCGGCTACTTAGACGATGTTCAGAAAAGACCAATTTTTGCAGTTGCTCCCATTACTTCCATTAAAAACCTGACTGGATTAACAGAATGTTTTGGCAAAAATCAAGAATTACAAACTCGGTGTAACCTAATTTTATTAAGTAGTAAATTGTATGCAGACGAAGCTACAGACTTAGAAGAAGCAAGAGAAATTCAAAAACTGCACAATCTAATTAACGAATATCATCTGTATGGAAAAATCCGTTGGTTAGGGATGCGCTTACCCAGTCGCAAAATCGGTGAAGCTTATCGGATAATTGCTGATTACCAAGGAATTTATATTCATTTTGCCCTTTATGAAGCCTTTGGACGTAGCATATTAGAAGCAATGATTTCCGGTTTACCAACCTTCGCTACTAAATTTGGAGGATCATTAGAAATTATCGAAAATTGGCAAAATGGATTTCATCTTAACCCAACGGATTTAGAAGGAACAGCTAAAACAATTATCAACTTTTTAAATAGATGTGAAGCCAACCCAGAATATTGGACAGAAACATCCCAGTGGATGATTGAAAGAATCCGCCATAAATACAACTGGAAATCACACACAGAACAATTATTATTGTTAGCAAAAACCTTCAGCTTTTGGAACTTTATTGCCCCAGAAGACAACGATGCAAGAGATAGATATATGGAAACATTATTTTATCTCATTTATAGACCCAGAGCCGAAAAAATTCTCACCCAACATCAAAAACGATACGCTCCCATTTAAAACTCATTTTCCTCTTCTTCCTCTTTGCGCCTTTGCGTGAGACAAATTTATATTCACTAAGCAATATTTAATGATAAACATGGAAACAAAAAACGATTTTATTTACACAGACTGGATATTAACAGAAAACCAAATCCACCCTGACCAATTACAAGCCAGAGAAACAATATTCACTATTGGTAACGGTTACTTAGCAACCAGAGGAACATTTGAAGAAAGCTATCCTCGTGCCTTATCTGCTACATTTATTAATGGTGTTTATGACAATGTGCCTGTAGTTTATACCGAATTAGCCAACTGTCCAGACTGGCTACCATTGGTAGTGATGATAGATGGCGATCGCTTTCGTCTCGACCAAGGTAAAATCTTAGAATACAGCCGGAAATTAGACTTACATCAAGGACTTCTCAGTCGTTCTCTGCGTTGGCGTAGTCCCACCGGCAAAACCATAGATATCAGCTTTGAACGCTTCGCCAGTTTAGCGGATCATCATGTTTTAGGTCAACGCTGCCAGTTAACAACAGTAGATTTTAATGGATTTGTTGAAATCCAAGCTAGTATCAACGGCTATCCGGAAAATAAAGGTTTCAATCACTGGGAAGGACTAGACCAAGGGAAGATTGACAAAGGTTTTTGGTTACACAGTCGCACCCGCTACTCCCGCATTGATATCGGTATGGCTGCAAAAATGACCATCTCAGGAATTGAAGCAGCGATGCAAGTTAATACTGCACCTGGTTATCCCAGCATCATTGCAACTTTCTTCTCTGAACCACAGCAGACTGTCACCATAGAAAAAATTGTCACAGTTTTTACTTCTAGAGATGTTGAAGAACCAGTATCGTCTGCACAAGCTAAACTAGACCAGGTAACAGATTATATCACTCTCCATCATGCTCATGAACAGGCATGGATCCAGGTGTGGGAAAAAAGTGACATTATCATTGAGGGTGATAGTAAAGCCGCTTTTGCTGTTAGGTATAATTTGTTTCAGTTATTAATCGCTGCTGCCCATGATCAGAGGGTAAGTATTCCTGCTAAAACCCTCTCTGGCTTTGGTTATCACGGACATATTTTTTGGGATACGGAAATTTTTATTTTGCCATTTTTTACTTTTACTCAACCAGAAATAGCTCGTAATTTGCTCAGTTATCGTTATCACACTTTAGATGGGGCGCGACGGAAAGCAACTCATTATGGATATCAGGGGGCGATGTATGCTTGGGAAAGTGCGGTGACAGGTGATGAAGTCACGCCCAGATGGTCACTACCTAGTGATTATTATGGCGAAGATGTGCGGATTTGGTGCCGCGATCGGGAAATTCATATTAGCGCAGATATCGCCTATGCTGTATGGTATTATTGGCGAGTGACTGGTGATGATCAATGGCTGAGAGATTATGGTGCGGAGATAATTCTCGATACCGCAATTTTCTGGCATAGTCGGGTTGAGTTTAATTCTCAACATCAACGTTATGAAATTCGCAGTGTCATCGGTGCGGATGAATACCATGAGTTAGTCCATAACAATGCCTTTACTAATCGCATGGTGCAATGGCATTTAGAAAAAGCTGGTATAGTTGATGATTGGTTACACCGTAATTTCCCGGAAAAAGCCACGGAAATAGAGACAAAATTGCAACTGACTGACGAAATTAAAACCCATTGGCAAGATATTATTGCTAAAATCTGGATTCCCTACAACCCAGAAACAGGACTAATTGAGCAATGTGAAGGGTTTTTGCAATTAGATGATATCAACTTAGCTGATTATGAACCACGCCACAAGTCCATGCAGGCGATTTTAGGTATTGAAGGAGCAAACAAACACCAAGTCCTTAAACAGCCAGATGTATTAATGTTGTTATATCTGATGCGGGAATCTGCGGTTTGTCTCTATAAACACAACACCTTGCAGGTAAATTGGGACTACTACGCACCCCGTACCGATATCACCTATGGTTCTTCTCTAGGGCCTGCCATTCATGCAATTTTAGCCGCAGATTTAGGCAAAACCCAGGAGGCTTATGAACGCTTTATGCAAGCAGCTATGGTAGATTTGGAAGATAGACGGGGGAATACTAATGAAGGTATTCATGGCGCTAGTGCTGGGGGAATTTGGCAAGCTGTAGTTTTTGGTTTTGCAGGTATCCAATTTACAGATCATCAACCCGTAGCTAATCCCCATCTGCCTCCTGGTTGGACACGCTTGCAGTTTAAATTATACTGGCATGGAAAATGGCATGAATTCGATTTACGCCCCACTTCCCCACCTTCCCACCTCCCTAACATTCGGGGAATTATCTTTGATTTAGATGGTGTGTTAACAGATACTGCTGAATATCACTATCAAGCTTGGCAGCGGTTAGCAGATGAAGAAGGTCTACCTTTTAACCGTCAAGCAAATGAAGCCTTGCGGGGAATTTCTCGCCGTGCTTCGTTGATGTTAATTATTGGTGATAGACGATATTCAGAAGTACAAATACAGGAGATGATGGAACGCAAAAATGATTACTATGTAGAGTTGATTCAACATATCACACCCAAGGATTTATTACCAGGTGCAGTTTCTTTGTTAGATGATTTGCGACAAGCGGGGATTAAAATAGCTCTTGGTTCAGCAAGTAAAAATGCGCGTGTAGTGGTGGAGAAATTGGGGATTAGTGATAAATTTGATGCGATCGCCGATGGTTATAGTGTCCAAAAACCCAAACCCGCACCAGATTTATTTTTATTTGCAGCCCAGCAGTTAGGACTTCCACCGCAGGAATGTGTAGTGTTTGAAGATGCAGCCGCAGGTATTGATGCAGCTTTAGCCGCAGGGATGTGGGCTGTGGGTATGGGTCCACCGGAACGAGTGGGAACTGCTCACATTGTTTTACCCAGTTTAGCAGGTATGACTTGGGAAAAATTGCAAGGTAAATTTAGGGATATTGCTTTACAAAAATCAAGGATTTGATTTGATCAATTGATAATTGACAATTGACAATTGATAATTTACTTCAAATTTTAAATATTCTTCGGGTGAATAGCAGAGTTTTTCTTGTGCAATAATCATGATATTTCAACTCCCAATTATCTTGATTTTGGACTATCCAGCTAAAATATTACTATCTATTGAATTTTCTCCCGAAAAGCTAATGCTGCTTCTAAAGGATAATCGAAAACTACATATTCTGCCAAAATCTTTAAATCTAAATCTGGTAATAATTCACTTTTTGTCATAACTTCATAAGTTTCACCATTTAGATAATAAACTGTAAATTGATTATTGGTAAAAAACCAAACTTCTTGTACCCCTAATCTTTTATAAACTTCTAATTTATCAATTCCTCCACTACTGACAACAATTTCAATTACTAAATCAGGAAATTCTTTTTCTGTACCTAGACAATAAGACTCATCTGGTTCTACTCCTCCTTTGTTTGCTTGTTTACGGAAAGTTGTAGAACCAAGGGGAAAATAAGGAATGCGTTTTTCTTGAAAGTAAATTTCTAATAAAGAACCAGTAACAGTTTTTCTTTTTTCGTGACGACGATTGGGTGACATTAATTCTATGACTCCATCTAAATATGTAACTCTATATTCTAAGCTGTCACCTAAATCATTCAGTAATGCTTCGTAACTTTCCCAACTGACACCAGTAATAATTTGCCGTTCTTCTGGGTCTTGTGCTTGCAATATTTCTGATAGTTCTTGAAGTAAGACCATAGCAGTTACTCACTTAGACTTGCTAATTTGATTATACTTGATTGATATTTTCCTCCGCAGGAAGGTTTCAATCTAACTGAAGTTAGTTTATTTTGTTGAAGTCATTATAATTTAAAATAAAAAATTATTAGGTTTACAATAATTGGCTGGTTGCTAGACACTAATTACTCTCCAACAAATTTATGTTTGATATTTGACCATACATCAATATCTATTTCTTGCGCTAGAGTTTCAGCTTGTGCTGTTGTCATACTGATTTTTTGTCTCAAAGACTCCAACTCAAGATAATCTAAAAACTTTTTGAGAGTATCTAGCTAAATAATATCTTTTTTGAACCTGATAATCAGGTCTTGGTTTTCTACTGTGATATTGTAAATTTGCTCTGACATAAGATGATACTATTTAGGTGGTTAGGGTAGAGGATATACCTAGGCTATTTATATTATCTCAGAATTAATGGGGTTTGGACAAATATTTACAGGGAATTAATACCCAAGGCTGCAAGTTGTTCATTTATCCAATTGGTGGCTGTGGTTTCGTCGGTTTCAATGGCTTTTTCTACTCCTGTTTTAGCATGATGTGATAATTATATATATACATCCGTTCTTCAACTTCTCCGCATTCAATTTCTAATATCACACATGTTCAAATCCATACTACTGAGGCTCAACACTCTAAACAAGATCACAATAGTTCCATAACAACTTTTTTTATCTATAAAATATGGAACTCAAAACCGTTACTTTAGAAATTCCCGTCGGTTGTAACCTGATATTGGGACAAACCCACTTTATCAAAACCGTAGAAGATTTATATGAAATTATGGTGGGGATATCCTCACAGGTAAAGTTTGGTATCGCCTTCTGTGAAGCATCAGCCGCTTGTTTAATTAGAATTGCTGGCAATGACGAAATTTTACAAGCAATAGCCACTAAAAATGCTCAAGCAATTGCCGCAGGTCACAGTTTTATCATTGTACTCAAAGACGCTTATCCTATTAACTTTCTCAATGCCATTAAACAATGTCCAGAAGTCTGCAATATTTATTGTGCTACCGCTAATCCTGTACAAGTAATTTTAGCAGAAACTGAACAAGGTCGGGGTATTCTTGGTGTTATTGATGGTTTTTTACCCAAAGGTGTAGAAGGTGCTGAGGATATAAAAGCACGTCAAGATTTACTGCGTCGCTTTGGTTATAAAATGTAGCTAGGGTGAAAAAATATGGCGATTAATTATCGAGAGAAAATCATAACTTTGTGGACAGTGTTTCTATTAGGGACACTGTTTCATACTCAACTAGGTTTAATGCCATTATTTCACGGTTTAAATGTAGTGGAATCGCAACAAGCTACATCACTCAATGAAGTTTCGGGGATTTTTTGGTTAATGTTGGTATTTTTTGTGTTGCCAATGTTAGCAATTATTGGTACTGCGTTCACAGAAAATAAACGCTATCGAGTCATACATTTTGGCTTGACTGTGTTTTATGGAATTATGAATTTAATGCACTTAATTTTAGATTTACTACTTCCTCTCGTGCTGTGGTATCAAATCGCATTAATGGTGTTTTTATTTTTGACTGGATTATTATTAATTTTTGTAGCTTACCAGTGGATGCAATCATCATTAAATAGACACAATTTCCCAGAACATATTTAAAGATTAAAAGGGAAAGTAAAATGCTCCCCTTTCCCCGACTCAGGTTTAAGTTAGTTCTAACCAACCTTGATAACCAGTCACAATGCGATCGCCATCTTTGAGAATATGAACTTCTATTTGGTCACTAGCCCAGCTAATTTGATCTTTAAATTCTGGGTTAAATACATGAACTTGTTGATTTCTAGAAGAAACCGGAGATGTGGGAGAATTAATGGCTTGAGATTGGACAAAAGGACCATCAATTAAAATATCTAATTGTTCTAACAATTCTTGAGAACCAGGAGGTGCTGATTCAGATTGCAGTTGCTTCAAGGTAAACCCAGTAAAAGCCATCACATTTAATCCAGCAGCTTTGACTTTACGTGCTAAAGTAGCTAACCCAGATGCTTGCCAAAATGGTTCACCACCAGAGAAAGTTACCCCTGTATTATCGGGATTTTTAAGAATATCTGCGGCTAAAGTATCAATAGCCACTAATTGGTTAATTTCAAATGTCCAAGAGTCGGGATTAAAGCAACCAGCACACTCACGAGGACAGCCTTGCACCCACACAACTGCACGACAACCAGGTCCGTTAACTTCTGACTTATCAACATAACCCATAATGTTAAGATAGCCAGCAGGAATTTCTTTAAGTGCTAACAAAATTTCAGTTGACTTTGTTTCCATTTGTTTAACTCCTTCATTATCGAAACTAGGGTGTAAGGTGTGGGGTGTGGAGGAAGAAGAGGCAGGGGAAGCAGGGGAAGCAAATTCTTACTCAGCACTCGGAACTCAACTGCCTTTTGCCTTCTGACACTATTTCTGTGTAGCGTAACGTACAGGAACTTTTGTGATATTGTGAATCTTTTCTGCTAACGCAGCTAGTTCTTCAGGATTGATAAGTTTGAAATTATCACAAGCATAAGAACGAGATTCGACAATCTCATTACCTCTAGATTCTAGCTGACTAACTAAGACGCGGGGACGGGAAGGAATGTTAAGTTGAATTTCATCAGGTTGGAGACACTTAATTAAGTGTATATAATGGGCTTGGGTTTCTGCTGTCCAAGCAGACAAAATCATAGTTTGTATTGCCATCCTGCCCGGATATTCCTGTCTAAATTGTTCAATTCCTTTGACAATATCTGCTACATCTATTGTCTCTTGTGCCTGATTAATCAGCCGTAGTTGATTTGACGAAACAGCATCTAGTTTCACGGCAACAATATCTGCTAATGCTAAAGCGTCACGAACAGATTGCTGTCTCAGCAAGGTACTATTAGTTAATACTACTTTCGGTTGTGGGAAAATCTCTTTGGTAGCTGCCAAAATTTCCTTTAAATTCAATGCTAGGGTAGGTTCACCACTACCACTGACTGTCACCACGTCTATGGGTACTTCTCTTTGTGCGATCGCTTGTAACTCTGAGAAAATTTGACTAGTAGGAATAAAAATTTGTCGTTTAGTTGTAATTTCTTGAATATTTCCTAACTGACAATATATACAGTTAAAAGAACAAGTAGATATTAACCCAATCGGATCAATACCAAGCGATCGCCCAAATCGCCAAGAATTTACAGGCCCATACACAGAAGGACAAAATGGTTGTTGGGATGATGGCAATGTACACATAACTACCTCATTGTCTAGCCTAGCCTAGAATCTGTTGATATCAACCCAATAACTCGAGTAATTCTCAAATCTAGAGCTATTTTGTGAGGAAGTTGTGAGGTAAATTGGTACTTGGTGATTGGTAACAGGTGACAAAAGGTTATTTTTCCTCTCAACCGTTAAACCTACTCATATCTTCGATGATAGGTGCTTATTTAATCAGATATGGAGTGGATTTAGATAGATATTTTGATTCAGTTACTAGCCCCACACCCTACACCCTCTTTTTTGATGATAAGTATATCTCTGACGAGACGCTACGCGAACAAACGGACATGATATCACTTAATAACTTGAAACTTTTCCACAGTCAAATATAGTTCCTCATCAGCTATTTGACTGTTATAATCGACATTAATTTGAGTTGGATAACCAAATTTGGGATCATACTTCACAATCAAACTTGATGGCTTCCGATTAATTGCATCTTGAATCACATTAAAAAGCTTGGGAACATTATCATACTTTTTAAATAATTCTCTATCCACAGGCTGATTAGTTTTCACAGAAGTAACCGCAGTTGTGACACCTTTACGGACTTCAATCACTACTGGTTCTCTAGCTTCAGGCGTACAGAAACAACTTCTAGTTAGAGTATAACGATAGTTGGATATATTCCGCTTCCGCCATAACCGACGATTGACCTGTAACTGAATCATCTTTGCTTGATTAGGTCGTGTTTGTGCTGTTGGTAGAGGAGAATTAGAAAGCACAGGTACATTAAAAGCCAGAGAAATTACTAATCCCGCAGCAATAGTTAGTGGTAAACGCATATTCATCCTTATCTGTTTGGGTTATTTGTCTGTATTTTAGGTAAACATTGCACGAATGCTTACCTTTGTAGACTCTCCCAACTTTGACGAGTGACATCAATGCAAAGTTGCACAAATCCTCTCAAAAACTACTTTTTTTGATCTGTTTCTTCGAGTTCGCGTTCTGTGCGTTGATATGGATTTGTCTTTGGTTTCCAAACCGGAAAACTACCTATCAAAAAGTTGTTGACAGATGTACGAGTCTGAGTGCTAAATTTGCCAATAGCACCAGGAAATACCTTATCCCCTCCTGCTACAAACAAGATAGTGCCAATAAATATCAAAGGCAGATAACGTTTCATATCTAAATTCTCGATCCTGAATACTTATCATTTGTAATCTGTAATTGATTATTTTATCCCCTACAACCTAGATTCTACACCCTACACAACCCTTGCATGGGGATTTCAATCCAAAATTCACAACCCTGACCTGGTTCAGAAACACAGTTAATTTGACCTCCATGTTTTTCCACAATTATTTGATAGCTAATAGATAGCCCTAAACCAGTTCCTTCTCCTGGTTCTTTAGTTGTAAAGAAAGGTTCAAAAATACGCGATTCCATGCCTTTGGGAATACCACAACCATTATCTGCAATCCAAATCAAAACAGAATTACTATTTGTCACTTGTGTACGAATCCAAATTTTAGGTTTGTCGGTTAATAGCCCTTTTACTAAGGATTTTTCTATAGCCCAAATGGCGTTATTAATAATATTCATAAACACCTGATTCATCTGGGCTGCATAGCAAAATACTGGAGGCAAATTTCCATATTCTTTCACAATTTCAATAGCTGGAAAATCTCCCTGTGGTTGTAAGCGATTTTGGAGAATTAAAAGTGTACTATCTATTCCTTCATGTAAATCAACAGGTTTCTTTTCAGCTTCATCCAAACGAGCAAAAGTCCGTAAGGAAAGCACCAATTCTCGAATTCTGTTTGCACCCATCATCATCGAATTGAGCATTTTTGGTAAATCATCAGCAATAAAATCTAAATCCAGAGATGCTACTTGCTGTTTAATTTCTGCTTGTGGTTGAGGATAGTGTTCTTGGTAAAGAAGTAACAAATTTAATAAATCTTCAGTGTGATTTTTCACATAAGGAATATTACCGTAAATGAAACTAATAGGGTTGTTAATTTCATGGGCTAATCCAGCCACTAACTGTCCTAAACCAGCCATTTTTTCACTTTGAATTAGCTGGCTTTGAGTTGCTTGTAATTCTTTGAGAGTTTGGGCGATTTCTTCTTTTTGATGTTGGGTACGTTCCAACAATTCTGCTTGCTGGAGTCCTACTCCCAATTGCGAACCAATCTGTACTAATAAATCTATCTCATCTCCTTGCCAATTACGGGGTTGGGTATGTTGATAAGCGGCCAATAATCCCCAAAGTTTTTCTCCTTGAAAAATCGGTACAATCAGGTAGGCTCTAATTTCTGTCGGTGTAGTGAGGGCAATATGGGGAGTAGAATTATTTGTAGTCAAAGTATCCTTAACTACAATAATGTTCCCTTTAATATTTTCTTCTCTTTGAGTTATTTGCAGATAATTATCTGCGATTACAGGCACAAGTTCCTGTATTGATTTCCAACCATAAGCTAATGATTCGGCTACAAATTCACCACTCCAATCTGAACGGAAGCGATAAATTGTCACTCGATCAACTTCCAATAGTCGCAGGACTTCTTGAGTGCTGGTGGCAAAAATAGTATTGAGATCAAGAGACTGGCGAATTTTTTCTACAGTTGCAGCTAAAGCTTTTTCTCTTTCTGCGGCTTTGCGTTCTCTCTCGGCAGCTTGAGCGAGTTTTTCGGCTTGGATTTGTACCTGTTTTAAAGACTCAGCTTGTTGTAATGCCACACCCAATTGCACACCAACTTGTGCTAACAAATTAATTTCTTCATCTTGCCAATAACGGGGTTGGGAGTTTTGATAAGCTACTAATAATCCCCACAGTTTTTCACCTTGAGAAATAGGAACAAAAACTTCATTCCGCGCATATTTCCCAGCTTTTGTTCCTTGTAAAAGCAAACGTTCGGTGACAGGTTGGGGCTTAACTATTGGTGTCCAACCATCCATAATAGAATCAGCTACAAATTCACCACTCCAGTCTGGATAGAAGCGATAAATTGCCACTCTTTCTACTTCCAATAATCCGAGAACTTCTTGAGTGGTGGTTTTAAAAATGGTATCAATATCTAAAGATTGACGAATTTTATCTACAGTGTTGACTAATGCTCTTTGCCGTTCCGCAGCTTTGCTAATTGCTGCTGCTTGTTTTTGCATTTGTTGTAAATATTCTGCTTGCTGTAAAGCTACTCCTAATTGAGAACTAACTTGGGTGAGTAGATAAATTTCATCTTCTTGCCAATCACGAGTGTCTTTGTTTTGATAAACTGCTAATAAACCCCAAATTTTGTGATTAAAAAGAATAGCAACTATTACATAGGCTCTGGCCTGATAGCTTTCTAAAACTTTGATGTAACATTCGTTAAAACCTGCATTATAAATATTATTACAAATACGATATACTTCACCTTTAGCAAAACGACCACCGCCTGTATCTTGTAAGTATGTATCTGTGGGTGGTTCAATGATCTCTTTCAATTTACATTCGCTGATATTTTCACTTAATTCAGGTCGTTGTAACTGTTCTTGCATGAGTGTAACCCAACCAGGGGCTACAGATTCAAATACAAATTCACCACTCCAATCGGGATTAAAACGATAAATAGCAACGCGATCGCTATTCAGTAATTGTCTAATTTCTTCCGTGGTGGTACGAAAAATAATTTCTAAATCTAGGGACTGACGAATTTTTTCAATGGTTCTGGCTATGGTTTTTTGCCATTCTGCGGCTTTTTCTCTGGCTTTTGCCTGTGCAAGTTGGGCAGATTGTAGTTTCATTTGTTCTATATAATCTGCTTGCTGTAAAGCAACTCCCAGATGTTCGGCAATTAACTGCACAAATTCAATTTCTGAGGTTTCCCATTGTCTAGTGCCACTACATTGATGAATACAAAGTAATCCCCATAAGTCTCTACATTTCATGAGGGGGACAGCAATGTTAGCACGGACTTGGAATTTTTCCAACATTTTCATGTGACAATCACTGACAACATCTTGATAAATATCAGATATTGCCTGAATCCTCCCTTCCTGATCAAGTTGGGCAAATTCTTCAGCAAAACAGTGGTCATGCAATTTGGTAGTTAATATAGATACCCATTGGGTGTCTACGTCTTCATAGATAAATTCGCCTTCCCATTCCAACTCAGGATAAAATTTAAACACCCCAACCCGGTCAGTGTTGAGTAACTGACGCACTTCTGTGACTGTTATTTTGAAGATGGTGTCTATATCCAGAGATTCTCGAATGTGGGAAATTACTCTAGACAAAGCTTTTTGTTTTTCACTCTGATCTAGGTACAATATCATACCTGGTTGATATTCTGTTTGGGAAGTTGACTGTATCATCCACCACAGTATTTAATTATAATTATTATATAAGGTAACAAGAAATCTTCAATATTGGTTTATGTAGGGTATTTGTATAATATGAATATATAGAGACACGATCAGATCGTGTCCCTATGAGAGGGTTTTCAACCCAGAAACAGCTTGGGATGTGCTGTCAAAGTCAGCGTCGTTTGGCAGTGCTGCGTTTAAGTTCGCGGGTTTCGTCTTCTTGACGACGGCGATCGCGCCAGTCTGCCAAGGTTAAATAAACTACACCACCTGTAACTCCCAATAGCAGCACTAGGGCAGCCAGAGCCAAAATACTCAGGTATGGACTTTCCACGATTCCTCTACAGTCCGTTGCGTCCCCAAACTACCATAGAAATCGACCAAGTGAACACAACCAGAAGTGATACCCAACCCAGTGTCAAAATCATAGTTCTACTTTTCAAATAATTGCAAAACGTCTCTAATACTTATCATACCGGGAAAGGCAGTTGATTTCTCAATGGTGTTGACAGGAGGATGAACAAAAAGATGGAAATGATGGTAGAACGGTTAGAATCACTGAAAGCAGCTATAATTGGCGGTTTGTCAGTTGGTTTCGCTTGTTTAATTACCAGCCTTGTCAATAATTTATTGCTGGCTAAGTATCTTCCCATACTCACCACGGAAGAAAACAATTTCCTAGATTTACATTTTTGGCTGAGTGCTGGTATTGCAGGTTTTTCTGGTTTCTTATTTGGTGTCACCTATCGCTATATCATTCGCGTAGATAAAAATCCGCAACTTAAATCTGGTGCTGTCTTTGCTTTTGGTTTAGTGAGAGGATTAACTCAAATAGAATTTGGCTTACGTATACATCACACACTTTTGCCTTTTTTGATATTAGCTGGGGAAAGTGTCTTGTGGTTTACTGTAGCGGCGCTTATGCTGGATACAGCTATGTTACTGGGTTGGGTTAAACCATTTTCCTCGGAATTTTGAATTATTTATGACTCACTATTTTCTCATCATTGACTTAGAAGCTACTTGCTGTGACAAAGGTACTTTTCCCCGTCATGAAATGGAAATTATTGAAATTGGTGCGGTGATGTTAAATCGCCAAACGTGGGAAATTGATTCTGAGTTTCAACAATTTATTAAACCTGTGAGAAATCCCCACCTGACAGAATTCTGCACCAATTTAACGAGCATTACTCAGGAACAAGTTGATGCAGCACCTCATTTTCCTGAAGTCATGTCCAAATTAACAGTATGGATGACTTCATTTCCTAATTATATTTTTTGCTCTTGGGGAAATTACGACAAATCACAATTTTTACAAGATTGTAAATTTCATCATGTGCCATATCCCTTTGGATCAGAACACAGAAATATCAAAAAAGAATTTTCTGAATATTTGGGTGTAGCTCATAAATTTGGTATGGCACAAGCTCTTGAAAAATTGGGAATGGAACTACAAGGAACACATCACAGGGGAATTGATGATGCCCGGAATATTGCAGCGATTTACCGTTATATGCAGATGACAAAAAGCAGTTAATCTTCAGAGTAATTACACGCTCAATTTACCATCAAATAAATATTAAAATTAAGACTTAGAAACGGCATTGATGGTTTTTTCTAATGACTGCAATTCTGTTAACAATTTGTCTTTTTTGGGTTTAGATGCTTTGAGTTCTCCAGAGATGTCATCCATGCTTTTTTCTATCGCTTCATAATTATCACGAGATTTAGCTTTGATTCCGTCTTCTACTTCTTTCCAAACATCCTCAAATTTATCAAATTCTTTTTTGGCTTGAACAAAATCACCAGACGTAACTGCGGTTTTAGTTTTAGATACTACAGCTAACAAACCATCATTACCTGGTGTGGTTGTTGATGCTGGACTGCCTGCTACATTAGTATTAGAAGTATTATTAGAAGTTGCCGCAGGGGTAGTTTCGATAGTGGCTTGTTCGCCATTGGTACAACCTACTAAAGCCAGTAAGCTGATACCTGCAATAATTAACATTGGCTGAAAACGCTTCATTGTCTACTCCTTGGTTGATAAAACTGCAAATATATGACTTGCACCCTGATTGTTTCCTAGAATAAAACAGCAAAAGTAAAGAACTCGGAAAGATGCATGACCAAATTCAAAATATGTGTAAGAATTCAGGGGTCAGGAGTCAGGAGTCAGTAGTCAGGAGTCAGAATATTTGTTTGTAGCACTGATCTACAGAAGTACGTTTTCTCATCAATTAAGTAGTCGTGCCAAATAAATTTCATAGTTAGGAGAGGGAAACAGTATAATTTAGTAGAATATTAGAAATAATTCAAATTCAATTAGATAAAGATAACAACCACAATTATCACTTGCCGGAAAAATAGAAGATGAATCATATTACCAATCAATCAAAAGTAACTCAATGTCTTTGTTGTCATCCTTTGACTGCTCGTCGTCATTTTCTCAAATCTCTCCTGCCCGCAGCAGTAGCATTTGGTATCTTACAATCAACCGCACCAGCTAAAGCCGAAACTCATCAACCTCAAGCTTTAGTTCTTAGTTGTATTGATTTTCGGTTTTTGACA
This sequence comes from Sphaerospermopsis aphanizomenoides BCCUSP55, assembly GCF_001586785.1. Taxonomy (GTDB): domain Bacteria; phylum Cyanobacteriota; class Cyanobacteriia; order Cyanobacteriales; family Nostocaceae; genus Sphaerospermopsis_A; species Sphaerospermopsis_A aphanizomenoides_A. The sequence goes on from NZ_LUFH02000004.1 coordinate 40,065, forward strand.
GCAGAACGCTATTTTCTCAGGAATAAACATCTTCTTGGTGAATATGATTGGACAGCTTTAGCAGGTGCTTCTCTAGCTATAACAGGTTTTCCTCACCCATCTGATGCGGAAGCATTTTGGGATCAACTAGATATATCTTATCGACTACATCATATTCAGAAAGTGATTGTGATTGATCATCAAGATTGTGGGGCTTATGCAATGATGATTGATCCTAATTTAAGCAAAGATCCAGAGCGAGAATTGCAAGTACATACAGATTATTTAAATCGAGCTTATTGGTTAATTCGCAACCGCTATCCTGATATTGATGTTGAGCTTTATTTGGCAACTCTTAACCAAGATGAATTCAAAACTATCTTACCAAGACTTGAAAATCAGACATGATTAATTTATGACCAATTTTTGAAGGTCATAATTCAAATTTAGATTACACATTTATCTGGGTGATGACTGGATGAAATTTTTATTAGTAGAAGATGATGAACGAATTGCTTCATCTCTTGCAGAAGCCCTAACTGATAACAATTACGCCGTTGATGTAGCTATTGACGGAGAAGAAGGATGGGACTTCATTACCGCATTCAGCTATGATTTAATTCTGCTGGATGTGATGTTACCCAAATTGAATGGTATAGAATTGTGTCAAAGATTAAGGCGACATGGTTATGGACTGCCAGTGCTGATGTTGACAGCGAAAGATAGCAGTGCGGATAAAGTCATAGGTTTAGATGCTGGTGCTGATGATTACGTCATCAAGCCTTTTGATTTAAAGGAATTACTAGCACGAATTCGGGCTTTGCTGCGTCGTGGAAGTATGCCAGTATCAAACTTTTTAGAGTGGGGAGAACTGCAACTTGACCCTGCTAATTGTACCGTTACTTATCAACAACAATTATTATTATTAACACCAAAAGAATATCAATTATTAGAATTATTTCTTCGTCATCATGGTCACGTCCTCAGTCGTCAGCAAATACTTGACCACCTGTGGTCATCTATTGACACACCAGGACAAGATACAGTCAAAGTGCATATTCGGGGAATACGTCAAAAACTCAAAGCCGCAGGAGCAAAACATGATTTTATCGAAACTGTTTATGGGCTTGGGTATCGGCTTAACCAAAACTTTTAGAACCAAAACCAGATTTTTATCCAGAAAATATATTGTACCTTGGCGGTGGAGAAATATTTTATCTAACTCCCAATTTCGTGCTACCAGTTCGCGGCTATTGTTATCTTATTTGTTGGCGATGATAGTAGTGATGGGACTATCATCAATGGGAGTTTATCATTTTTTCGCTTACAGTTTGTATCAACAATTAGATCATCAGCTATTGACTTTAGCAGATGCTGCGGCTCATAATTTATCGTCTATTCAAGCAGATAGGACAGCGGTACATCGGAAAATGCCCAGAATTTTGGATCATGATGGAGATTTAGATATTCCTTGGCAAGATTTGCGGCTATATAATCAAAGTGTAGAATGGTTTGATCACAAAAAGCAATTATTAGGAAAAGCGGGAAAACAATTTCCGCAGGTACCATTTGTGACTAGTTTTCAATCATGGCATAAAAATCAGATCCGTACATTAACTATTCCAGTTTATTTTTCCGAAAAAAATCGCCAAGTTTTAGGTTATGTGCGTGTGAGTGCATCGACAACAGAAGTACAAAAAGAACTAAATAGACTATTGATAGGTTTAGGTTTTGGCGGTGTTTTGGGAATGGTTTTAATTGGTGGTACAGGCTGGTGGTTGACGAGTAAAGCCTTGCAACCTATTGAGCAGAGTTTCCAGAAGTTACAACAATTTACTGCGGATGCGTCCCATGAATTACGCAGTCCTCTGACGGCGATTAAAACAACTGTAGAAGTGATGCAAAGTCATCCAGAACGCCATCCCAGTGATAGCAAAAAAATTGCCATTATAGAAGGTGCAACGCGACAAATGACGCACTTGGTGGAAGATTTACTGTTATTAGCAAGAAACGATTCTGCTGATGTTAATTTGCCAACAATTGCAATTCCTATACCTATAGATGAAATTTTATGGGATTTAATAGCTAGTTTACAACCGCAAGCACAGGAAAATAAAATTACCCTAGAAATTTCTCTGGAGTCTGATTTTACTAAAGCTCAAAATGGTTTCCAGCTTTCCGAACCAAACAACAAATTTTTCCCTCATGTCTATCAACTAAATTCAGATATAAGGAAAATCCAAAATCCTCAAACTGATGAAGTATGGGTGAAGGGAAATGCAAATCAAATACAGCGACTATTCGTAAATTTGCTAGAAAATGCCCTGCAATATACCCCAGGAGGTGGTTTAGTAAAGGTAAAAATTATGAAATCGGATAATTTTGTGATGATTGAAGTGGCAGATACTGGTATTGGTATTGCTAGTGAACATTTACCTTTAGTATTTAATCGCTTTTGGCGTGCTGACAAAGCTCGTTCTCGTCGTCATGGTGGTTCTGGTTTGGGTTTAGCTATTGCTCAAGCTATTACTCATGCTCATGGTGGGGAAATTTCTGTGAAGAGTCAACTTGGTGTGGGTAGTTGTTTTCGGGTGAAGTTACCAGTTTTTGAGTGAATATAAAACCGATTTCTCTCAGCTGTCAGGGTTCTTTACTAGTTCTTTACTTTGTTTATTTTATGCTATCAAGTGGTGTTTAGGGGATTATTGCTTGATGTTTCGTGTTTACGCCATCTCATAAATTCAGTAACACTAAATAATTATTCTGGAGGATGAGTATGAAAAAAGCATTCCGCAAGTATCACCGCATCATTGGTATTATTATTTGTTTACCACTTCTATTAACAGTCTTAACGGGAATGTTAGCAACTGTTGCCCAAGAATGGCCGATAAATATTGGACTTTCATCTAGATTAATGTTGAAAATTCATACAGGGGAAATTTTCCATTTACAGGCAATTTACCCCATTTTGAACGGCATTGGACTGATTGGTTTGCTGGTGACAGGTATGAGTATGTCAGGATTATTTAATCAGAAAAAAAGACCTAATATCAATAATTGAACTCAGGTTTTTGATTGCATCCAATCTGATTATTTCACATCAGTTACCCGCCAACTGAGTTTCAGGTTAACCCAGAAATTCCAAATTGTGGCAACTGCGATCGCAATCAGGTTAGCAATATACTGATTACGAATCAAGAAATTATAAACAATATTCAAAACCAAGACATTAATTACCAACCCTGCTAAACAAACCACATTAAACTTGAGAAATCTTTTAATGCGTTGTCTCCATCCTTTTTGCTGCATAGACACATCTGCAAATGTCCAAGCATCATTCCACAGGAAATTATTGAAAATGGCAACTTCACCAGCAATGATTTTACTGCGAGTTAAATTCCAACCTAAAGTAGAATCATCACTGAGTAAATACAGTACCGCCATATCTACAAATACCCCACTTAGTCCTACCAAACCAAAGCGGATAAATTTACCAATGGGAAAATCAATCTTCCGGCTAATTTTTCCTAACCGTCCAGTAGATACCCGTAAGCGGATTAAGTGTTGAATGTACTCTACATATTGCTTCCACGTGACCTTGCTTTCGCCTTCTGTGCGTTCACGGAATACATAACCAGCTTCCGCGATTTCCCTCACTTGTCCACGACCGATTACCTCCAGGAGAATTTTATACCCTACAGGATTCATGGTTGCACCTGCGATCGCACTCCGTCGCACCATAAAATAACCACTCATCGGGTCAGTAACTCTTCCTAGTACACCTGGTAAAATAATTAACCCTAAGACCTGCGCTCCACGAGACAAAAAGCGCCTAATCACACTCCAGCTACTGACACCACCACCATCTACGTGACGACTGGCCAAAGCCAAATCTGCCCCCTGTTCTATCTTCTGCAACAGTTGGAACAATACCTCTGGAGGGTGCTGCAAATCTCCGTCAATTACACCTAAAATCCGCCCTGTGGCAGCTTGCCAACCGCGAATCACTGCTGAAGAAAGTCCCCGTTCCTCTTGACGACGCATTACCCGCAACTGAGGATAATCTGGTATCAAAGATTGTGCTACTTGCCAAGTCAAGTCTGGACTATCATCATCCACTACAATGAGTTCATAATTACCAGGAATAGCCTCATCCAGTAACCCACTGAGGATATTGACGATCTTCTCAATATTGTCACGTTCTTTATAAGTAGGAATCACTAGAGACAGAAGAATGGGCTTGTCTCCAAACTCATCTGCTGATGGATGTTCAGAAATCTTTAATGCCCCAGTGGGAACTGCTAATAAGGAATTTGAGGAATGGAAATCCATAAATTAAAATTTCAGTATCTAGGTGTAAAATTTTACTTTTAATGGCGCGGTATCTTGATATACTATATACTTTTTTTACTGTTTCCTATGTTTATTTTATTCTCTTGGCAATTGTGTAGTTTTAATGTTAAGTGTTGAAAAAGTTTTTGGTGTCAGTATTTTCATTTAATTCATCGTAACTTTACATTTAATCACTAATTGTCAATTTAATTTCCCGGTCAGGGTGTGTAAAGATTAGCCGTAAAATTATCAAGGGTCATTGTCCCGGAAAGATTTTGAGTTTCTTGTAATTTAAACCCAGAAGACAAAACTTGTTGAATTTTCTCTTCTTGCTGCTTTACTTCCGCTTCTGTTTTCAACCGTGACCACAAAGGATTAGCACTATTTAGCCAAACAATTCGGGAATATCTACCTGGTTCTTCCTTGAGAACCTTTTCTAAAGAATTTGCTAGTTCTGAAGGTTTTTGGGATAGAAGCATCACAGGGTAAGAACTAGGAATATAATAAGCCACACGCATAACATGACCCCAAGCTTTAGAGTTCATAGCAATTAAAGTTGGTTGATTTCCATCTTTAGCCATCAATTCTGCAACTGATCGAAAAACCACACGATTTCGGAGACTAAAATCTCCGATACTAATAGTTAGATATATCAGTAATATACCAGCAGCTACAAGGGTACGCCATTCTTTAGCAACAGCTTTTTCTAACCACAAACTTATTAATAATAAACAGCCTGGGAGAATAATAATCATTGTTCTGCCAAAGCCAAAACCCAAGGTAAACTTTTTCGTGGCAATGTCTACTATTAATGCTAGTGATATAGGTAAAATTCCTAATATTAAAACAGTAATTAAATTTTTATGTTCATTTTGTTTCCACAAATGAATACTAAAACCTAAAAATGCCAAAATTACTAAACAACCAGCTAAAGTAACGACAATGGGATCTAAACTAGTTGCCCAGTCTCCTATTAATATGTCAGTACCCAAAGTATTGGTAAAATCCTGTAAATGTCTTAAAAAAGGAGGTAATGTAGACTTGGCTTTACCAAAACGGTCTAAGTCAGCATTCCGCAGTTGTTTAATTGTACCCCACAATACCCAAGGCATGGTTAATAAAACGCCAGTACCTAAGCGTAAGCCATGTTGAAACCAATTTCTTCTATCTAAATAAAGTACCAATACTCCTAAAACTATTAGCCAATAGGCATATAAATAAAAAGTCATCAAACCGGCAGTAATAGAAATAATTAAAAGTCCATTCCATAACAACTGACTGCGACGACTTTGGCTAATGTCGGAATTTTTTTGTTCAATAATATATAGTAGCGCCCATGTACTCAAAATTGCCCACAAAACCAGGGGTGCATACATTCGTACATTCAGAGAATGAAATAAATAAAATGGGCTAACTGCCACCAATGCTGTAAATAATAGTCCTCCACGATGTCCTAAAAATAACTTACCTAAACCATAAGCACCACCCATAGCCGCAATGCTAAATAAGGTGTTTAAACTCCTTGTTCCTGCTTCGCTATTACCAAAAAGACGTAACCAAAAATGCTGACTCAAAAAGAATATTGGTGGATGAGGTTCTCCACCCAAAAGACTTTTAATTAACACGATGATAGTTTGGAAAAAATCCCCTAAACTTGCTTCTTTGGGTAAGCTTAATAAGGATGTATATTCTGCCAATACTACCGGCACATCTCCAGGAGTTTTGTAAATACCATTTTTACTGGTAGACAGTAGTAATGATAAAACTTCGTCATACCAAAATTCTCTAGTACCGAGATTGATAATTCTGAGGATGACTCCTATAGCTATTGTTATCAATGCTAATTTTTCTAGGGAAAGCTGTTGTTTGAGGTTATTACTTGCTAAGTTAGTTTTCATTATTATTCATCAGGTTGAATATGATTGTGTTTTATTCTTGAACAATAGTCGCTTCTTCTATTCTGTATCTTTTATTTTCCTTGATGTTTTTTAGCTGAATAGTTAATTTTTTCGGGCTGGCAAATATTCTTAATTTATTAGGTATTTGGGGAGATGCAAAGCATTTGTCATATACAGGACATATATACAGAAATTTTGTATATCCTTGTTCATGCAATGCCAATCCTAATTTACTAACATCATTAGGTTTCTTGGTCAGAAAAAATATTTTTTGATTGAAAGTTGCTTCAAAACTTTGACCTACATACTGATTAGCTACCGCTACAATTTTATTGCTATCTTTCCTTAAAAAATCAAGAACTTCTACATTTTCTTGTTTATCTTTTTGATAAGCAGTTTTTGTACCTGCAATTATATTAAGATTAAATCCCCATACAAACAGCACCGCTAAAATTGCCATGCTAATATATCTAATCCCAAACTGCTTAATTTCCCAAGTTTTATCTAAACCCGATATGGCGATGATATTAACTAATGGGATGAGAATTAATAAAAACCGCGGACCCCACTGTTTACCACCATCACTAGGAATAAGTATAGGTACTATCAACAAAAATAAAATTGATATTAGTAAGATTTGGATCGCAACAGGGTTGATTCTAAAATTTATTCTGAATATGGAAATTACACAAATCGCCAAGGCAAAGTATATAACTGGAAAATGTTTTAATAAGTTATCTTTGAGTTCATTGAAAAACTTCCAGGATTTTAATAATCTTTCAGACAGAGAAAAATTTTCTACAACTTGGAATGCATGAGCGCCCAAGGGATGATTATAAATCATTTTATTCAAGGCGAAGAAACACAATACTGTAATTATTAAACTCACTGAAAATATTATTTGTTTATTGTTGATGATAGTAAATAAATCTAATTTAGTTAGATATGAGGCCATTATTAATATGATTAAAATAGCTACTAAAGCTAGAAATTCTGGTCTAAACCACACGGCTAAACCAATCAATATACCACTGAGAATAGCTTCTTTGTTATTCAAGTCATTTTCTTGCTTGGAGAAGATCACCACCAAACCAGTAAAGGCTAAACATACTGCCAGTGTATGTTCCCAATACATGGCACTATACATAGTCAGTGGTGAAGCAAAAATTAGGGTAATCAAACCTATGGAGGTGATTAACTGATTGATTTTAAAAGACTGACATAAACGATAAAAACTTAACCAAATTAGCCATGTAGAAATTAAAGGAACTACATAAAAACCTCTATACCCAAAAATGCCATAAAATGGAGACGTAACCAGGGGAAATGTAAACGGAAATGTGATATAATAGAGGTTATTAATTTTGTAGCTAAACGGTGGCTCAAAAGGGTATAATCCACTATTCCAGATCGTCTTTACCCATGGCGGTACTTGTAGATTTAAATCAAAGTGTAGATTGCCAGAACTTAGTTGTTGAGCTAACAATGCCTTGAGTCCACCATCACCACTAAAGTAAAGATCATCTGGAACTTGTGACAGTAAATATAAAGAGAAAATCACACCTGATAAAATGATTAATAATGGTGCATTGGTTTTTAATTTATTCATACGGTAATAAAAATTTGATAGACTGTGACTAATATAACTTTGGATACTATTCTTGATCGTTCCTTGCTAGGGTCTAATATATCACCATCTGAGGCAGTAGTTTTATTAAAACAAACTGACCCCCAAGCTGTAAATGCTATTCGGGCTACAGCTGACCAACTGCGACAAAGACAAGCTGGTGAGACCGTAACTTACGTAATAAACCGTAATATTAATTTTACTAACATTTGTGAGCAGCACTGTAGTTTTTGTGCATTCAGACGAGATGATGGTGATACGGATGCTTACTGGTTAGATTGGGCGCAAATTTTGGAAAAATCTACAGATGCAGTGCATAGAGGTGCAACAGAAATCTGTATGCAAGGGGGATTAAACCCACAAGCGCAAATCAACGGTAAATCCTTACCCTATTACATAAAGTTAGTAGAAACCATTAAACAGGAGTTTCCTCAGCTACATTTACACGCTTTTTCTCCCCAGGAAGTGCAATTTATTGCCAGACTTGACGGAATTTCCTACACTGAAGTGATAGCAGCTTTGCGGGATGCAGGTGTGGGTTCGATGCCGGGAACAGCAGCCGAGGTGTTAGATGATGAAGTCAGAAGGGTATTGTGTCCCGAAAAAATTGATACTGAAACTTGGTTAGAAATTGTCAGTACGGCTCACAAACTAGGTGTACCCACCACCAGTACAATGTTATCTGGGCATATTGAAACTCCAGAACAGCAAACTGCACATTTAGAAAAATTGCGATCGCTCCAACAAACAGCCTTAGAAAAAGGATATCCAGCCAGAATAACAGAATTTATCATCTTACCCTTCGTTGGTCAAGAAGCGCCTAAATCTTTACGTCGTCGGGTAGGAAGAGATCAACCAGTGTTAGCAGATGCGCTTTTATTAACTGCGGTAGCGCGGATATTCTTAGGAAACTACATACCTAACCATCAACCCAGTTGGGTAAAATTGGGTCTTGCGGGTGCGACAGAAGCTTTAACTTGGGGTTGTAATGATATTGGTGGCACATTGATGGAAGAACACATTACCACAATGGCAGGAGCGATCGGTGGTACGTGCATGGAAGTCGAAACTCTACAAAGTGCGATCGCTTCCCTTAACAGACCTTACCAGCAACGAAATACTTTGTATCAGGGTTTAGGGGTGTAGGGTGTAGGGGTGTAGGGTGTAGGGTTGAGGGGAGAAAATTTACCAATTACCAATTACCAATTACCAATTACCAATTACCAATTACCAATTACCAATTACCCATTACCCATTACCAATTACCAATTACCCATTACCCATTACCCATTAAAGTATATTTAGAACTTTCCGCAATAATGCCTGGTCTTCTATTTTGGGTTTGAGACGACCATTTTCGACATCACGAATCCAACTTTGGCTTTTACCCGTGAGTTTTGCTAGTTCTCTTTGAGAAATATTCAGGTTTTTACGTGCTTGCAGAACTTGTTCAGCTAATAAATCATCTGTGGGTTTGAGAATTCGTTTATTTGTAATAATGGTACGGCGTTTTTTCTTCTCTACTACTGAATTTTGCTGTTGCCATTCTAGAGGCAGTTCAAAGGATAAAATCCTGGCATTCATCAGTAAATTCCACTTACCACGGGGTCCACTATCTGTCAGACGATGATCACCACCACCATCATTAATCCAAAATTCCAACGCCTCATCTGGATCTTCAGGAATATCAACTAATTTCGCCCACAAAGGTTGAATTTCTGGTGGGTAGGTAATTGGGTCAAAAACAGGTTTGATGCCATAGTGATTGAGAACTTCCAAATCGTTTTCAAATGTTCGTAATAGGCGCTTACGTTCATCTCTTAATCTGGAAGCGAGGTTCATTTTTTCCTCACCATAAGCAACACGCAGTAAAGTAGGAACGGTAATGCGTTGTTCTCTACCCATTTTGGTTTTAAATAACAACCATAACATTAGTCTAACAGCACCTTCATGTTGCTGCCAAAGACTCATAACTGTAGTTAATAACGTTTTGGGTAGACTACCATATTGATAGAATCCGGTACGTTCTTTACAGCCTTGTTTATTTAAGAAATGTTGCGCCCAGATGCCAGCTTTAATTTTAAATGTTAGGCCAATCAGATATTTGCACCCTAATTCATCTTCTTGAAAATGGTGCTTAATATCTATTAAATGCCATAGGCGACTATTTGTGGCAGAAAATCCGGGAACTTTACCCCGTGGCAGCCAGTCAATAGAAACAATCAAAGAGCAAGCTTGCTGAACGATGTTCTTAATTAAACATAGCTTGGCAACTTTATTTAGGTCTTTGCGTTTTTCTAACCCCAAGTATTTTTCAATTTGGCGTTCATCAATGACAAACTCCTGTTCCCAAGGTTGCTCTAAAGTTGTAGCATGGGCAGCAAAAATCAGATGAATACCAGCAGATCGAATATCGAGATTTTCGACAGCTTGTAAATCTTGAGCCAGATTGTTAACTTGAAATGGGTCTTGGATGTGAAAAGAAATTGCCCCCCGACCTTGATTAACTTGTCGGCTATAATGTAAATTACCTCCTGCATCTGTCTCCCAATTTAATGATTTACGTTGCGCTAGTAGATTGCAAGCTTCCCAAATAACTATTGCCGAAGCAAATGGGGTATTCTTGCCATTGGAAAACAAATCAGGACTGGTAGGTTCTCGCGCTTCAACTTTGCATCTGCCTTTTTTCGCTTGCCAAGGGATAGGAGCGTTTTTTGGACAAGCAATTACACATTGTGGTTCTGGATAATAACCCTCACAATTGTTACACAGACAAGGATCAATCCAATATTCATTATTTTCGATTTTGATTGCACCCGTAGGACATTGGGGGCGGCAGTTATCACATCCAGAGCAATTTTTGTTAGGAATAGTATAAGGCATAAGGCTTCTTCCTAGTCTAATTGCTGAGATGTTTGGCTCAAGTCTCCCCTCGATGTCTCCTCTTGATTCATAACTTGCTACCAAATTATCTCCATGACAAGAAAAGTTTTTCTCGCCTCACTTATCAGTTATCAGTTATCAGTTACCAGTGATCAGTTATCATCAGTTGTCAGTGATAGCGGAAGGCAAGAGGCAAAAGGCAAAAGTAAAACCCTTGTTATCTATCACTAGTTTTTAGCTTTTGAGAATGTCCTAATCGCCTTGTCTACAGCTATATAATTAGTTATTTTCTCCTTACTTCTGCGTGGGAGTATCCTGCTTTACTGACTGCTGATTTCTCGATTCTGTTGTATTTTCTGTCACTGATTTTAGATCCTGGAAATTAGGGCTTCATTGCTTCTTTATTAACTATACATTTCATAAAGATTTCGCTAAGTTTGTTCAGAATGAGCTTAGGGAGATTTCTTAATATTTGTGTTGTTTGTTGACTGGAAATCCTCACTGAAAGTGTTTTCAGATAACATTTCACCAAGGTCAAATTGTTTTAATTTAGTATTTTGATTTTCTTGACAGTTAATATAAATTTGTGCCTGGTTATAAAAATTACATTTTTGATCATAAATAAACTCTTTGGCATCAACTTAGTTAATGCAAAAATATAACTTTTATTCTCATTGCATTTGTATAGATGTTTGCATATAAAGTAACTAAAACTTATGTTGTATCTGTAAATACGGTTGTATGATATTTTCACTTCATATTTTCCAGATTATATTTGCGACATAATATCAAAACATAAATTATTGCTTGGCTTAATTGATTAACAATCTAATTCTTTAGATATAGCCGGATAGCAAGATGTGTAGCCATTCTATTTATTAATAATAATTAGCAGTTATCCTTTTGGATAAATTCCTATCAATTGATATTATTTAGCAAGTCAGCAAAACTTGATAAAAAAGTTAATTTTTGTCATCAAAATATTCAAATCTTAGGCTAGTATTAAGATTAAATCACCAACTAATTTATAAGCGAAATTGCTGAGGATAGATTCATGGCGACATTGACAGGCGTAACATTTGGCGGTAAGACTTGGACACCTAAATTTGCCCAAGAAATTGACAAAGATAAATGTATCGGTTGTGGCAGATGTATTAAAGTATGTGGTCACAATGTATTAGGCTTGATGGCATTGAATGAAGAAGGTGAATTCGTAGAAGATGAAGATGATGAAGAAATTGAACGCAAAGTCATGACAGTTGCACATCCAGAAAACTGTATTGGTTGTGAAGCTTGTTCGAGAATTTGTCCCAAGAACTGTTATTCTCATACAACATTAGACAACTAATACTTGTGGGAATTAGCGACATTGTTTAATTCCGTAAATACACGAAAGAAGTGATTAGAGGGGAATACTTTATTTTTAATATCAGTAAGTAAAAGTTCATAGTAAACAAAAATATAAATCGTCAATTGTTATTTTTAAACACAATCATGCCACCATATTCCTGATTTATTTAGAAAATCGGGAATATTAGTATTTTCAGAAAAAAGGTTATGAAAAAATCTGGAAGTTTACCCCATTTTTGGTGATGTACAAGTTAGAACTTGAATAAGTGGAAATCAAAAACACCGCTGAAATTGTTAGACCTAGTAGCCATGAATAAATTTTTTGATATTTTTGGCTAGGGATAAATATCAACAACAGGATGCAATCTCCTAAATCAGTGAACAATACAGCAGAGTTCAGGAGTCAGGAGTCAGGAGTAAAACTGGCTTTTTGTCCAGCGTTGAATTTAGATCCTGTACCTTATTGATCACTGGTAACTGATAACTAAGAAAAAGTAGGTAGTATGCAAAAAGTTCCTGTGTCGTTGTGGACGCTGTTAGCGGGGATGATAATTTCCCCGATTAGTATTTGGATTGGTCAAAATCATCATCTACTTCCAGTACAAGCATCGCAACAAGCGCCTTTGGTAGACGGATTTTTTAATATCATGTTTACCATTGCGATCGCTCTTTTTTTAGTAGTAGAAGGAACGATTTTAATTTTCTTGTTTATCTATCGTCGTCGCCCCGGTGACAATAGTGATGGTACACCGATAGAAGGTAACTTAGCCTTAGAAATTTTTTGGACAGCAGTACCCACTGTAATTGTGGTTGGTTTGGGTATTTACAGCGTCAATATTTATAACCAAATGGGAGGTTTAGAACCAGGTAGTCATCCTCATGGCCATGTCGCTCATGTTTCCGGTACAGCGATGGCTGCTAGTATGAATGATGGTTCTCAATCTTTAACTGCTCCCAATATTGGTATTGGTGGAAGTCCCCAAACTCAAGGTAAACCAGCAGATTTGGTAGTTGATGTCAAAGGGATTCAATTTGCATGGTTATTTAACTATCCAGAAACTGGTATTGCTGCGGGAGAACTGCACGTTCCAGTTGGTGCTGATGTGCAGTTGAATTTATCAGCAGATGATGTCATTCATTCCTTCTGGGTTCCCCAATTTCGACTCAAACAAGATGCGCTTCCTGGTATCGCTACTGAATTGCGTTTTGTGGCTACAAAACCAGGTACATATCCGGTAGTTTGTGCGGAATTATGTGGTGGTTATCATGGTGCAATGCGATCGCAGGTTGTTGTCCACACTCAAGAAGATTTTGAAGCTTGGATAACAGAAAATCAGATTGCACAACAGCAAGGACAACCTCAAGTTGTGGCTGTAAATCCTGCTAATTTATCTACTTCTGAATTTCTTGCTCCATACATTCAGGATATGGGAGTGAGTAAAGAAAATATTGCGTCATTAGTTATCGGGAATAGGGAATAGAGAATAGGTAAATTAAACTTTTGCCTTTTTCCACTGATAAATGAAAATCCCAAATTCCCAATCCCGAATCTAAAATCTAAAATCCAACATCGAATGACACACATAGAATTTCCTCAAGATCCACCACCAGAAGAGAGTCAACAAAAAACTGTGGTAGTTGCTCATACTCAACGTCTCGCACCTTGGAAACTGAAGGACTATTTCACCTTTAATATTGACCACAAAGTTATTGGCATTCAATATTTGGTGACGGCGTTTGTATTTTATTTGATTGGTGGGTTGATGGCCATTGCTATCCGCACCGAATTAGCCACACCAGAAGCAGATTTTATTGATCCAAATCTGTACAACGCTTTCATGACCAATCATGGAACAATCATGATATTTTTATGGATTGTTCCCAGTGCAATTGGGGGATTTGGTAATTATCTAGTACCCCTAATGGTAGGTGCTAGAGATATGGCGTTCCCGAAATTAAATGCCATTGCCTTTTGGTTAAACCCACCCGCAGGTTTACTATTATTAGGTAGTTTCATATTTGGTGGTTCTCAATCAGGTTGGACAGCTTACCCACCTTTAAGTTTAATCACTGCCAACACCGCGCAAACGATGTGGATTTTGGCGATTGTGTTGGTAGGAACTTCTTCAATTTTAGGTTCATTAAACTTTGTCATCACCATTTTGATGATGAAAGTTCCCAGTATGAAATGGGATCAAGTTCCTTTATTTTGCTGGGCAATTTTAGCAACTTCTATCCTCGCACTTTTATCTACACCAGTATTAGCAGCAGGTTTAATTCTGCTGTTATTTGACATTAACTTTGGCACTTCCTTCTTCAAACCAGATGCTGGTGGTAACGTCGTTATTTACCAACATTTATTCTGGTTTTATTCCCATCCGGCGGTTTATTTAATGATTCTGCCAATTTTTGGGATCATGTCAGAAGTAATTCCCACCCATGCACGCAAACCAATTTTTGGATATAAAGCGATCGCCTATTCCAGTGTCGCTATCTGCGTCGTTGGTTTATTTGTCTGGGTACACCATATGTTCACCAGTGGTACACCCGGTTGGATGCGGATGTTTTTCACCATTTCTACATTAATAGTAGCCGTTCCCACAGGTGTAAAAATCTTCGGTTGGGTTGCAACCCTTTGGGGTGGAAAAATCCGTTTTACCACAGCCATGTTATTTGCCATTGGCTTATTATCCATGTTCGTCATGGGTGGTTTAAGCGGCGTAACAATGGGAACAGCACCCTTTGATGTTCATGTCCACGACACATATTATGTAGTCGCACATTTCCACTACGTTTTATTTGGTGGTTCCGTCTTTGGTATTTACGCAGGTATCTATCATTGGTTCCCCAAAATGACCGGCAGAATGATGAACGAAACCTGGGGAAGAGTTCACTTTGCCCTGACTTTAATTGGTACTAACTTAACATTCCTACCCATGCATGAATTGGGTTTACAAGGAATGCCTCGCCGAGTTGCTATGTATGACCCCCAATTTATTAGCTTAAATCAGCTTTGTACCATTGGCGCATTCATTTTGGGTATTTCTGTAATTCCCTTTGCTTGGAACGCTATTACTAGCTGGAAAAAAGGTGAATTTGCAGGTGATAATCCTTGGGAAAGTTTAACTTTGGAATGGACTACTAGTTCTCCTCCAATGATTGAAAACTGGGACGTTTTACCTGTTGTCACTCATGGTCCTTATGACTATGGTCAAATTCATGATCAATCTTCGTCAGTGACTGAGGCTGTTTAAAACGCAGAGGTACGCGGAGGTTAGCGCAGAGGTACGCGGAGTGTTTTTGAGGATTATTTTTTCTACCTTTGCGCTTATCCTGCGGGTTCTCCTGACGGAGATTGTGGAAGAGAAATAATAATTTATTAGGTAAATGAAATGACTGCAATTACAACAGGTGAACATCACGAAGATGGACACGAACATCATCCAGATTTAAGAGTTTGGGGACTGTTGACTTTTCTGGTTTCTGAATCTTTGATGTTTGGCGGATTTTTTGCCACTTATTTGTTTTTTAAAGGTACTACTGCAGTTTGGCCACCAGAAGGAACTGAGGTAGAATTATTTGTACCCACAATTAACACTATCATTCTTGTTTCTAGTAGTTTTGTCATTCACTTTGGTGATATGGCAATTAAAAGAAATAGTGTGGGTTGGATGCGGTTTTGGTATTTTATTACCGCAGTTATGGGTGCTGTATTTTTAGCAGGCCAGGTTTATGAATACATGAATTTGGGTTATGGATTAACCACCAATCTTTTCGCTAATTGCTTTTATTTAATGACAGGTTTCCACGGGTTGCACGTATTTGTGGGACTGTTATTAATTTTGGGTGTGTTATGGCGTTCTTTCCGTCGTGGTCATTATTCTGCTACTAAACACACTGGCATAGAAATGGCAGAAATTTACTGGCACTTTGTTGATATCATTTGGATTGTTCTCTTCACTTTGGTTTACATCCTCAACGCATTTTAATTTGGTAATAGGTAATTGGTAATTGGTAATTATGCATCTGTTACCTCTTACCTTCTCATACATCATTCACAATTATTAAAACATCATCCAATCACATCCTGTAAATCCTTAAATCCTGGACATCCTGATTCTGACAAAATCAAAATTCTGAAAATATTTAAATCTTGTAAATCCTGATGCAGACAATTTATCATGTTTCAAGATTATGCAAACTAACCAAAACAAACTCTCCTGGTTTGACGTATCCGATGATGTCAAGGAATTATTAATATTAGCTGCACAAACCTGGGAAAATTCAGAAGTTTCAGAAAAATATATGCAGCAAGCTTTAGCTAAAACCGGAGATAACACAGATATTTTAGTTGCGGCTTATAGATATTTTTATTACAAAAATAATTATTGTTTAGCACTGACAACAGCAGAGAAAATAATTGCTAAAATTAGAGCAGTCGAGAAATTACCCGATAAGTGGGAAGAACTAAAACCTATCTTAGTTCAACGACAACAAGAAACCCAAATCAGATTGTTCTTAAATGCTTATGCTGCTTCTGGTTTAGTGTTAGCTAAACTAGGAAAAATAGAACAAGCTAAAGAAATCAGTACCAGAATTAAAGGTATTGATAACAAAAATGATTTTGGTGCTGGTATTCTTCTAGATATTTTAACCCGTCCACCAGAAGAAGACGAATAATTCGTAATTCGTAATTCGTAATTCGTAAAAACTATTCTTTATTACCTAATCACCGAATTAATCATCATGAACAATTGGTTTTCTACCCGAATTTCTGGTTACACTTTGTCAATATCCACTAATAATAATATTCTCTTCCCCGGATTGCCTGAAACTCCCTCAACTCCTGTAACTAAAAACCCTCAAACCAATCCTCCTATCCTTTATTTACCTAACTATTCAAAATTTACGCTGTAGAAATTATGCAAGGTAAGGATTGGTTTGTCGGTGGAGATGGACAGCATCAAGTCTGTAAATCAGCGAGAGAATGGGATTTATTACGTGATAATTATCGCCTATATCGGTTTCTGACCGAGGTTGAAGATGTCCTTAATCATGTTGAGGATGAATCAACAAGTCTCCCAGAACTGAGAATCTTAGTTAGGCGATTAATTGTCAATTCCTATTGGATACAAAGTCAATTTTTACAACCCGATCCAAAAACCGGAACATCAGTTTTATTATTATACGATGAATTAGGATTTCCCTTAACTGTGCAAACAGTCACATTTGCACCAGGGACAACTTCTAATATTCATAATCATGGAACATGGGGAATAGTTGCCATATTAAAAGGCCAGGAAAAAAATACATTTTGGCGAAGAAATCCTACACCAGAACATCCTGATCAAATTGAGAAAGTAGGAGAACTGGATTTATATCCCGGAGACTTAATTAGTTTTACCCCGGAGACAATACATCATGTGCAGTCAATTAGTAAAGAACCAACAGTTACATTTAATATTTATGGAGAAACTGACCCAAAATACAGATTTGAATTTGATGTAATTAATCATATTGCTAAAAAATTTTAAAAGTAGTGGCAAAAACATAAATAACAGATTATCGTGATTAATAGGTAGAAATAGGTAAAAAAATCCAGAATATTTACCTATAAATAAAGTCCATCATCTTTCATCTGCGTTCATCTGTGTTTATCTGTGTTTAATTATTTGCCATCCAGAAATCAAACCAGAAAGTTATAGGAGAAATAGCAATGGCCAGAGTAATTTTCTATGAAAAACCAGGCTGTAAAAACAATACCAGACAAAAAGTATTACTAACAGCCGCAGGCCATCAAGTAGTAGCATATAGCCTATTAACAGAACCTTGGACTGTAGAAAGATTAAAATCATTTTTTGGCGATCGCCCCGTCATCGAATGGTTCAACAAAGCCGCACCCAGGATCAAATCTGGAGAAGTGAACCCTGAAAACATCGACGCTGACACCGCTTTAGTAATGATGCTCAGAGATCCCCTATTAATTCGTCGTCCTTTACTAGAAGTAGGGGATAAACGGGAAATAGGCTTTGATACCGAAAAAATTGATGCTTGGATCGGCTTAAAACCCGTAGATGACTCTTTTAAAGAAATGAGTGAAAACCTAATGCAGCAAGATTTACAAGGTTGCGCTCATGGAAATAATCACGAACACCATCATCATGGTGAAGGTGGTTGTAAACATCACACTTAAACAGGACTTACGCACAAAATTTATCATCAGGGTAGGGTGTAGGGTGTAGGGGTTTTTTCTTTTGATGAACCTATCCTCCGAAAACCTTATTTTTTCGTTCTTTTGCGTAAGTTCTATTAAACATGGAAATCTAATATAACATTCAGCAGTCAGCTAATCAGCCCACATTCGTGGGCTTTGTTTGTTGAGTTCCAAAATTATCAGTACCCAAGCAAAATTAATTGTACATATTGATTGAAAACAAAAATGTCTGTATTCCTTACTTATTCCCTATTCCCTATTCCCTGTTCCCTGTTCCCTCTATGCAAATTAGGTTTGAGAATAAGACTGACACCAATAGCCCAAGCTAACGCAACCATCCAACCGGCAAGAATATCACTGGGAAAATGAACTCCTAAATATAGGCGTGTCCAAGCAATTGCCAAGAGGTATAAACTACCACAAGTCACAACCAACCAGCGCCAGGGACGATGCCAAGTTAAAATCACTAAAATAGCTACCAAAGTCATACTTGTCATTGCATGACCACTAGGAAAAGCATAATCAAATTCAGGTGCTTTTGATAGCCACAATTGAGGACGCACTCGGTGCATGAATTCTTTAGCAGTGCGGTTAATAATTAAATTTCCCACAGCCGTAGTGAGTAAATAAGCCAGAGTTCTCAATCTGCGTTTACGTAATAAAATTAGAGCGATCGCACTCAAAACAGGGAATGCAGTCCAGAATGATCCCCACTTAGTCAGAACTACTGCAAAAACATCTAGTTGGGGAGTAGCAGTAGAATGAATAGCCATCAAAATTGGCACATCCCAAGGAAAACCACCTTCATTTTGCCAAACTTTTACCGCCAGGATTTCCACAACCTGCAACGGTAAATACACACCCATCAACATCAATAATAAAGAACGCCAATGGGAAAGCAGCAGGTTTTTGAGAAAAAGAATTGGTGATCTGTGTCTATTATTCAATATCTTGGCTTTATTCATAATCATAAACCTAATTGATATATTATCTCCGTTTGTTCTAGCTTCATATCTGTTTGGACAAGAAATAAGGAATGGGAAATAACTTATTAATTATAAGTAATTAAATGAGCCAGACATGATATTAAACATAAATTATATTCACCCATTACCCATCTAATATTTTTTATCCAGCCATAGAATCTCACATAACTGTAGTTTGTATTTGTCTAGATTATTGATACTTTTATTCTCCCTCCTAGACAGAATAATTACGCAAACAGATATCAATTTACTGATATTGACACTAGACTTTTGGGAGTATTAATATTAATATACGGTAAGTCAATCGACTTTTAGGAATTTGTAGAAAGTTAAAAAAACCACAGCCTGCATTTCCACCAAGCAGAAAATCTCATTCTTCAGGAGTTATGACACCATACTCACAAAGTCTATAGTCATACTCAACCCCTAAAACCCACTACCAGCTAGGAATATGGACTACTTATTACTACCAGTTTTCAGCTTTATAATTGGCATCATCGTTGGTTTAACAGGAATAGGCGGTGCATCTCTGATCACTCCCATGTTGATTTTTATCTTTCACGTACCACCTTCTGTTGCCATCAGTTCTGATGTTGTAGCCGCCACATTAATGAAAGTAGTTGGTGGAGTCAAACATTGGCAACAAAAAACCCTTGACCTAGAAATAGTCAAATGGTTAGCAATAGGTAGCGTTTCCGGTTCATTGCTGGGCGTAGGAATTTTACACCTTCTCAGAAGCAGTAGAGAACAGAATATAGATAATCTTTTGCTACGCTTATTGGGAATAATGATTTTAATAGTCACATTGACAGCATTCATACAACTGTTGTTAATGACCTTTTTTCCCAAAGTCAATTTACCTGCACTACCAAAATTAAATGTCAAAACCAATAAAGGACGTTTTCTAACTGTTATTCTTGGTGCAGTTTTAGGCTTTTGTGTAGGAATTACCAGCGTTTCTTCAGGTTCTATGTTTGCTTTAGTTCTCATAGCCTTCTTCCGTTTAGATGCCCGGAAATTAGTGGGTACAGACATTACCCAAGCCGCAATTTTATTAATGTTTACCTCACTGGGACACCTGACATTAGGAACTGTCAATTGGAGTTTAGTATTCCCAATTTGGCTTGGTTCTGTTCCTGGAGTTCTCATTGGTGCTAAACTTTGCCAAATCACACCCCAACGTCCCCTCAGATTCATTATTTATAGCATCTTAATAATGGTGAGTTGGAAATTAGTAGCACAAGCATAATTACCTCCGCGTACCTCTGCGCCAAACTCTGTGTACCTCTGCGTTTTAATTTTCCTTCAAAAGTAATAAATCAAAAGTACCTCGTTCATACATAATAAACAACCCCAAACCAATTAAAACAAACGGCACTATACCCTGACCATAACGACTTAAAATATAACCAATAGCAGCTTGACGACTTAACAAATAAGCAATACCACACCAAACTCCTACCATGCCCAAAAATACAGCCAAAATTATCCCTAAACTAGCAAAATCTTGACCTGCAAATAGGGGAATGTAAATACTAATATTGTCACCACCATTAGCAATTGTCACAGCAGCAACTTTATAAGTATTGGGGTGAAGAATACTCAGCAAGAAAGAAACTATAGGGTTAGGATGTGATGGTAACAAAAAATCAGTATTAACAGTTTGAACTTCTGAACTTTCTTCCTGCCGATTTAGTAATTGTTTAACACCCATGACTATTGGCAATATTCCTAATAATCCAATAAATTCTCGCTTAATAACCAAGCCACCAAAGAATCCTGGTAAGCTGAGGATAATAATGGCAGCAAAGCCAAGATATTGACCAATAAAAATATGTCTACGGCGAAAATTATGATCTATTTGTGAAAAAAATAGTAGCAAAATAATAATATCGTCAATATTAGTGGCGGCAAAAGCAATCATGCCTTGTGTAAAAGCAGTAATAAGACTACTCATGGTAAAATTTTATCATATTACAATTTATCAACATACCAAATTTTCACGCTTCTATCGCATCTAAAAATATCCACTTTTCTCTGACTATTAGACTAAATACGCAAAATCCAGGTATACTAAATACCATTAATTTTCCAAATATGAACAGATGGAACAATATCTACAATCAACTGAAATTATTGATTGGCTTCATCCTTTAGTTCTGGAACTGGCACAAAAAATAGGTTCAAAGTATCAAACTTATGGTTTAATTGTGAGACAATAATCACCGAAAAGTAAATGCTGATAAAATCAAACTAGTTCTTTAATAAAAATATTTGTTAGCAAAATCGGGGCATAAATAAATGAGCAGTATTCTTACTGCAATTATCAACGGAGTAGTTGCGTTTGGGGCAACCAATATTGATGACCTTGTAATTTTATTAGTGTTTTTTGCTCAAATAAATGATGACTTTCGCCCTTGGCAAATTGTTCTTGGTCAATATATAGGCTTTACTATTCTCGTCATTCTGAGTTTACCAGGTTTATTGGGCGGTTTGATTCTACCTGCAAACTTGATTGGTTTATTAGGTTTAGTTCCTCTAGCTATTGGTATAAGTAGTTTGGTGAATCAAGAAACAGATTCATTGCCTGAAGTTTTAGCAGAAATTACACCATCTGCAAAATCAAAAACTCAGAATTTTTTTAATCCCCAAATTTACACCATCACACTCATAACTATTGCCAATGGTAGTGATAATATTAGCATTTATATAACTTTATTTTCTAGCATTAGATTAGATGGCTTTTTAGTAATAATCACTTTATTTTTTATTCTTTTAGCTATTTGGTGTTACGCAGCATATAAATTAACCCACCAGCAGAAAATTGCTGAGGTTTTAACCAGTTACGGTAATTATCTTGTTCCTTTCGTACTGATGGGTTTAGGGGCTGTAATTGTTTGGAAAAGTCAGGCTTTAAGTCCTCTAAAACTCCTTGCTAGTTGTCTTTGTTTGCTGGTTTTGGTGAAAAAAGCGAGCAATGACTAAAGTATTAAACGTAAGTATTCAGCTATCAGTAATCAGTAATCAGCCAATAGCAGCAATAACAAGGATGCAGAAATTTTAATTTCAGGAATGTTAGAGAGCATCTGTTTCTTTTCATTTCTTGTATTTCAAGATTTCAGGTACATAGCTGACGGCTGACGGCTGAATGCTTACTATTAAACTTGTGTCAACCATTCACTCTCTTCTGGATCTTTAAATAGTGGAGTGCTGAGGTAGCGTTCCCCAAAACTAGGCTGTACCATCACTATCAATTTGCCTTCATTTTCTGGACGCTTGGCAATTTGCAAAGCTGCATATAAAGCAGCACCAGCAGAAATTCCTGATAGCAAACCTTCTTCTTTTGCTAAACGACGACTGTAGGAAATTGCCTGTTCATCTGTGACTTGAATGACTTCATCAACAAGTTCTGAACGATAAATAGCGGGAATAAATCCAGGCCCAATACCTTGAATTTTGTGTGGTCCTGCTTTTCCACCTGCTAATACTGGACTGTTGACTGGTTCAACTGCGATCGCTTGAAAGCTGGGTTTGCGTTGTTTAATAACTTCGGAAACGCCTGTAATTGTCCCTCCAGTTCCCACTCCAGCAATGAGAAAATCAACTTCACCATCTGTATCATTCCAAATTTCTTCAGCTGTAGTGCGAGCATGAATTTGGGGGTTGGCAGGATTGCTAAACTGTTGCAACATATAAGCATTGGGGGTTCTGGCCACAATTTCAGTGGCTTTGGCGATCGCACCCCGCATTCCTTCTACCCCTGGTGTTAACTCCAACTGCGCCCCATAAGCCCTTAACATCAGTCGTCGTTCCTGGCTCATGGTGTCTGGCATAGTTAAAATTAGACGATAGCCCTTAGCAGCTGCAACCATCGCTAAAGCAATTCCTGTATTTCCAGAAGTCGGCTCTACTAAAATAGTTTGACCAGGAATAATTAAACCTTTTGCTTCTGCTGCTTCCACCATGTTTACGCCAATTCTATCTTTGACAGAAGCAGCAGGATTCATACTTTCTAATTTGACAACAATTCGCGCCAATGCTCCCCAGGTTTGAGGAATTTTATTTAACTTTACTAAGGGTGTTTTACCCACTAACTCGGTGATGTTGTTTGCTATTCGCATGGTCATACCTCTTGATAACTAGATGTAGTACATGGGACTGTTTTGAGTGCGGATTTCTCTTTCCTGGCACAAATCTTGGAGTGTATAGCCGCGTAATACTTCAATAGAAGCAATGTTAGCTTTTTCCCAAACTTCTAAAACCAAAGTTTTTTCTATAGTCGGAGTCTCAGAGTTTTCTTTCTCTTTGCGTTCCCCTTCTACCAAAGTGACAATTTCTAGCAAAGTAACCTGCCACGGTTCACGCACTAACACGAAACCACCTTTTGAACCACGCTGACTCTGGACTACACCCGCACGTCGCAGGTGAGTCAGAATTTGTTCTAAATAACGCTCTGGTATCGGTTGCTTGGCAGCAATCTCGTTCATGGTCAGAGGAACTTTTTTATCGTGGTGGGTGGCCAGTTCTAACAAGGCTAGTAGTGCGTATTCCACCTTGGCAGAAAGATCCAGAAGAGCGTAACTTTGGCTATTCAAGTCCGTACTTAAAATACTACTGTACATTGATAGATTTAACGGAATTTTTACGAAAATTATTTTCTTTCAAGTGTCGGATGTAATAGCATCTCACTTACTGCTCTCAAAATATCATAAATCTATCGGCTTACTGGTGTTTTTCCTAAAAATTCTCAAAATTAGGTAAAATCAAACAGGAGTATAAAACCCAGGAGCTAATAAAAATAAGGGTGAAGAAGTGATCTTCTGTTCCCCAATACCAATTCTTTCTTCTCGATTTTGATAGTTTTTCATGCCATAATCATGTATACTACGGTTAGAACATCGGAAAATCGTTATATTTACGCTGATGTCATTATACACAGGACTTACTCAATCATCTACTAGTAGTAATCGCCAAAATTTCACCAGGCGATCGCTCATGCCCAGTAAAAAAAATACTCTCTGGCAAATACAAAGCGGATTTGTGCTTACTTACACTTATCTAGAAGACGGTACGACAGTAGCTTTAGGATTATGGGGACCAGGAGATGTAGTAGGTGAATTCCTATCAAAAATGAAACCGTATCAAATGGAGTGTTTAACCACAGTAGAAGCAACTATTTTACCTGTGGATGATTGGCATCAACCAATAGAGACTTTACTTCATCACATCAAGCAAGCGGAAGAATTAATGCTAATTCGTAGCCATAAAAAAGTAGAAACCATGCTGATTCAATTACTAGCATGGTTATCAAAAAAATTTGGCTCACAAGTCGAGCAAGGACGGTTAATAGATATGCGTCTGACTCATGAAGATTTAGCAACACTGATTAGTTCTACCCGTGTGACTATTACTCGCTTGCTGGGACAATTGGAACAAGAAGGATTAATTGATAGACTTTCCTTAAATCGGATTGTAGTCAGACAAGAGGATGTTTGGTACTACGAAATTTGACACTTACCATGCCTAAAGGAAGGTTAAGCTTTTACAATATCTATTTAAATCTACTCATATACTCTTAAACAAGAACCTATCCTCAAGATATGAGTAGATTTAACGGAAAACAGAGGTCAATTAATCTAGCGTTTAGATACCGTCAAAACAAATACTGAACAAATACTGATATACGGTTATGTATACTTAATTATTTATCTGTTTGAACACTTTGCGCCAATTTTTGCCGCCAAGCATTAACATAAACTCTTTATTATGTTATCATTGTTACAATTTTATCAATGAAAAATTGACAATTACCTCTCCTTTCCAGGGATAAGATTGAAAAATCGAAATTTTTTGCTTTTTTCCTCTTCAAAGTAGAAGTTTTAAACCTTGAATGAAACAATTGTCACTTATCATTGGATCAAAGTCAGCTTTCTTAAGAAGTTCTACGCTTTATAAAGTAGTAGTACATCAGAAAAAATTAACTTAAATATTACAGGCTGGAGAGAAGTATGTTGGGTGCGATCGCAGGTGCTATCATTGGCTCCGTCTCTGAGCTTCACAACATAAAAACCAAGGACTTCCTACTTTTTAACGATAGATGTCATTTTACAGATGACACCGTATTAACCCTTGCAGTAGCTGATGTCATTCTCAATGCCGATGAATTTCCCGACAATACTAAATATATTGATAAATTCCAATATATAGAACAATTTAGATCTTACTACTGTGAATATCCCTATGCTGGTTATGGTGGCAGTTTTATGCAGTGGGCAAATTCCAGTAGCACAGAACCATACAACAGTTGGGGTAATGGATCTGCTATGCGCGTTAGTCCTATCGCATCTGCGTTTGATGACTTGGATATTGTATTAGAAGAAGCGCAACATAGTGCGGAAGTTACTCATAACCATCCTGAAGGTATCAAAGGCGCACAAGCAACAGCCGCATCTATATTTTTAGCTCGTACTGGTTATGATAAAACTACTATCAAATCCTATATCCAAAATACTTTTGGTTATAATTTAGAGCAAACTTTAGATGAAATTAGACCAACTTACAAACTTGATGTTTCCTGTCAAGGTTCTGTTCCCCAAGCTATTATTGCTTTTTTAGAATCAACTGATTTTGAAGATGCTATTCGCAATGCCATTTCTATTGGTGGAGACAGTGACACCATTGCTTGTATTACAGGTGGTATTGCCGAAGCATTTTATGGTGGTGTTCCAGTAGATATTGCTGAATGGATATTCACTAAATTAGATGAACATCTCTGGACTATTACTGACAAGTTTATGTCTCAATATTATGCCTAGTGTAGTGAGGCAGGGTGCAGGATGTAGGGAAATGTCCGGCTTATCGGGTATTATTCAAAATCATATCAAATATAAATTTGATGGTTGAAAAAAACTCCCGTACACAGAAAGTTTTTTCCCTATTCCCTATTTGGATGATCCTGAAAATAATCAATATGCAATATAATCATATATTCACAACTATTGCCACAGTTAATTTTGGGAGTTTAGTAAATTTCTATATTCAGTTACTTGAACAAGAACCAAAAAACTTAATTCCCAATATCTATGCGGAGTTTCAAATTAACGGATTTATTTTAGGTATTTTTCAACCCCACAAAAATTATGAATTAGAATTTGTGGTTAATACCAAAAGTCCGCTAAGTTTATGTTTAGAAGTGAGGAATTTAGAAAATGCGATCGCTCACCTACAATCTTTAGGCTATCCCCCACCAGGAGAAATTTCTACAGCTTCCCACGGTCGAGAAATTTACGCCTACGACCCTGATGGCAACCGTCTGATTTTACATCAATCCTATCAGCAGTAAAATTAAGAATTACGAATTACGAATTACCATGTCTATAACTCAAAACTACAAATTAAATCTCATTCAATGGTATCCCGGTCACATTGCCAAAGCTGAAAAAAATCTCAAAGAACAACTAAAACGAGTAGATGTGATTTTAGAGGTGCGAGATGCACGTATTCCTATAACTACAAACCATCCGCAAATGAACGAATGGGTGGGAAGTAAATCACGGGTATTGGTAATTAACCGATTAGATATGATTTCACCACAAGTGCGATCGCTGTGGGAAGACTGGTTTAAAAGTCAAGAACAAATCCCTCATTTTACCAATGCTCAACATGGCCAAGGTATCACAGCCATAGCCAAAGCGGCTCAAGCAGCAGGAGTAGAACTCAATAAACGGAGAAAAGAACGGGGAATGTTACCTCGTCCAGTTCGTGCTGTTGTGATTGGTTTTCCCAATGTAGGAAAATCAGCATTAATCAACCGTCTCTTGGGAAAACGAGTAGTTGAAAGTGCAGCACGTCCTGGTGTGACTCGTCAACTGCGTTGGGTACGAATTTCTGAACAGTTAGAATTGCTAGATGCGCCCGGTGTTATTCCCTCCAGAATAGAAAATCAAGCCGCAGCAGTAAAACTAGCTATTTGTGACGATATTGGTGAAGCCTCCTATGATAATCAGCTAGTAGCAGCAGCTTTCGTAGATATTGTCAATGAACTGCAAGAAACCCATCCTCATTTGTTACCATCACACCCGTTACTTTCACGCTATGAAGTTGACTCCATCATCCACACCGGAGAAGCATACTTGCACGTTTTAGCAGAACATCGTTATAAGGGAGATGTAGAACGTGCTGCTAGAACATTAATCACTGATTTTCGCAAAGGACTTTTAGGTAATATACCTTTAGAAATTCCACCCCATTGATTTACAAGGGGTTTCCAGCCTTTTTTGAGTAGCAAATGAGTAGTTTGAGTAGAAAATGAGCAGTTAAAAATCTGGGCAGTCAGATTTTGGTGATCATTGAAAGTTACGCGCTTTAAGGCAGAGGGCAGAAGGCAGACGGCAGAAGGTTTTAAAACATTTTGTTATCGGGGCGTGAGATTTGTGACTTCAAGGAGTGATCGCTTGCGGCTTTCTTGTGATGCAGATGTTCCATGATCCCTGCACTGCTTCAATTGTGGGAATTTTTCCTTCCTCTTTCCTCCTTCCTCCTTCCTTCTGTCCTCTGCCGTCTGCCTTCTGCCTTGTCCCAACCAAGATCACCAAAATCTGACAAGAACCTTAATGTGGGTTCAAAATCCTTGTTTGCGGTTTTGATGATTTATGTTTGCAGTTCGCTACAACTAACACTCAACTATCATATACTTCTACATCCTGGGAGTTTTTCTCCTGATTATTGACTTTTATTCCTAAAAGCTTTACATTCATTTATCGGAATAGTTGAAACTAATTTGCAAAAATACTGAGAATTCTTCCTAATGAATACCAATAAAGTGAGTGTAAATAAAAAGGGCTTATTGGCTGCTGGTGGCACATTTGCAGCCTTAACAGGGTTGGTTGTTAGCACCTTGGGGGGAATGCAAGCAACAGTGGCTAAACCCAATCCCCATCAACAAACATCTAGCTTACTAGCCCAAAAGCTAAAAACCTTAACAATAGTTTTTCCTAGTCGTTCTGATTCTACAGATTTGCAAACTAAAGCCAACGCAGTGGGCAGTTTTTTGTCCAAAGAATTGGGAATTCCTGTCAAAGCACAGATTGGTGATGATACAGCTGCTGTAGAAGCTTTACGAGCAAATCGGGCTGATGTGGCTTTCTTGAGTAGTCGTCCGGCTTTGAAAGCTGAACAATTAGCGAATGCGCGTTTATTCTTAGCTGAAGTCCGTCCCAACTATTCAGGTAGATACACCTATAATTCCATATTTGTAGTTCCCGCCAATAGCCAGTTGAAAAGCAAAAATACCGCTAAAGCGACTCTGGAACAGTTGCGCGGTAAAAAAATGGCCTTTACTTCCCCTACCTCTGGTTCTGGGTTTATTTTCCCTGTCAGTGAGTTAGTAAAACAGGGATTTGTACCCAACCGCGATCGCTTGGATGGTTTCTTTGGTCAAATCTCCTACGGTGGTAATTACAGTAAAGCCTTAGAAGCGGTGGTACGTGGCCAAGCAGATGTGGCTGTTGTATCAGAATATGCTATGTTTCCTCCATACCTCTCCGCTGAAGATAAGAGTAAGCTGAGGGTGTTGTATAAAATCTCTGGTGTTCCTGCTCATGGTATCGCCATTGATGATGATGTTCCAGTAGTAATGCGGGAAAAAATTATTAACGCTTTACTCAAGTTGAACAAGTCAGAAAACAACGAAATGCTAAAAAGCTTGTATAACTCTACAGAATTGGTGAGAGTTGATCACAATCGTCATCTTCAACCTATTCGTAATGCCTTGAAAAACGTTGGCATAGAACCATAAATATTATTAAGTACAAATCAAGTACAACTCAAGTACAACTCAAGTACAAATCAAGCACAAATTCAGAAGCAAGGCTTTAGTAATACTAAAGCCAGACATAACTTCCCACAGCCAATTATCAATTACCAATTACTGATTACCAGCGTGAAACTGATTGAATGTCATAACCTAGAGACAGCTTATATTGCATCTCTGAATCGTCCCATTCTCAACGGTATTAATCTTGATATCAATCAAGGTGAGTTTGTGGTTTTGTTGGGACTCAATGGTGCCGGTAAGTCTACTTTATTGCGATCGCTGGTAGGATTAGTCCCATTGGTGTCAGGAGAAATTCACATTCATGGTCTAGAAATGACTTCCCAAAGATTACCAAAAATTCGCCGGGAAG
This sequence comes from Sphaerospermopsis aphanizomenoides BCCUSP55, assembly GCF_001586785.1. Classification (GTDB taxonomy): domain Bacteria; phylum Cyanobacteriota; class Cyanobacteriia; order Cyanobacteriales; family Nostocaceae; genus Sphaerospermopsis_A; species Sphaerospermopsis_A aphanizomenoides_A. The sequence continues at coordinate 69,518 of NZ_LUFH02000004.1, forward strand.
TTGGGATGTTATTTCAAGGTGGTGGTTTAATTCGGCAATTATCAGCTATTGAAAATGTGCTTTGTGGTCGTTTGGGTGTGAGAACAACTAGACAAACTTTGTTTGGTTTTCCTAAACGCGATCGCATTCTCGCCATAGAATTATTAGAACAACTTGGTTTAAAAGAACATATATACCAAAAAACTGCTCAACTTAGTGGTGGACAACAGCAACGAGTAGCGATCGCTCGTGCTTTAATTCAATCCCCGCAAATTCTTTTAGCAGATGAACCCATCACCGGTTTAGATGTAGTTGCATCCCAACAAGTAATGCACACTTTAGCAGAACTAAATACCGAGCAAGGCTTAACTATTATCACAGTTTTACATGATTTGGGCATGGCCGCAGAATACGCCCAAAGAGCAATAGTTTTAGATGCTGGACGTATTGTTTATGATGGCAAATGCGATAACCTGCAAGCCCAATTTCCCCAAGTTTTAAGCTTGTAGAAATATACAAAAAATATGAAAAGTAAAAATTTAAATTCCCATTTAAATTCTCATTTAAATTCCCAACTTATACGCCAATACTCTTGGATAATTAATCTCGTTATCCTGTTAGTGATGGTGGGAGTTTATATTTGGGCTTTGCGAGGTTTAAAAGTTGATTTTGAACTACTAAAAAATAGCTGGCCTTACATCACAGATTTTATTGTCAGGTTATTTCCACCAGATTGGCAGGTTGTAGATATAGCAATCAAGGCATTAATTGAAACTGTACAAATGTCTCTCTGGGGAACTTCTATCGGTGCAATTCTTTCTCTACCAATAGCTATAGCTAGTGCTAATAATATTGCTCCCTTGTGGTTGCGTTGGTTAGCAAATTTACTCCAAAATGCTGTGCGTTCCGTTCCCTCAATTATTCTCGGCTTAATATTCGTCGCTGCTACTGGTTTGGGCGCACCTGCGGGTACATTAGCTTTGTCAATTTACACCATTGGCTATCTGGCTAAATTTTATCAGCAAGCCATTGAAGCCGTAGATTCTCGTTCTTTAGAATCTTTACAAGTAATTGGTGCATCCAGGATGCAAATTGCTCAATATGGAATTTTACCCCAGATATTACCATTGGGTTTAGGTTATACCCTGTGGATGTTTGAATATAATATTCGTGCTGCTTCTGTACTGGGTGTAGTTGGTGCAGGTGGAATTGGCTTTCAGTTAAAAAGCTATATAGATGGTTTTGAATACACCAAAGCCACAACCATGATGTTGGTACTGTTGGTGGTAGTGACTGTAATTGACTTTTTCAGCAGTAAATTACGTCGCCACCTCGATTCCATGTAAACAAGGATGTAGGGTGTAGGATATAGGGTGCAGGGTATAGGGTGTAGGGTGTAGGGTGTAGTGGAAAAGGATTTTATTTCTGTCACCTGTCACCTGTCACCTGTCACCTGTCACCTGTCACCTATTCCCTTCTATAAATATTTCTGCAACAACAAAGCCAATTTATCCTTAGTTGCTGCGGGTACATTGTCTAATTTGGTTAATATTGCATATTTTAAAGCGGAATGTGCATCACTTGTAGGGGGATTTTCACTGAGGCGCTTCACAGTTTCTTCAATTACTTTTTGTGCATTTACCGCATTGCGTTGTAAATTAGCAATTACCATCTCTACCGTCACGCTATCGTGATCAGGATGCCAACAATCATAATCGGTGGCTAAAGCTAAAGTTGTGTATGCAATTTCCGCTTCTCTAGCTAACTTTGCTTCCTGTAAATTTGTCATCCCAATTATTGTCCCGCCCCAACTACGATAAAGATTTGATTCAGCTTTCGTGGAAAATGCGGGGCCTTCCATACATACATAAGTACCTCCACGGTGGAGAGTCACATCTGGTAAATTTAACGAGGCGATCGCATCAGCTAAAACTCCAGCCAAATTTTTACAAATCGGCTCACCAAATGCAATATGGGCTACAATTCCTTCACCAAAAAAGGTAGAAATACGATTTTTTGTTCTGTCAATAAACTGATCTGGTACTACCATATCTAATGGTTTTACCTCTGCTTGCAAAGAACCGACTGCACTGGCAGAAATTAAGTATTCCACACCTAATTGCTTCATTGCATAAATATTGGCACGAAACGGCAACTCCGTAGGTAACAAAGTATGATTACGACCGTGACGAGCTAAAAAAGCAACTTTTGTTTCCCCCAGCGTCCCTAGAATTACAGCATCTGATGGTGAGCCAAAAGGTGTCTGAATTTCTATTTCTTCCACATTTTTCAGAGATGCCATTTTGTATAAACCACTGCCACCAATAATCCCAATCTGTGCTAATGCCATATTTTTTAATCTGAAATTCTGAAACAGCTAAGTTATTCTACCGAAAATATGAACCTTCTCAAGCTACAAACCACGAATTAGCTTGATTTTTGTGTTTACGTAAAGCTACGAATGGCAAGTTTACTAAATCTTTGTTATTCTGCAAATACAGCAGATTGCAGGTAAATAAATTACAAGATTGAGTTACAAAACCATGCACCAAAAAAGCTTTACTGCTGACTACTGACTGCTAACTGGGAATTTTAGATTTTAGATTTTAGATTTTAGATTAAAAAAATTTGGTATAGCCCCTGGTTCTTCAGGACGGAAAAATACTCGCTGCGCTGCGTACGCTTCGCTAACGTCAATCCAAAATCCAAAATCGTAAATCCAAAATCGCTTGACTGCTGCTGTCATTTGTCTAAAAAATATATAAAATGCTGGGGAAAAAATATGCAATCTACTGTCAACTCACACACAAACAATTTAGAGCCAATCTTGGAACGCATATTTGCTAATCGCCGAATTACACGCCAAGATCAACAGATAATGATGTCTAGTCTTCTATCCAAAGAAGGACTAAGTGAAGAGAATATTCTGCAAATTAATAAAGTATTTGATGCTTTAAAAAGAGGATTGATTAAAGTGGTAGACTAAAAACAAAATCGCTGATCATGAGTAGCTTTTGTTTGAACATTAAGGGTTGGAGTAGAGGGTGTAGGTAACTCTATTCATATTTAAACTCTGTCACCTGCTATAAAACAGATGGAAATTAAATTTAGAATTGTTGAGGAAATTTACAAGCAGGGATGGAGTTGTTCAGCTTCTTGCTAACAGCTGATCTGTGATAGCTGAGTGCTTACAATCAAACTACTTGGAAACTAAAGTTAAGACTTGCCCAATTATTCACATCCAATATATATGAATCAGTTGCAGTTCCATTAATTTCCGCTGTGATTTGACTGGCATTATGTAAATCTTGAAGCAAGACTTGAGTAACTCCTAAAGCATTAATTAATGGGCTGATAGGTTGTTGATCAGAGGTAAGATATTTAGGAGTTCCCAAGGCTGTCAGGGTTTCAGTGAAGGGGGAGGTACTAAAAACTAGCTGATGTTCACAAAAGAAAATTGAGGACGGCAGCATCCAGCCAGTAGTAGCATTATTTTCAGGTAATCTGAGAGTTTGTCCTGGAGAAATAACTATGTCTTGCAGATGGGGTTTGGTATCGGAGACATTTCCCGGTGGGGAGATTAGCCAAGGATAAAAAGCGATAGCACTTCTAGTATTATTTAATCCCACTAACATTAAATATATAGGGCGATCGCTCAAATTTTCCACACGGTACTGCATTTGACTACCAGCAGGAACTGTAGGAATATTTTTTCCTGGGGTAGTCACGGCTTTATTATTTGTAGTTTCTTCACCACGACTGCGCCATGTTTGTCGTTGCATGACGACACGAGGCGATATCTTGCTGGTAATTTCTAAACTTGCTTTCACAGCCAAGCGGGAAGAACCTTCATTTTCTGTCAGTCGCCATAATTTTGCTGCTAATAAAGTAGAAAATTTTGGTGTTAATCTCTGCACTGCCACTTTCACCGCTTCTCCCACTTCTCCACCGGTATTGAGAATTAACTCACCACCAAGAGAAAAAAGACCATAACGACTAGGTGTGGTTTGTAGCTTACCAAATACATAATCAGCCCGCTGTTCTGTTGCTGCTATGTTTGCTACACGGGAAATTGCAGCAAAGGCGCTGGTAGCGTCTACACGCTCAATCCTTTCTAGGCTAGAATCCAAAGCAACTGTTAAAGTAATATTCCGTGGTAAAACACGGACTGCTTCTTGTACCAGTTGCCCAACTTGTAGGGATGCAATAGCTTCCTGGCTGGACATCTGCGCTTTTGCAGTTAACCCAGTCCGTGATTTTAATATTAATTGTTCTCCTGTGGGAAGAGTGAATCTGGAATTAACCCCATAGTATTCCCAAACTTGGAGGGGTAATCCTCCCAACCATAACTTGACTTCTTTACCATCTTCTTCCTTGGCTGTCACCACTCCTTCTGCATCGGTAGATACTAAGGGAAAATTATCAGTAATTAAACTATGTTGAGGATTTTTCTTTTCAGTCAATAAACCGGGCTGTTGTGGGCTACCCACTCTATTGATAGAACTACTGACATGAGAGAGAAGAATTTGAATGGTTGTGGCTGGGGTAGTTTCCCATAAATATTGAGTTAAAGCGTAGGTGAATAATCCTGCACTGAAACCAGAAAAGAGCGATTCTCCTGCTTGCTGATTTGGGGCTGAAGTTGCCCTCAACACCATTGCTTTGTTAACTGCTGAGTTTTGCGCTTGTAGCTGTTGCAGAAACTCCAATTCCTCAAGTGCTAATTTTGCTGTTGACAATTCAGGACGGGCGCGAAATCGCAAACTGGAGGGCTGTGTGGGAGTATAGTAACTAGTATCTAATACGGCTGTTACTCTATCTGTGGGGAGCGATCGCAATAATAATAACAGAGTTTCTTCTAATAAATAATTGACTAATCTTTTATTTTGGATATTTTCGTCCACAGGAATTAAGGCATTTTCCACAGTCTCTAGTGAAGTTGCCAATTTAACACGAGTACCATAGCCGCTAAAATGAAAAACTACTGTATCCTCAGCTTTAGCTTGCTTACTAAGTTGGTCTAAAAAAGCTGCTTCAATAAACTCCCGACTGGCTTGTTCCTCCGTTAAGGTGAGAATATCCGCAGATGCAAAGCCAAAGCGGTTAATTAACAGTTCTCTTTGCAATTCCACATCGGTTAAACAACCACTAAGGGCTGGACTTTGTGGATATTGATTTATACCGATTAATAGAGCTAACTTGCGCGGTTTGGGTTGTGCCAAAGCTTGATAATAGCGATTTCCTAAAGTCAACCACTCAGCTTCAGTTAGTCCCAATACTGCCAGTATGGAGCCAATTCGTTCTAAAAACCCACGCCGTTTCATAAATTAACTATCAGACCATAGCCCTTCAGCATCATAGCTTAAAGGGCTAAAATCTGTAGAGTAAAGTTTCTAACTATACTTTTTGCTAATTGAGAGCCAATCCTAAACTAATGCTGGTTGTTGGATACGCATTGCCCTTGTTAACTCTGCTGCCACTTCTGGGCGGGAGAATTCTGGTGGGGGTAGCTCACCGCGACGGAGCATTTCCCGGACTTTTGTCCCTGATAGGTGAACTCGTTCCTCTGGTTTACTAGGACTGGTTTTAGTTGTCGCCATTTGTTTGGTGCGTGTGCAGTAGAAAGCGTGTTCAAACTTCATTGGCACAATGCCCAATTCTTCAGGCGCAAACTCATCAAAGATATATTGAGCATCATAGGTGCCGTAGTAGTCACCTACGCCAGCATGATCGCGTCCCACGATAAAATGTGTGCAACCGTAATTTTTACGTACTAAAGCATGGAAAATAGCTTCCCTTGGTCCAGCATAACGCATTGCGGCTGGATTAATTGCCAGAATGACTCTATCTAAAGGGTAGTAGTGTTCTAGCAAAATTTCATAACAACGCATCCGGACATCAGCGGCGATATCGTCTTCTTTAGTTGCACCTACTAAGGGGTGTAAAAATAGACCATCGACTGTTTCCAAGGCGCACTTTTGAATGTACTCATGGGCGCGGTGGATGGGGTTGCGAGTTTGGAAGCCAACGATAGTTTTCCAGCCCTTTTCTCTAAACATTTGCCGAGAAGCAGCAGGATCAATTTGGTAGGTGGGAAACTGGGGATGAGAATCACGTTGCAGTAACCAGATATCCCCAGCCAGATTCACAGAACCTTGATTGTAGACTACCTGAACACCTGGATGTTTGGCTTCGTCTGTGCGATAGACATTTATAGCTTCGCGCTGTTTATCGTAGGTGTACTTTTCGCTCAATTCCAACACCCCAATATACTCGCCGTTGGGGTTATCAAGACGGATTAAATCACCTATTTGTAGAGGGGTAGCAACTTCTTCGGTGACAGATAGTGTAATTGGGATTGACCACACAAGACCATTAGCCAGCCGCATTTCTATCACCACGCGATCGTAGTCTGCTTGGTTCATAAAACCTGTTAGCGGACTAAAACCACCAATCGCAATCATTTCTAAATCGGAAACGGCTCGCTCATCAAGTGTCACTCGCGGTAAAAATTCAGCCTTGGAGAGAAATAATTCTTTTTGTGCCGGTGTAGCAACTCGGTTGATTAACTCTCCACCGTGGGGGGCAATGGCATCTGGATGGTAACTCAACGTGATTCCTTCTCTAATTGTTGCAAACTATGTACTAAGTTATCAAATTCTCGGTACTTTTTGGTAGAAGTTGCCAAAAAAATTTTGTCCCTTGTTGGTAGGAAAGGGTGAGATTATAGGACTTACGCACAAAATCTGTCGTCATGGCTGGGTGTAAGGGTGTAGGGGTGTAGGGGTGTAAGGGTTTTCATCTCTTCGACCTTGATTTATCGACCACTTTACCTCTTTGTCAAAACCCTTAATTTTTCGTTTTTCTGCGTAAGTCCTAGATTAGAAGGTGTGGGGTGTAGGTAAGAAAAATAATTTTTTCCTTCAGATTTAGTGAGTCAACATAATTAAACGTAAAACGCACGCGAGATAAATCTCAGATTGCTTTAAGAAGTTGGGGGTCTGGGTATTACGTTTTTTGCTCGAAACTCCTTAGCGATGTTTTCATAATTAGGCTCTCAGTCAGCATTCAGCCGTCAGCCGTCAGCCGTCAGCCGTCAGCTATGTACTTGAAAGATTGAAATACAAAGAATGAAAAGAAACAGATGTAAATGACATTCCTAAACTTAAAAAGTCTGAATCCTTGCTATTGGCTGATTACTGATTACTGATTACTGATAGCTGAATACTTACGGCTCTCACATAGAAAATTTATTTATCTGCTTACCAATAATTTCAGGTTTCTACACGGCTTGATCACTTATTTTAGGTAATTTCCTGTAAATGGGAATCATGACTCTGGGAATCGTATTTAATTTATGAAAAGCAAAATTATCAGCATCCTTAATTTATTTAAGAAGTCGGGGATCTGATTGTTTGCACAACAAACAACTACCCATAAATCTCAGATTAGCTATAGGATAGTATGAGATGGGGATCGCTATTGTTGATCCAGCTTTGTAGTTCCAGTAAGTTAAAAAATGTTTGCCAAATTTCATGGAATTACGTATACTCACATCGACAATCTTGTCAAGACTAGACATGAGGGGTATCACCCCTGGTATAATAGTTATACAGGGATAAAAAGTACATAGTTACGGAGGTGCATCATTATGCTTAGGGGTAACACTAAGAAAGAAGTCAACTATTACCCTCTAATTGCGTCCTTAATTCTCGGAGTATTAGGAGGATATTCCAGTATTGAAAACATTGGTCATAGTGAGAAAAACCATAGTTATCAGCAATTAGCTTATTTATCAGCTGCGGCTAAAACAGATAAAGTGGCCACAACCATAGATGAAAAAAAAGCCTTCAATTTAGTGTGGAATCTACCACAAGTGCAACGCAAAGCACGAGAAATTGAAAGACTTTCTAGGGGTAGTATACGAGTTGCAGCGGTTGTTGATAGTTCTCCCACTCCCGATACGCCTTTTTATGTAGTGAGAGTGTTTGAGAATCACCCAGACAAAACCACTATTCCAGTTTATTGGTTTCGTGTGTCTAGTTCTAGCGGTGTGATTGAACCTTTGGATTTGGTGCAGAATCAATATATAGCTTTGGAAAAATGGAATCCTGATGGACGTTAAAGTTTATCAATGGATAATTGACAATGGATAATTGACAATGGATAATTGACAATGGATAATTGACAATTATTTAATTTGCCAGAAAACCTCTCTTTTGCAAGAGAAATAGCAATCAAAACTTTTCCTGGCTTTCCATGCTCTATCCTTTAGGGATAGGTAATTATCAATTGTTGAACAAGTTGTAGTAGATTAAATTCCTACTACTAATGAGGTTTCTGTTTTTTATACTCCTTGCATTTTGTCTTTTTTGATAAAAACCTTTTTTAAACATCAACAATGTCAGAAAAAAAATTTATTAACCCCTGGAGTTATAAACCTTGGTGGTGCCAACCTTGGTCAATTATGCTCACAGGGGTATTTTTGATTGGTGGTAGCTGGTTAATCTTTAAAATTATCTGGTTGACAATCCTCGTGGCTATACCTGTTTTAATTTGGATGGGGTTCTTTTTGTTACTTTGGCCACAATTGATGATTCGCAGTGGTGTTTTAGAAGATGAAAGTTAGGGTGTAGGTTGTGGGGTATAGGGTGTGGGGGAGCAGAAGAGAAAATTAGTAATTACGAATTACGAATTACGAATTACGAATTACGAATTACGAATTAATTTACAACTTGGCTACCATGACTACGAGGATCATCTTGATTTCCATTTGTTGATACTGGGGCGGAGAATTTGGAAACCTGGCCGCTGGCTTGAGCGTAAGGTAGGGTAGCACCTGTTACTAAGGCTTCTAAGTTGCTGGCCATGACGGAACGGGGTATATCACCAATGGCTTCGGCTATTGCTTCTCCTTCCTGGCCTAAAAACACAAAATGGGGAATGCCATCTACTCGATATTTGAGCATTTCTGGTAGCCATTTGTTATTATCGACATTCAACATGACAAAATTGAGCTTGTCACTATATTGTTGTTTGAGTTGAGCGATATCGGGAGCCATTTTTTGGCAGACGGTACACCAATCCGCATAGAATTCTACTAAACTAGGTTTATTATTGCTAACTGCTAATTCTAAGGGTGTTGAACCTTGATCTAGTTGGGTAAGGGATGCTGAATTTGTCTGGGTTCGCAGTCCTAAAAATAGCGCCACACTCAGGGCGATCGCTACAATGACAATTAAGAGGTTTCTAATACGTCCCCCAAGGGTAGATTCTGGTTTGGTGGGAGTATTCACAGGTGTAGATTTAGTCATAATTAATTTATTACAACTTGTTAAGCGTGGTTATTATTTTAGTTTACCAAACACCAAACTCTCACCCATGAAAAAAAGAGTTACCCTGACTTTTCCTAAACGTGCGATTCAAATGCCTGTCACTTACCGACTGGCAAAAGATTTCAATGTTGCTGCTAATATTATTCGCGCCCAGGTTGCGCCTAATCAAATTGGTAAACTAGTGGTGGAACTATTGGGAGATATTGATCAGCTAGATGCGGCTATTGAATGGATGCGATCGCAACATATCAGCGTTTCCCATAATTTAGGTGAAATTCTCATTGATCAAGATGTATGCGTTGATTGTGGCTTGTGTACTGGAGTTTGTCCCACTGAAGCCCTTTCCCTGAATTCAGAGACATATAAACTTACCTTTACGCGATCGCGTTGCATCGTTTGTGAACAGTGCATCCCCACCTGTCCAGTACAGGCTATTTCTACTAATCTGTAGTTTTTATTTTGATGATTTTCGCTTGAGAAAATAATGCATATTTTGAAAAAAATATCAAGTATCCACAGAAATAAATAACATCACATTCCTACTTGATTTATGTAGAAAATTTTTACACATCTCTCGTTATTTTTCCTCTATTCTCTATGCCCTGTTCCTCACCTATACAAGTCATTTCAGGAACTCAACCGGATTGCCATATCAACTTTTTTTGTTTAAAAAACTATAAAAGCATAAAGATAAATTTTTGACTGGTGTTATGATGCAGAAACTCGATAAATAGTCAAATGTTATCAATTATGAAAATAGCAACAAAAACGACAATCACAACTCTAGGAGACTGTGGATATCAAGCGATTGAAAAACACTTTCAGAAAACCGTAAAGTGGGAAAAATCAGTTAAAAAAGATGAAGACCCAGAAGCACTTCACCAAATGAGGGTGGGAATGCGTCGTTTACGCACAGCCGTTAGTCGGTTTGGATTCTCTTTAAATTTACCCAAGTCAGTCAGTGATAAAAATATTGGGAGAATTGCCAGAATCTTGGGAAATCTCCGAGATTTAGATGTGCTAAAAGAAATGCTGGAAAATAATTACAAACCACATTTAGTCCAGAAAGAACAAGCCACTTTACAAACAGCTTTTTCTATTTTAGCTAAACAACGAGAAATTGAAGTTTCTAATGTTCAGAAAACATTTAAAGATGAATTTTATAAATCTTTTAAAAAAGGCTTTGAGGATTGGTTAGAAAAACCTAGTTATCAACCATTAGCATCTTTGCCAATTCAGCAGGTGCTACCAGATTTGCTATTACCAGAGTTAAGTAAATTCTTTTTACATCCAGGGTGGATGATTGGAACTGAAGTTGTAGAATCAGAAGTTGTAGTTCAAACTAACTGGACACCAGAACAGCTAGAACAAAATCTGCATTTGCAAGGTGAAACTTTGCATAGTTTGAGAAAACAAGCTAAACGTATTCGTTATCAAATGGAGTTATTTACGGAATTATATGGTGCAGATTTTGCAGAACACATTACCGAAGTCAAAGGTATTCAAGAGATTTTGGGTATGTTGCAAGATAGCATGGTTTTAAATGAGTGGTTGGTGAATATATTCAAGTCGGAAATTAAAACTCAATTACGAGGTTTAATTACTTTATTGGCCGCAAATCGTTATCAATTATGGCAGCAGTGGCAACCCATACAAGAACAATATTTGAAATTGGAAAATAGACATAGGTTTCATTTAGTGATACTACAAACTCCGCAAATTCTTAATATTATGAATGGTTAGAGATATAGCAGGTGACAGGTGACAGGTGACAGGTGACAGGTGACAGCTATAAAAGCCTTTAGGTGTCTAAGTTTTAGGCATTGTCTACGGCTATAAAATTGTGGGAGTGTAGCGAAAAGAGAGATTAGTGCATGGTGTGTACTAGCAACAAGAGCGATCGCTGGAAGTAATTAGCCTGTAAAATAAATTATTAGCGCAAAGATAAGCTAATAGGAGCATCTAAAGATAACACATAAACACTGCTCTGAGGAATTTGTACAACACGGGTATTTTCAGCGGAACGTAAACCAGAAACCAATCCTACCGCACTTCCTAACATTGCTCCTTGGTCAAATTTATCAGGATCACCTTGATTTAAAAAGCCCAAGGTACTACCACCAATTCTGCCCCAAATAGAACCATTTTCCACAGCTTTATCATTAGCTCGTTTATGGGTAATAGTAGTACCAGGAATAATTTGACTTGAGGCTTTAATAGTAACAATTTTTCCATTCACAACTAAGGACTGTGCCACAATTTTAGCACCACCCTCAGCAGGTTTTAAAACAATAGTTACAGGTGTATTTTCTGGAGCAATGACATTACCTTGAGCATCTTTAATTGCACTAGATAAAGGAACAGTGAGAGGATAATCTTTTTTTTGTCCCACATCTACGGTGACTGGTGCAGGAAAAGAGACAATAATTGCTGTATCTTGAGGAATAGTAATTTCTTGACTGACTACTGGGGGTGGAGTAGGAACTTCTTGGGACTTAGCGGGTAGTGAAAGAGAACCTAATAAAGATACAGAACAAACTAGACTCAAAAGCATTTGTGTTTTCATAACCGTTTTCCTGTGGTGTAAGTTGATTTTTGAGGTTTGAACCCTTCACTTAATCAATAGGTTTGAAGTTTTGAGTTTATGCACTAGCAGAAATGAATCTGTCAACTTTCCCCACACCATACACCCTACACCCCACACCCTACACCCTGTTCCCTGCGGTTAATGATTCAACAACCAGTTCCAACCTGAACCTTCACGAATTAGCCATTGATCGTTAAAATCAGAGGGATAAAATAACTCTGGTGTTGCTGGAGAAATAATTCTGACACCGCGACAACTACCTTCAATTTCAATGGTGACGGTGTTGGTATTGTCTTGCAGCAAACTATCTCTAATAATGCGCCTTTTTTTGTTAGTTTCCTGTGTTTGATGAGATACACAACGCACGCGCACCGAGGAATTATTTTGAGGATTATCTAGCAGATATGGGAGAATTTCCGAATCACGAATTGAGCGAGATGGTGTTTGGGCGTTGGTAATAGATGTCATAGATAAACAAAAAATTGTGCTGAGGGAAATTATTATCCCTCCTATTGAGTTTTTCATTGTTGATTTTTCCTCAAACTAAATAAGGTGATGGCGGAGAAATTTTCCCAATCACCCATCACCAATTATTCAAAATGGACAATTAAAAATTGACAATTTACAATTACCTTTTAGGAGGAAGTGAGAGGATTGGGGAATAGGAAATTTTCTATTTTTTCTCCTTAAAAGGAGAGGCTTTAAACCTTGAATGAAACAATTGTCAATTATCAATTATCAATTATCAATTATCAATTCCTTTATTTATCTTCTAAAAGTTGATTTACTTGTTGTCCGCGACGACCAGTTTTAATTTCATAACGTTTGGTGAGATTATCTTGATAGTTCATATCTCTAGCAGCAGCGGAATTGACGAAAGCATCACAATTCTTACCTTGAGCGACTGTTGAAGAACTGCTAGTCTTTTCTTCTGTGCTGTTGGTGCGATCGTCACGAGATTGACTTTGATTTTTACTACCTTGACTAGATCCACTACCACTAACACCAATACCTAAGAAACTCACACCACCACCACCACCATCATTGTGACTACTGGAAGAACTAGAACGAGTGCTGGTAGAAGTTGCTAAGGCAATTTTACTGGAACTACTGCGAGTATTGTTACCTAAACCAACATCACTACATAAAACGCGGGGGTCTTTAGCGAGAGTTTTAGGATCAACCCAAGATTGATGATCTCCTAAACCTTGAATTTCACTGTTACCAACTGGGTTGCTAGGAGTGGATGTACTGGGTGTTCCATTTCCTATAACTTTTCCAGGGTTGACAACTGCTGGAGAGAACACACCGGCAGGTTTGATTTCAAAGGGTCCTGCAAAAGCTGGTAATGTGGTGGTGAGTAGGGCGGTAGCTGTTAAGAAAGAGCCAGTAAAATGACGTAATTTCATGGTCATACTCCTAAAGTGTGAGATGAGTGGGGGTTTTTTCCCTTCATTGACTTATAGGTTGACCTTTTTTAGTTTATGCACTCTCTGGAAAAAAGGAGTTCAGGAGTATGGCTTACGCCACGCTTCGCTATCAGGAGTTCAGGAGTTCAGGAGTTCAGTAGAAAGAGGAAAAAGGAAAGAATGAAAATTTCCCCCTGCCCCTACACCCCGTTCTCTTAACCTATTAATTTTTGCCAGGTCGCAGGCCCAACAATACCATCAGCGGTTAAACTGTTTTGCTGTTGAAATTTCTTAATTGCTGCTTCTGTGTTAGATCCATAGATCCCATCTGGAACAGCACCGACACGATGTTGCAAGTATCTCATTATTGGGCCACTGGTTTGATTTCCTTGTATAACTCGTTTAGCTAATATCTGATTTATTGCATCCCAAGTAGTAGAGTTGATCATCCCTGTAGAAATAATTCCGACAATCTTCTGGAAATTGGCGATCGCGGAAGATGTTGCAGGACCTGTGAAGCCATCTTCTACTAAAGATTTAGCATTTTTATCAGTTATTTTGAGTTGATTTAAAACTTTTTGCAGTCTGAGAATAGAAGTATCTGGATCTGTTGCTACATCTGGTACAGTGCTTACAGCCGTTGCAGTACCTGGTTTACCTGTTAACCCTGTGACTATTGCCGTAGCCATTGCTTCGCCATCATATAGTTGCATATCTTTGGCTGAATCAATAAAGCAACATTCTATGAGAATACCGGGCATATTTGTATTTCTAATCACGTACAAGTGAGAGCCATTCTTGACACCGCGATTAAAAAATCCTAACTTAATAATTTCATTTAAGACAGGTTGGGCAATTTTTCTACCAGCATCGCTTTGGGCAAATACTTCTGTGCCATTAGCTTGTCCGTTAAAGGCATTAAAGTGAATAGAAACAAAAATATCAACTCTGTTTCTATTAGCTATATCACACCGTCTACCGAGTGATTGACTGACTGAACCTGCACTATTTGGTGTACAGGATATTGCTTCATGACCTAAACTTTTTAACTTAGCTATAACTTTAGTACCTACCTCTACAGTTAAATTATCTTCAAATTTAATGCCTTTTGCTCCGGTGTCTGGTGGGCAATTATGACCCATATCAATGCCAAATTTCATCTTGGTGTCCTCAACTTACTTTCCAAATAGTGAAAAAATGCCGATTTTGCCTATCTGGTGGTGTTTCCTATTGTATATTAGTGCTGATTTGCAATTTATGGGAATTGGCATTTCAGATTTTTTTGGTGACAGCAATAGGTAGATATTCCCCCATGAAACCGCAACAATGTTTAAGATCAGAGTAAAGAAATATTTTGTCGCCAAAGTCCATGAAACGAATTGTCTTGATTGCTGGTTTTGAATCGTTTAACGCTGATTTGTACCGAAAAGCGGCTTTTTTAGCTACTTCTCGCTGTCCAGAGTTGGATATTCGGGTGTTTAGCGATCGCAACATTAGCACTAACTCTGACGAAGTGCAAGCAGCACTCCAAGGTGCAGATGTGTTTTTTGGTAGTTTAATTTTTGATTATGACCAAGTTTTATGGTTGCGGGAACACATCGTTAATATACCTATCCGACTAATTTTTGAGTCAGCACTAGAATTAATGAGTTTGACGAAAATAGGATCATTTTCTATTGGTGATAAACCCAAAGGAATGCCAAAACCCGTTAAATTCATCCTTGACAAATTCAGCAACGGTAAGGAAGAAGATAAACTGGCAGGTTATATCAGTTTCTTAAAAATTGGACCGAAGTTATTAAAATTTGTTCCAGTACAAAAAGTTCAAGATTTACGCAACTGGTTAATTATTTACGGTTACTGGAACGCAGGAGGAACAGAGAATGTAGCGGCTTTATTTTGGATATTAGCAGAAAAATATTTAGATTTAAAAGTTGGTGATATACCAGAACCTATCGAAACACCCAATATGGGATTATTACATCCAGATTATCAAGGATTTTTTACATCACCAAAGTTATATTTGGAATGGTATAAAACAAGGGAACAGGGAACAGGGAACAGGGAACAGGTAAGAGGAAATTTCCCAGTTATTGGTATTCTCCTTTATAGAAAGCACGTGATTACAAAACAAAATTATATTCCCCAATTGATTAAAAAATTTGAAGATGCAGGTTTAATACCTTTACCAATTTTTATTAATGGAGTTGAAGGTCATGTTGCTGTTAGAGATTGGATGACAACAGACTATGAAACCCAACAAAGAAAACAAGGAAATATAGAAACTCCTTCTCTTTCTGCTGAAGCTGTCAAAGTTGATGCCATAATTTCTACTATTGGTTTTCCTCTAGTTGGTGGCCCTGCGGGTTCAATGGAAGCAGGACGACAAATTGAAGTTGCTAAACGCATTCTCACAGCTAAAAATATACCTTATATTGTTGCTGCACCTCTATTAATTCAAGATATTTATTCATGGACTCGTCAAGGAATTGGTGGTTTACAAAGTGTGGTTTTATATGCACTTCCCGAATTAGATGGGGCGATTGATACTATTCCTTTAGGTGGTTTAGTCGGAGAAAACATTTATTTAGTTCCTGAACGAGTACAGCGTTTAATTAATCGAGTTAAAAACTGGGTGGAACTGCGAAACACACCACCAGAAAATCGGAAAATAGCAATTATTTTATATGGTTTTCCTCCCGGTTATGGTGCGGTAGGAACTGCTGCATTATTAAATGTTCCTCGCAGTTTGATTAAGTTACTTCATGCACTTAAAGCACAGGGTTATACAGTTGGTGATATTCCTGAAGATGGAGAAGATTTAATTAAACAAGTTAAAGCAGCCGATGAAGAATTAGAAACCTGGGAATCAAATAAACCTTTCCCCACAAATGCTAATACTGTAAATGCTAAAACTTTAGAAAAATGGTTAGGATATCTGCAAACATCCAGAATTGAAAAACAATGGAAATACCTCACAGGTAGCGGGATTAAAACTTATGGTGATGAGTTTAATATTGGTGGTGTACAGTTAGGAAATATCTGGATTGGTGTACAGCCACCTTTGGGAATTCAAGGTGATCCAATGCGGTTAATGTTTGAGCGAGATTTAACTCCTCATCCCCAATATGCGGCTTTTTATAAATGGTTGCAAAATGATTTCCAAGCTGATGCTGTTGTTCATTTTGGAATGCACGGCACTGTGGAATGGTTGCCCGGTTCTCCTTTAGGAAATACTGGTTATTCTTGGTCGGATATTCTGTTAGGAAATCTGCCGAATTTATATATCTATGCCGCTAATAATCCTTCGGAATCAATTTTAGCCAAACGTCGCGGTTATGGGGTGTTAATTTCTCATAATGTACCTCCTTATGGTCGGGCTGGTTTATATAAGGAGTTGGTGAATTTACGTGATTTGATTGCTGAATATCGGGAAGATCCAGAAAAAAATTATGTGCTGAAGGAGGGTATTTGTAAGAAGATTGTTGATACTGGGTTAGAAGTAGATTGTCCTTTTGATGATGCGAAAAGGTTGGGTATTCCGTTTACTCCGGAAAATGTGCGAATGTTTAGTAGTCATGCTTTTGATCATTATTTGGTGAAGTTGTATGAGTATTTGCAGGTTCTAGAAAATCGTCTGTTTTCTTCTGGGTTACATACTTTGGGTGAAGCACCGAATCAGGAGGAGTTAACTGGTTATTTGGATGCTTTTTTTGGAGAAGAGAATGAACCACGAAGGCACGAAGGAAGCGAAGGAAGAAGAGAAGAAGAAAGAAAAGAAATTGTAAGTTTATTGAATCAATCTACTGATGAATTGACTAATCTTTTACGGGGTTTGAATGGTGAATATATTCCTCCTGCGCCTGGTGGTGATTTATTAAGAGATGGTGCGGGTGTGTTACCGACAGGTCGAAATATTCACGCTTTAGATCCCTATAGAATGCCTTCTCCTGCTGCTTATGAAAGAGGTAGGGAAATAGCACAAAAAATTATTGATCAGCATTTGCAGGAACATAAGAAATATCCTGAAACTGTGGCGGTTTTGTTATGGGGTTTGGATGCTATTAAAACTAAGGGTGAGTCTTTAGCAATTCTTTTAGAATTGGTTGGCGCTGAACCTGTGAAGGAGGGAACTGGAAGAATTGTCAGATATGATTTAAAGCCTCTTTCGGAAGTGGGACATCCGCGAATTGATGTGTTAGGAAATCTATCAGGAATTTTCCGTGATAGTTTTGTGAATATCATTGAATTGTTGGATGATTTATTTCGACGTGCTGCGGATGCTGATGAACCGGAGGAACAGAATTTTATTAAAAAACACGCTTTGGAATTAAAAGCGCAAGGTGTGGAAAATGCGTCTGCAAGATTGTTTTCTAATCCATCTGGTGATTTTGGTTCTTTGGTTAATGATAGGGTGGTTGATGGTAATTGGGAAAGTGGCGATGAGTTGGGTAAAACTTGGGAAAGTCGTAATGTGTTTAGTTATGGAAGACAGGATAAAGGACAAGCTAGGCCGGAAGTATTGCAGACTTTATTA
Source organism: Sphaerospermopsis aphanizomenoides BCCUSP55 (assembly GCF_001586785.1). GTDB lineage: Bacteria > Cyanobacteriota > Cyanobacteriia > Cyanobacteriales > Nostocaceae > Sphaerospermopsis_A > Sphaerospermopsis_A aphanizomenoides_A. The sequence goes on from NZ_LUFH02000004.1 coordinate 87,365, forward strand.
AAAACAAGCGATCGCATTGTTCAAGAAATAGATTCGGTAGAATATGGTTTAACTGATATTCAGGAATATTATGCCAATACCGGAGGTTTGAAAAAAGCCGCCGAACAACAAAGCGGGAAAAAAGTTACAGCTAGTTTTGTGGAAAGTTTTTCTAAGGATACCACACCCAGAAATTTAGATGATTTATTAAGAATGGAGTACAGAACTAAGTTATTAAATCCTAAATGGGCTGAAGCAATGGCTAACCAAGGTTCTGGTGGTGCTTTTGAAATTTCCCAACGTATGACAGCGTTAATAGGTTGGGGTGGAACAGCAGATTTTCGAGATCATTGGGTTTATGATCAAGCCGCAGATACTTATGCTTTAGATGCAGAAATGGCGGAAAAATTACGCAAAGCCAACCCGGAAGCTTTTAGAAATATTGTGGGGAGAATGTTGGAAGCATCAGGACGTGGTTTATGGAATGCTGATGGAAATAGGTTAGAAAAATTGCGTCAGTTGTATGAATTGAGTGATGAAGAATTGGAAGGAGTAACGGTTTAGAAAATTACAGATGTAGGTTGGGTTAAGCAACGCGCAACCCAACCAAATGTTTTATCTAATAATCAGGTGACTTTAATCTAGGTTTCAAATTTGTAATTCAAACCCTGGTAAAACATCTTCTCCAGAAAGTACAGCAGGAAGTTGGACAATTTCTACAGGTTTTCCAATTCTATAAATTTCTACTTCTTTATCTTGAGGATTAATTAACAAACCCAAACGCAAACCATTGGCAATATATTCCTGCATTTTTTCTTGCAGGGTTTTAAGTCTATCGGTTTTTGATCTCAGTTCAATGATAAAATCTGGTGTAAGTGGGGGAAATTTTTCTCTTTCTTCTTCTGTTAATGCTTCCCAACGTTCTAATTTTATCCAAGCAACATCAGGTGAACGTTTTGCACCATTGGGAAGTCGGAATATTGTTGAGGAACTAAATACTATTCCTAGTTTTGTTTGGTGATTCCACAGACTGACTTTAAAATTTAAGTCAGATTCACTACGGCCGCTTTCTCCTCCTACTGGTGGCACAATAATTAATTCTCCCTGTGCGTTTAGTTCTAAGCTTACATCTTTATTGGCCATACAGAGTTGGTAAAACTGATCATCTGTAAGGCGAATAATTGGATCTAGGTTTAAGGTGACTGTGTTCATTTAACTACTCTTAGCCTTTAAGTAATATGTTTTTTTTTATGTAAAAACCTCAAGTAGATTTTTTCCGTTCTAATTTTCAAGGGTTATGGATATTACAATTTTATCAAGAATCATTTTTTAAAATAATTCTATTATACAATCTCTCAATATTTCTATCAAATCTTCCTTACTCATCTTATCATCAGCAACCCGCATTGTTAATTGATATGCTTCCTCTGGTGTCAAATTCAATTCATAATCATTGATATTTAAAAACGTCACCATGACATCAAAAGCAGTACGTTTGTTACCATCTACAAAAGCGTGATTTTTACAGATGTGAAATAAATACGCTGCTGCTTGTTCATAAATTGTCGGATGTAATAGTTCTCCCCCAAAACTTGCTTGAGGCTGATAAATTGCAGAGTCTAATAAACCTTCATCGCGGATACCAAATAACCCACCATAAAGGTTAATCTGCTTTTTATGTATACTTAATACATCTTCTTTATTAACGAATTCAGGATTATGCCAGTTTTCTATACACATAATCCCATTTTTTTGTAGATGCTAAAGAAATCAGCATAGCTTCTGATTCTTGGGGAATATTATTTTCCTTGTTGAAAGCTTTAGCTTCTTCTTCAGTTACTAACCGAGTTCGTAAACTAAATTTGATGAGTGATTGCATTAAATTTCTAATTGTTTCTTCAAAAATATATTTTTCCTGCTCTGAGTATGAGCTAGATGCACGTTGATTTTCAATTATATTGTATGTACTGTAAACATATTCAAGTAGTATTTTGAAGATTCTTTTACCATAAGCAATAAACATAAAGTCCCAATATTGATCCAAAATGTCTTTAAACCCCAAAATGTATCTAACAAAAAGTAGAATTGATAATTCATTCTGTTGTTCTTTTACCTTCACAACTTCAGCCAGCTTCATAAATTTATTAAGCTTGTATAGCAAATTTATCACTTCATCTTGAAACTGACTCAGAGTTATTTGCCGACTATTTGCTAACTCTAAAATCTCAGCCATCACTTCATCTTGCGGATTAGCATCATTTAAGCATCTTTCCAGGACTTTTATCCTTTCCTGAATACTGTCAATTATCTCCTGTGGGAATGTAAAGCTGTATAGCATTGATTTACTTACCTGGCGATATTTTCCACTACCTTAAATCTACCTTAACCCAAAAACACGAGCGTATAACTTAAATCTTCGCTTAACTAAATTTACAATTCTTCATAATCATAGATAAAAACCAATCATCATATATGCTTTCAGTCAATACACCTTCTAAAACTAGACAAAATTCCGCATTTAAACACCTAATGTCTATCCATTGGTGGATGTCAATTGGTTATTTAATTTTATTTGTGACTGGAACATTAATGGCCAGGTTGCCAAGAGAGGTTTTTATTCGTCCCTCTCTATATGATTTTCACAAATCAATCGGCGCTTTAACAATGGCGGTTCTCACTTGGCGAATTTTGGTATTGTTGCGGGTTTGGTGGCGCAAATATACAAAAAGATTTCCTAAATTTACCCCAGAATGGTTAAAAACTGTCGCCCTACATACCAGTTTATATATCTTTATGTGGGTTGTTCCTGTTACGGGTTTTTTGCTTTCTAATTCTTTTAAAAGTAATAATGTCAAAGTTTTTGGTATTCTTTTACCTGATATATTTCCCCAAAATTCGGCAATGGTAGAAATCGGTAGAAGTTTGCATTTTTGGTTAGCTTATGCTTTTTTGGCTTTTATTATTTTACATACAATCCAACAGCAAAAAGTCGTGCGATCGCTGTGGCGTAAATTTGTAAAACTTATTAATTTTCAAAAGACTTTATCCAGTGATTAAACAAAAGTATTCAGAAATCAGCATCATTTGACTTCTGAATACCTTCATTTACAACAGATTCCTAGTGCAGGTACAAACTTTAATTGCACAGCCTTGCATTAAGAGGTTTTTATTGCTGAATGCTGACTGCTGACTGCTGATAGCTACTGTAATTATTTTTCATGTTCTTGCTGATGATTATTGGTGTGCTTATCAACTTCCAATAATTTGGATATAAACACATCAGGTTTACGACTAATCACAGATAAAACCTTATCAATAGCAACTACTTCACTGATTTTGACAACTCTTTCCCACAAAGTATCTTCCTCTGTCTCTTTGTTGTGAGTTCTGTGTTTAAACCACAACAATTCATCTGTAACTTTGATAATTGTGCCAAAATACCATTTATCTCTCATTAATAACCATATTTCTTGATCTACGTAGGTTTGTAGAATTGATTTCATAATACCTGAGATAATGAAAAGTTATTGGGCTACATAGTATGCTGTTATAAAAGAATAATACAATTGTAAATATACGGAATCTAAAGATAGATTTTTATGTTCTATCCAGCACCAAAAAATTAGTAACTAGACTGCGTAGAAAGTAAAGCCTTGCTGGATTAGAAATTTCTTTGGACTAATTGTGCAACAGCCGCCGCTAAAGCATCTGGTTCTACAGGTTTGGATATATGCATTTGAAATCCTGCGGCGATCGCCTGTTGTTGTGCAGACTCTCCAGCAAATGCTGTCAGCGCAATGGCTTTCGGCATACTTGCATCCTTCTTAATTACTCCTGGAATTTCTGCACCTGTGTTTGACGACCAAACCCTAATTTTTCTTAATAATTCATAACCATCCATATCTGGCATTCCAATATCAATCACCAAAACATCAAATTTTGACCTTACCCACATTTGCAATGCTGCCAATGCTGATGTAGCTGTGGTGACGGTTGCACCATACAATTCCAACACAAATTTCACAAAATCTAGTAAATCAGCATCATCATCCACAACTAAAACTTTAATCCCATTTAAATTGATAGATTCATCTTCACACTGATGCTCGGTGACTATTTCTGGCCAAGAAGATATTAATGGTAGTTTCACAGTCAAAGTTGCCCCCTGTCCTTCTCCTGGACTATCTGCTTCCACAGTGCCACCATGTAACTCTACCAAATGGCGAACTATTGCTAGTCCCAACCCCAGACCGCCAAATTTTCTGGTAGTTGAACCATCCTCTTGTCGGAAGTGTTCAAATATATGAGGTAGAAAATCGCGGCTAATACCTTTACCTTCATCACTAACTGTAATATGAGCCATTGAACCAAATTGCTCTAGCTTTACTTCTACCCGTCCACCTTCAGGTGTAAACTTAATCGCATTAGATAAAAGATTCCAAACAATTTGTTGCAAGCGAACCGCATCACCTCTAATTTTTCCTACATTCTTTTCTAGTTGGCTTTTAATCACAACATTTTTAGCAGCAGCAGTCAAATTCACCGTTTCCAATGCTGAGAGAATTACATCTGCCAAATGAACTGTAGTTATATTCAGAGTTAGCTTTCCTCGCAAAATCCTGGACACATCCAGCAAATCGTCAATTAGGTCAACCTGCAATTTTGCATTACGCTCAATACTTTTTAGGGCTTCATCAGTTTTAACTTTGTCCAGTTTGCCAGTTTTCAGCAGTTGAGACCACCCCAGAATAGGATTAAGTGGGGTACGAAGTTCGTGGGAGAGAACAGCCAAAAACTCATCTTTGATGCGATTTGCTTTTTCAGCAGCTTCACAAGCTGCTTGCTTTTCTTGTAGAACATTCCGTAATGCTTCCTCTGCCCGTTTGTTGTCATCAATATCAGTACAAGAACCAAACCATTTAATAATCTGTTCCTTGTCATTACGTAGAGGAAAAGCTCGACCGAGATGCCAGCGATATTGTCCATCACTAGCACGACGAAAACGGTACTCAATTTGATAATCTTTACCTGTGCGAACCGACTCACTCCAAATATCCACACACAACTGCACATCGTCGGGATGTATTATAGCTTGCCAGCCCCAACCTTGAGTTTCCTCCAAATTCATACCCGCGTACTCGAACCAGCGTTGGTTGTAGTAGTCTACCCAACCATCTGGTTTGGCAGTCCAGAATATCTGCGGCATAGTATTTGCCAAAGTGCGGAAGTTTAACTCGCTTTCTCGTAAAGCTTCCCTGGCTTGGATATGGTCTGTAATGTCCGTATTAGTGCCGTACCATTTAACAATTTGTCCCTGTTGATCTCGCAAAGGACGTGCTTGTCCCAAAATCCAACGGTACTCTCCACTTCCAGAGCGCATCCGAGTTTCTACTTCATAGTCACTCCCGCTTTGCACCGTTTTATCCCACAGTTCTTCTACCTTTGGTAAGTCTTCTGGGTGAATAATTTGCTCCCACCCATCAGTTTTAAGTTGTTCTTGCGTCTTGCCTGTGAAGTCACACCATCGCTGATTATAATAATCAACATGACCATCCGGTTGTGCTGTCCATACCTGTTGGGGAATAGTTTCCGTCATCAATCGCAATTGATATTCACTTTGTTGTAAAGCCAGTTGCCATCTTTGACGTTCAATTGCTACACCTGCTAGATGAGATGCTCTTTCAATTAGTTGCCGTTCTGATGCTTGAGGAATACGAATTGTCGGATAGTACAGTGCAAACGTTCCTAAAACATGGCCTTGACTATCAAAAATAGGCGTAGACCAACAAGCTTTCAGGTTGTTAGTCAATGCCAAATCACGGTAATTTACCCATTTGCGATCGCTGGCGATGTCTGAGACAATTACTGTCTGTTTGATATAGGCAGACGTACCACAACTGCCGACATCTGCACCTACGGGAACACCATTCTTTAATGCTTGAATATATTGTTCCGGCAAGCTAGAACTTACGCCGGGATAAAGTTTTGTTCCCGAATCATCGAGTAACATGATGGAACAGAAAACCCCAGTTAACTGCTCCTCTATTGACTGAGCTAACTTTTTGAGAATCACAGACAGAGAATTACCCGTAGCAATCAATTCCAAAATATGGTTTTGCATGGATAAGAAAGCTTTGGTGCGATTTTCAGATGTAGGTTTTACAACTGGCTGCTCTAGCTTTTGCTTATCAGTATGTGATGAAATTGGTGTAGCTTGATTGAGTTTCCCGTTTGTGATTATTTGTTTATTGTTTGTAATACAAGCACCACTCCTAGATTGTTGGCGTTTAACTGCTGTAATGTCAGTAAATGTGGTGACAACTGCATAAGGAATAGAGTTGTTCGCTTGAAATAAAGGCTGGGAATTTACCAATAACCAAACTAGCTCACCAGTCGGTTGACAAACTCCCATAATCATGTTTTTGCATGGCTTACCCGTTTGTAAACTAACTATAGATGGAACAGTTTCTGGCGTAAAAATTGATCCATCCTCATGCACAATTTGCCAGGGAGATTGAAAGGGATTTTTTCCCAGTATTTGCTCAGTTGTATATCCAAGTATTCTTTGGGCAGAAACATTACACGCCTGGATAGTGGTATCAGCAAGCTGGAAAATCATACCTTCTTCAGTACAATTAATTTCCTGGTCCTGTTGGTGCATTACTGATAATTCGGCTGCAATTTGCTCCTGGTAATTATTCTTGCCTTGCATTGTCTAATTTTCAAGGTTTGAAGTGTATTTTTTCCGAATTCTCATCATTTTATCTATCAATTAGCCATGCTCAATCTTACTTTAATACTAATCTCAAATCTGGCTAATTACTGTTCATAAGTTTGGTATAGTTTGTCTTTGCTATTCCCAATTACCAATTACCAATTACCCAATACTGTTCGGTGAAGAGTTTTTGTAGGTTGGGTCCAAAGAAAGCGCAACCCAACAAAAGTCTGTAAGTGTTGGTTTTCCTAACGTTAACCCAACCTACCTGATTTAATGTTTTTAGCTTAACCGACAAGTATTGATCCATTACCTATATATTTGTATCCAGATGATAGACTTTTGGCCGTCTGTCATATCACTATCATAGTGAATGGAAATTTCTTTTGATTTTAATTTGAAACTCTTTGTTACCAAACTAAACTCAAGCCAATTCAAGATTCCCCAACTAACCGCCCACAAACTGCTTGGCAAATTCTATCGCTGCTTCTGGTGTGGAAACTTTTCCCTCTGCTTGGGCGATAGCGATTTCACTTAAAATTTTTCCTACTAGTGGTGAAGCCGGAATATTTAGTGCTATAATCACCTCTTTACCACTCACTAACGGTGAGGGGTGAGCTACCAGATCATCAGGGTTCAGGTAACGGTTGATTAAGGGTGTATAAACCCCTAGCGGATTATCGCCAGACATCGCCTCTATGATCATATCATCTGCCAAAGCAAAGGTAATTGTAGTAGTAAATGCAACTCCTACGTCCTGAAATAAAAAATACTGTTCTCGTAGAGAAAGATTAGTTCTTTTGAACTGCGGGAACAGTCGCAGGGCGGTAACAACACCACGAATTTCTACACGGCTGTAAGTATTTTCCTGGAGTTGAATTTCTGCAATTTCTAGATTTTGATCAACAAGACAAGCTAGTTTAGCAATACCTAGCCAAGTGGTTTTGACGGTATCACGGACATATTGCTGTAGTTCTTCTCCTAATTGTGGGTAATTTTTGTTAATTAAACTGGCAGCTTGATCAACTGCGGCTAATTTTAGTAAACTATCACGGTTAGCATGGGGGAATAAATAAGTTAATAAACCGTCTTGCCAAGCATTAGTTAGCCAAGGCGTACCCTGAGAACTAGCTAAGAGATAACCAATTTCTACCCGTACTCGTTCGGATGCAACTTTACTAATCTCTGCTGCTAAGGTGCGAATAGTAGTTTGGGTTAATGGTTCTATGGTAAAGCTCAGTTGAGCCGCTTGACGATAAGCCCGCATTAATCGCAAAGGGTCATCTTGCAAATTAGCGGGTGATATCATGCGTAATGTACCAGTTTCTATGTCTGCACAACCTTGGAGAGGATCGATAATTTCTTGAGTATGGGGATTATAGGCGATCGCATTAATTGTAAAATCTCTTCTGTGCAAATCAGTTAATAAACTGTCTCCTTCCTGTTGGGCAAAATCAGCAGTAGCATGGGGAAAAACCACACGGGCAATTTTTCTTTCTGCATCAAGTAAAACAAAACCAGCTTGATAATGTTTGGCGATCGCCCGTGCCACTTTTACCGCATCATCTGGGATAATAAAATCTAAATCTAAATATTCCCGACTTCTACCCAAAATCGCATCTCGTACCGCACCACCCACCATATAAGCTGGTTGTGGCAACCATTCCAAACTAAAAGGCCAATTTTTGGCATCTAAACGATCAACAATTAAATTATTCATTGTAATAAAAATCAATCCACCAACTAATGCTTAACATTTTTCCGTAAGCTACATTAACTATAAAGGTTCCTGGAGTTGGTTCTATTATGTGTATTTGCGTCAACTGCCACTATGTAGACCGTTGTGTAACCTACAATGCTGTAGAAACTCAGCATCAACAACCCCACTTGACCGAAACCCCAGATTTTGATCCCAACGAACCTTCCATTAATGTCAATATTCGCACAAAAGGCGAAATAATTGAAATGGAATGGGATGTAGTTGGTTGTCTCAGCTTTAAACAAGAAATGGGTAAATGGGCTAAATTGCGTCCCGGTGAATTAGTACCAACCTAAATTTGAGATTTGAGATTTGAGATTTGATATTTTGTTTGGTTTCAATTTGTAGAGATGTTTCCTAAAATGTCTCTACATTATATTTGTGTAATTTATTGTTAATTTTCATGGCTTATTAGTAATAAAATATCTAGTTTCATCCTGTTAATCCTTTAATCCTGGACATCCTGATTCTGACAGTTTCCTGATATTTGTAGAATGTATTGTTAATGGTCATGGCTTATTAGTAATAAAATATCTAGTTGCATCCTGTTAATCCTTTAATCCTGGACATCCTGATTCTGACAGTTTCCTTAATTAGCAACTTACGTTATGATAATTTGCATGACTTATTTATAATCAATAAACTACCTTGAACAATAATCTAGAAACTCTACCTGGCAAAAAATACGCTTTAGCATTGCACACCACCACACCCGAATTAGGTTTAGTAATTAGCAACTTTGCAGATGATATCCGCAGCAATGTTTGGAATTTGGGACGTGATGTATCTAGTTATCTCCATCAATATTTAATTGATTTAATTCAACCCCAAACTTGGCAAGATTTAGCATTTATCGCTGTTGCTAAAGGACCAGGAGGTTTTACTGGAACTCGTATTGGTTTGGTTACTGGCCGCACTTTAGGACAACAGTTAGAAATTCCTGTGTTTGCCGTTTCTACTTTAGCAGCATTTGCTTGGCATCACAAAAACCAAATTCAACAAACACAACCAATTATTGCTGTAGAAATGCAAGCCCAAAGAGGTCAAGTTTTTGGGGCAATTTATCAAATAGATTTAGATAAATCTAGTATTACTGCCTTATTATCAGATACTGTATTTACACCAGAGAAATGGCAAGAAATTTTAGCAAATTGGCAAACTGAATATCAACTTATTAAAGCCACATCTGGTTTAGCGGCAACTGTAACGAGTATTTTAGAATTAGCTTATTTAGACTGGCAACAAGGTAAACGTCCTCATTGGTCAGACGCTTTACCCTATTATGGTCAACATCCTGTTGATCTTTAATAATAGAATTAATTAATGGTTGAATTCGTGGGTTAAAAATTATGACGCTGACTCAAGATACTATCAAACCTGTGCAATTAATTCCACCTCTAGAAAACGGCGATAGACTTACCCGTTTTGAGTTTGAACGTCGTTATCATACAATGCCAGATGTGAAAAAAGCGGATTTAATTGAAGGAATTGTTTATATGGCATCACCTGTCAGAATTAGAAGTCATGGAAAACCCCATGCTTATATAATGGGTTGGTTAGCAACTTATGAGTCAGCTACACCAGGGGTAGAACTAGCGGATAATACCACTGTCCGTCTAGATGCAGATAACGAACCTCAACCAGACGCACTTTTGAGAATTGAAAACAACGGACAATCACGGATAAGTGAAGATGATTATGTTGAAGGTGCGCCAGAATTAATTGTAGAAATTGCGGCTAGTAGTGCGGCTATTGATGCCCATGATAAACTGAAAGTATATCGTCGAAATCAAGTACAGGAATATTTAATTTGGCGAGTTTATGACGGTGAATTTGATTGGTTTATTTTAAAAGATGGAGAATATCGCCAGTTAGAAGCTAATGCTGAGGGTGTTTTTTGTTCTCAGGTTTTTCCTGGTTTATGGTTGGATAAATCTGCTTTGTTGACAGGTAATTTAGCTAAAGTATTAGAAATTTTACAGCAAGGTTTAGCAAGTGCAGAACATCAGAGTTTTGTGGAAAAGTTAGGATAGTTATCAATTGATAATTGATAATTTACAATTGACAATTGTTTTATTCAAGGTTGAAAACCTCTCTTTTCAAGAAGAAAAAAAGAAAAAATTTTCTATTTCCTAATCCTCTCACTTTTGGGAAGAAGTAATTGTCAATTGTCCATTGTTAAATTTTACCTTGCTGTAGTAATTGATGAAAGGTAAACTTTCTATTCTGGTGAATGAGTTTCCAACCAGTTCAATAAATCCTCAATAGCTGTAAAATCTAGCAATGCTTCACCCAGTTCTTCTAACTGATTTAGAGAAAGGGTTTTAATTTTCGCTTTAGTTTCTTTTGGTAACTCTCCAAACCGTTTTTGTAATAGTCGTACCACAAGATTTTGCTCACCTTCCTGTTTACCTTCTGTTATTCCTCGTTCGTAACCAATGCGCTCACCGGTGGTAATATAAGCCATAGTACGCTCCTGTTCAAATTGTTTAAAATCTTGCCAAAATTCCGCTTCTAATGCCTTTGGTAAAATCATAACCCAGTCTATAAAGCGGTAAAGGTTACGAATATCCTTTTCTTGCAATCCTTGTTCATACAATCGACGAATTAAGCTAAATTTCCATGTTTTACGTTCTTGTGGTTTTTTACTGGTTTGTTGTGTCTTTAAATGTGCCATTACCACCGTTGCAAAAGGATTATCACTGGCTTCTAATTCTGCCCAACGGTTTTGGTAATCTAGCAATTTGACTGTGCCAAATTCAAAGTTTAACCTGGTATATAGTTTAAATAACAAAAATCTAGTCAGATATAGTCAAACATAATCATTTGTGTTATATTTGAGGGTTAAAAATATGGACTAAAAAGAAAGAGAAACACAGAGTGTATTGTTAAGCACAAGGAGTCACAATGCTATTAGTTGAGCGACATATAATTAAACAGAATCACATCAGGTTTAGAGAAATTGATAAAATGTCTTTTTTATCAAAAAATCTGTTTAACTGTGCTGTTTATCTATGTCGTCAGGCTTTTTTTAGCGGTCAACCAATACCAACATTCAATCAAATATATCATTCACTCAAGAATACTGATGATTACAAGGCTTTACCGAGCAAAGTCGCTCAACTGGTATTTAAACAAGTTGATAAATGCTTTAAATCTTACCAGGAGGCAAAGAAAGAATATCAGTTAAATCCAGATAAGTTTTTAGGTGAACCAAAATTACCTAAATATAAACATAAACAAAAAGGTAGAAATGTCCTAACTTTTAATAATCAGGCGGTTTCTAAAAAAGCCTTAAAACAAGGTTTAATCTCACCTTCTGGATTGTCAATTTTAATTAAAACTAAACTTGCTCAAATTGAAGAAGTGAGGATTATTCCTAAAAATAATGTCTACATTATTGAGGCAGTTTATGAAAGAAAAGAAGCCACCATAGAAGTTAATAATAGAATCGCAGCGATTGATATAGGTTTAAATAACTTAGCTACTGTTAGTAGTAATTGTTTAGATTTTAAACCTTTTATTGTTTGCGGCAAGGCAATTAAATCTTGTAACCAGTTCTACAACAAAGTTAAAGCTAGTCTCCAATCTCAATTACCTAAAAATCAAAATTCTTCTCGAAAAATAGAAGCATTAACACTCAAACGTAATAATAAAGTGGATTACTACCTCCACACAGCTAGTAGATTTCTTATTAATCAACTAGTTAGCCAAAATATCACACATTTGATTATAGGTAAAAATGAGAATTGCAAACAGAATATTGACTTAGGAAGTAAAAATAACCAAAACTTTACCAATATTCCTCATGCTCGATTCATCCAACAGTTAGAATACAAAGCTAAACTTGTAGGAATTAAGGTACAAATTACAGAGGAAAGCTACACATCAAAATGTAGTTTTTTGGATTTTGAACCAATTAAAAAGCATGAGCAATATTTAGGTAAAAGAGTTAAAAGAGGTTTATTTAAGTCCCTGTCAGGTAAACCTTATTCAGCAGATTTAAACGGTTCTCTGAATATATTAAGAAAAGTAGTTGGGGAGTCTATCTTTGATAGAAACTCAGTAGAGAGGCTTGTAGTTAGCCCTGTCAGGTGTAGACCTTACCAAGCTAGAAATATTTGACTATATTTTTAGTAACTATCAGGATAATTATAACTGTATTGGTTTGGTCGCCATTTGGGGTCTGCGTCGCATAAAATAGCGAGACTAATGGCAGGTTTGCCGAAACGGTCAAAAATCCGCAGGGTGTATGAAAACATCCTTTCAGGAAAGAGTTCTTCTGATTTGGCTTGAATTTCTATATGTATCAACAGCCAAATTTCTTGTCCTTGGTGTTGCCAAACTTTGACTAATTTATCTGCGTATCTTCTTCCTTGTTCAGCGTCGCGGGCTATTTGTTGAAATTCTTTATCTAGAAATTCGTGGGGACGTTCCCAGTTAATTAATGCGGCTGTTCGCGGGAAGAAAAATTGCATCGCTTGGGGAAAGTATGCTTCTAATATTTCTTTCCACGGGCTGTCTTGGTCGGCTCTTTCTCGTTCTTCGGTCATTTGTTATTTGGTAGATAGTAAGGTTATTTTATATTGTTAGTGATGGGTTAATAAAGTCTGTTTACAGGGATTTTTAGGTAAATACATGATAATATCGCACAAATTACAGGTTGCTAACTTTTGAGGATATGAGATGGTAGAAAATTTTGGTGCTATTAGCTTTTACAGTTTTTATATTCTTGAGGAAAACTATCGGGACTTTAAAAAAACTATTCAAAGCTATATAAAACTCACGACAAGTGATGAATTTATATCTAACGACCAAAAGTATATGGAATTACACATCTATGGTGGAAGAGAACTTGGGCGCTTAATTCATAACTATGCAGCCTCATGGCTTTCTTTAGTAGATCACACGCGTGCTATTCAAAAAAAGCTGAAAGAAAGTAAAGCAGAGGAAATTAGAAACTTTGCAGTTGAGTATGAAAATAAACTAAGTGAATCTCTCAAAGACAGCTTTGAGAACTCATTTGTGAAAGATTTACGGAGATACGTTCAACATAAAGCTGTACCTGTTCCGACTCTACACTTTAGAATGAAACGGGTAAACCTTTCTAATTCAGAATCAAAGCCTCCTCTCATGGACATGAGTTATTCTTTTGAATTTAGCACCAAACAAATTCAAGATTTTGATTGGAGTAAAACTTCAAAAGAGTATATGAAAAAAAATGAATCAATACCTTTAGAAAAAATAATTGATGACCACTTTAACATGATGAAAGACTTTTATCTTTGGATAAAATTTCGTGACCATCAACTACATCCTTATTCCTCAAGTGAGATTAAGCAATCTACGTTTGAGGAATGGAAGCAACAACAGAATACTGTGTAGTCTGTAATATGGTAAGTCAAAGCTTCTCCCTTAGTAAAGGAGAAGTTTGGAAAGAGGTCTTACATTCAATACTGTTCGGTTAAGAGTTTTTGTAGGTTGGGTTAAGCGACAGCGCAACCCAACAAAAGTCCGTAAATGTTGGGTTTCCTAGCGTCAACCCAACCTACCTAATTTAATGTTTTTAGCTTAACCTACAAGTATTGGTCTTACATTTAATTAAGTTGATCTAATTGTTAAAAGATTTTTGAAATCTGACGCATTCCACTAAACTAGTAGAACATTATTTCAACAACACGCATAGGTGTACAAAACCTGAGAAAAATCCAACTGTTTAAGTGCAGAAGGCTGAATAAAAAAGTTACCAACTCCCTCATCTCCCCACATGATGGAATGCTCATCATCAGAGTCCATTTGCAATAACAGAAAATCGTAACCTTCCTCTCCCTCTACATTTTCTCGATCATCATTTTGCACAAATGCGGGATATCCTCCTAAACGATGTCCTCCTAATGATTCCTCATATTTTTCTTCATACTCATTGATCAAATCATCTAGGAGTTCTTCTAAAGAATTTTCCTGTGCTTTAGTTAGATTACTTTGTTGAAAGATAGAAAAATAGCTTTTAACTAAAGTTCTAAACCGATAATCTGATGCACTCATAGGAGTGGATTTAATAGCGAAATTCAAAGCTAAACAGTCTTCTAACGGTAAACCTATTCCTGGAGGTAAAAAATCAAAGTTATCTAGGAGATTATCACTATTTAAATCTGGTTCAGGAAAGTAAAGAACTCGAAAAGTTGTTTGTGCTAATTGGGGATATTCTTCAATTCCATAGGCTGTCTGACCTGCGGCTTCAATATAAAATTGAAGTATTCCTTTTTCTGGTAAATCTTCTAATTTAGGAGTTTCTGAAAAATTGATTTGTGCTAAAAGATGAAGGGGAGTACCATCTGGGGCTGTGGGATAATCAAGATGTTTAGGAAAGTAAGGTAAACCACCAAATTTACTTTGCCATAGGGTAGTTTCTGTTGTTGAATAGGGAGTGATTTCTATAAAAGGTTTGGTAATTGTATTGGCAAATTCATCTACCTGATCTTTTAATTCTAAGAACATTTCATATAATTCATCTGGAGTAAAATCTTTGTTATTTTCTTCTACTGGGATAGACTCGATATCATACCAACCATGTGTGAGTAATTCCTGAATACTTTGATTAAAAAAAGCTTCGGCTTCTGCTTCAGAAGGGAATTGATGCAGTTGTTGATAATGGGTAACAGTACAGCCGTCTAAATGAATGGAAGTTCTGAGGGAACTTAATCTCAATATTTTATTGCATTTCATGTTAATTAACCTTAGATGTGATAATCAATAATATTAGTGTATTGGGAAAGTCTTTTTTTATTGGTAGTAAGTATTATCCCAGCGTTAATAAACCCAACGATATATCTACTACCAAACGTCTATTTTTTAACCACTGACGACCAAGTAAAATTTCAGGCAATCCTTGTCCTACATGGACAGGAATATCAAAATATTGTCCATCAATTTGCACTTTTCCTAAATAGAGGTCAAATTCTGCATCACCCTGGGCTGTGAGCATTGTTTGTTGTTCTAAATATATCCAACCAAGTGCTGTCCTGGTTGTTAATTGCTAACCACCAAGAAAAACCTGTATCTAAAAGAGCTTCTACTGATAGTTCTAATCCATCAGCAGCTATCAAATCTATCTCAAACAATAATTCATCCTCATTACCAAATTTACCAGATATCATATTTTGCCACACACTCCAGTTTCGTTAATTCGGAAAACGTGCAGTTTGACATTTGGGTATTTTTGATGTGCTTGTTGTGCGGCTAATAAGGGATCTTCATTAATAAAATATTCACGGCTATTTGGCTCAATTGCTATGTACCAGTTATAGTGAGTTTGAATTAGTTCTGGTTGTAACTGCTCAAAAATTATTTTGCATTCTTGAGATAATGCTTCCCGTTCAGTCTGCCATTGCGCTTTTTGTTCTGGAGTCCATTGAATTTCGGGGAAGATTCTGCCTCTGCGGACTGTATGAGTAGATTTTGTTTCTGGCATAATTCGTTATGTATGACTAACAAATATATTATAATATATTATATTTTATCGCCTTTTTTGATTAATTTATGACAAATGGATATGTTTAAATCTATCAAGATAAAAAAATTCGTAATTGATAATTCTTAAATTACGAATTACGAATTACGAATTACGAATTACGAATTACGAATTACGAATTATGCTGTGATTTTCTCTAAAACTTTTTCCACAGCTTTTAATGCTTGAACAATTTCCTGCTGAGTGACAATTAAAGGAGGTACAAACCGGACGACTTTCGGACCAGCAGGTACTAATAATAAACCTTCATCCATCGCAGCTTTGACAATATCAGGTGCAGTTAAGGAAGATTCTGGATTGATTTCCATGCCGTTAATTAAACCCCAACCGCGCACTTCTGAGATATGCTCAGGATATTTGTAAGCGATCGCTCTTAATCCTTCTCTTAGTCTTGCCCCTTGTTCTCTGACATTCTCCAAAATATTCTCTTTTTCCAAGGTTTGGCACACACTCAAGGCCACACCACAAGCAAAGGGATTTCCACCAAAGGTACTCGCGTGTTCCCCTGGTTGGAAAATATCGCAGAATTTCTTACTCATCATTGCACCGATGGGAATACCACCACCTAGTCCCTTGGCGCTAGTGAAAATATCTGGTTCTACTCCCAGATGTTCATAACCCCATAATTTCCCGCTGCGTCCCATCCCCACTTGCACTTCATCGAAAATCAATAAAATGCCAATTTCATCGCAGAGTTTCCGCAGTTTTTGGAAGTAAGTAACATCTCCGGGACGAACTCCACCTTCTCCCTGCAATGGTTCAATTAAAATTGCGGCTACGCGATAATTACCTTCATCTAACTCAGTCACAGCTGCTTCCACTGCGGCAATATCGTTGTAATCTACATAGTAAAAGCCCGGTACTAAAGGATCAAAATTCTTTTGATACTTAGGTTGTCCGGTAGCAGTGACAGTTGCTAAAGTCCGTCCGTGAAAACTGGCATTGGCAGTTAAAATAATGGGGTTAGCAATATCTAGGACTGTATGAGCATATTTTCGCGCTAGTTTAATTGCTGCTTCGTTGGCTTCAGCACCAGAATTGCAGAAAAACACCCGGTCTGCACAGGAATGATCAACAATCCATTTGGCTAATTCACCTTGTTCGGGAATATAGTACAAATTAGAAACGTGATGCAGTTTTTGAATTTGGCGCGTTACTGCCTCGATCATCGCTGGGTGGGCGTGTCCCAAAGTACAAGTGGCTATTCCAGCCACAAAATCCAGATATTCCTTGCCTTGGGTATCCCAAACGCGACAGCCAGCACCTCGTTCTAAAGCCAAGGGAAACCGTCCATAAGTAGACATTACTACTTGGTTGAAACTATTTGCATCAAAGGGTGTGGATGGCATAAGACCTGACTCTTGGGGGATTGTGGCTTTTTCAACTAGACTTTGGAAACTCACTACCGCACCTCCTGAAAATCCTTTATCGTCTACTCTACTAGTTTCTCGGAAATATTTCAAAATTTATTATTATTGAGGAAATAACTGGGAAGAAGTAGAAGTTTTTGAGTTTTGAATTTTTTATTTTTAATCGCCTGTGTATTCTACCCTAGAAAAAAAATATCAACGGATTCAAAAAGAGTTAATGTTTGGGGCTTTGGCCTTGGTCTTTGTGTTTGTAATTGGTACTTTATGGTACTGGTTGGTGGAGGGCTGGTCATGGGAAGATGCGGCTTACATGACTGTTATTACTTTAGCAACTGTGGGTTATGGAGAAACTAACCCTTTGGGTAGTCGTGGGCGGTTATTTACTATTGCCTTAATTTTAATGGGTGTAATCAATATCGGTTACATTGTGAATAGATTTACAGAAGCTATTATTGAAGGCTACTTTCAAGAAGGAATTAGACTTAGACAACAAAGGCGTTTAATGGAATCTCTATCAGGACATTACATCATCTGTGGATTTAGTCGGACGGGAAGACAAATTGCCAGGGAGTTTCGGGCAGAGAGTGTGTATTTTGTGGTGATTGATTCCGAGATTGAATCTGTACAGAGAGCGCAAAATGAAGGTTACACTGTCTTTCAAGGGGATGCAACGTTAGATGATACGCTCTTAAAAGTTGGGATAGAACGAGCTATTTGTATTGTGGCAGCTTTGCCTTCAGATGCGGAAAATTTATATACAGTGTTATCAGCAAAAACTCTTAATCCCAATATTCGGGCGATCGCACGGGCAAGTACGGAGGAAGCTTTACAAAAATTACAACGTGGTGGGGCAGATGCGGTGATTTCTCCCTATATTACTGGTGGTAAGCGGATGGCAGCAGCGGCACTCAGACCACAGGTTTTAGACTTTGTAGATGGGATTCTCTCTGGTTCAGACCGTCAATTATATATGGAGGAATTTTTAGTTGACCCGGCTAAGTGTCCTTTTGTAGGTCAAAGTCTATACAAAGCAAAACTGCGATCGCAAACTGGTGCATTAGTTCTCGCTATTCGTCGTCTTGATGGTAATCTCATTGGTGGCCCAACTGGAGACACCATTTTAATGCCTGGAGATACCCTAATTTGTATGGGTACTGCTGAACAATTACGGAATTTAAATCAAGTCCTCGGTCCCCTGATTTCTAAGCAAGTAAGAAGACCAAAAAATATTTAGTAGCTTGATTCTGGCGGATTAATTGGTAATAAAATCATAAAGGTTGTTCCCTCACCTAATGTAGAAGTACAGGTGAGTTGACCATTATGTTTTTCTTCTACAATTTCACGAGCAATAGATAAGCCTAACCCTGTTCCTTTACCCACATCTTTTGTAGTGTATAAATATTCAAATAGATGGCTTTTCACTTCATCAGACATTCCCATTCCTGTGTCTTGAATAGTTACCATAATGGCATTTTCATTATTGGTTAAAGCTGTTTTCACAGTAATTTGATGTTGTCTTTGAAATCCAGCTGATTCAATGGCATCAATAGCATTAGCTAATAAATTCATAAATACTTGATTTAGTTGTCCTGGAAAACAATTAAAAATCGGAATATTTCCATATTCTTTGACAACTTGAATCTCTGGAAGATTATCTTGGTTTTGGAGACGATGCTTTAAAATTAATAAGGTGCTATCTAAACCATAATGCAAATTAAAAGCAACTTTCTTATCGCTATCACTACGGACAAAAGTTCGCATCGAACGACTAATTTCGTAAATTCGTTGAGTCGAATCAGCCATTGATTGTAATATTTTCGGTAAATCCTCTTGAATAAACTCGAAATCACAATTTTCTAATGCTGATTGAATTGTGCCAGAGGCTTGCGGATATTCCCGTTGATAAAGACTAATTAAATCAAACAAATCTTGAATATAATCTTGGGCTGGTTTTAAGTTGCCTGTGATACAACCAATAGGATTATTGATTTCATGGGCAACTCGAGCAACTAGCTCACCTAAACTAGAGAGTTTTTCACTTTGGATCAGTTGGGTTTGGACTTGTTTTAATTCTTCCAAAGCTTGATTCTTCTCTTTAATCTCTTTTTCTAAGGCTGTTGTATACCGGGCATTTTCGGTAGCTATACTAGCTAAATGAGTCGCTGTTTTGAGAATATCTAAATGCTGCAAAGTAGCTTCACAGGCAACAGAATGAGCAATAGCAAATGTTCCTAAAACTTCTCCTGTTTTAGACAGGAAAGGAGATGACCAACAGGCACGAATGTTTTCATTTAAAGCCAGATCTTTCAAATTAGCCCATAACGGATCATTAGCAATATCATTTACAAATACTGACTCTCCTCGATAAGCTGCTGTACCACAAGAAGCAGCACCTTCAGCAATGATTAACCCATCCACGCCTTGAGCAAACTTAGTAGGTAAAGTGGGTGCTGCTCCTGCTCTTAACCGATTTTCTTGAGGATCACGAGTTAAGATAAAACAATAAGCTTTTGGTAATATTTGTTCTAATAATAAACATAGGTCATTATATATCGCATATATATTTTCTCCTACTGCAACCGCCTGGAAAATCTGTGATTGAGTTTGCTCTAAATAAGAAACTCTTTCCCGTTCAACTACAGTAGTCAGTAACTGAGAAACTGCTTGCAAACAATGAATTTCATCAAGGGTAAAGCTACGCTCAATTTTACTATATATTTCTAATATTCCTAATGCTATTTGAGATTCAGCTAGTATCGGTAGAATTAAACCACAACTACTACCAGCAGGAGGTGGTGTAGGATAATCATCACCGGAATGATTAATTTGTTTGGACAAAATCGGTTGATCAGTAGAGAGTATTTCGTGTAAAGATGGATAAGAATCTACGTTAATATAATTGATTAATCCTTCAGGAGAAAATCCATAATTAGTAACTAGGCGTAGAGAATGACGATCAGAAACTACTTCCCAAATTCTTACATAATCAACTGCAAAAGTCTCAGCAATTGCTTGCACAACTACTTGGCAAAATGAGATATAGCTATTGATAATTAGTGCTTGTTGTCCTAAAACATTGATTAAGCGTTGGTAAGGAGAAACAGGATCAACAGATGTAGGATGAGATTTTTCCACGGAAGGAGGGAGAAGAACCATAACTTGAAATGCTAATCAATAGTTAAGAACAAATGAAGCAATACAGGATATTACAAATCAATAAGGTACAAATCTTGATGACAAAGCCTTGTACCAAAAGGATGTTACTGCTGACTGCTGACTGCTGAAAGCTGCTGTATCACTGAATAAAATGCTGTTGTGGATTTTGTGTTTTGAAGTTGCAACTTAGTTTGGACAAAGGCTAAAAGTTTTCTGTCCTTTGTTCTTTTTTCCCTGAGCCGACGAATATTATCGCTAAATACTGATTACAGTGTAATGTCTAATACGCCTTTTGATGGGTGATCGCTGTCACAATTTATGACATTTTTAAGTTGAAGCGGAAAAATGAATTTATGGTAAAGATGGGTTTCGTTCAGATTTATGCCAGATGTCTGAATCACCGCAAACAGAGGAAACAACTTAATTCTTTCTGTTTTGCTACAACAGCTAAACCCCTACTGACTGCTGAATGCTGCTGTAATTACTAGTCTGTGTCCATCCATGCAGAGGAGCGATCGCTTGACAAACAGATTCTATCAGATCTGGAGGAGCTTCCGAAAGCAGGATACTCGGATAAACAGCGGTACCCCATTCTGGATGTACTAACACAGTGCATTTATTTTTAATGACTGGATAATCTAGTAAAGCCTTGGCAACTGCTGTATCATCGTGGGGAACTGGGCCAGGATGGGAAAGTAGGGGATAACCAGTACGTGGATCAATTAGGTCAGTCACATAACCGCGATCGCGCAAATTAAATGCCACATCACAACCAAACCGCATAAACTTTTCTCGCAGTTTTTCTTTTTCCTGCTCTGTTTCTGCTGTAATTTCTACTAGTGGATATCTCGACTGTTGTAAAACAACCACTACCCACAAAAACTGTTGCTGTTTCCAATCTGGTAATATCCGTTCGCAGTTGGCACAGATATACTGACTGGGAGTATGAATGGAAATTTGCACTGCTTGTCCCGTTTTGCCAACTAAATTAATGGGACAGCCTTGTGTGAAACTGCAAACACTGGAATAGTTCACCACATTAATTCGGTTTTTGCAAGTTTTTTATGATGATAACTTATACAAAAATTAATCACCAGGTTGAGCTTAGTAATTGGTAATTTGTCAAATCTTTATCTGTTAATAATTTTCTTTAATTCAGTTTTAAAGCGTTGACAGGAACTTGCTCCCATGAGTCTACAGTTCTTAATTTGGCAACCCAACCAGATGCCTTTTGGATTTCTGTCAAATTTCTCTGGAAGGATTCATGACACTCTTTAGCCTGGGATTCATTACAACAGGCAATGCAAGCATGAATCATCCCAGATGGATCGATTTGCTCATTTACCCAAATCGTCATAGCTTATTACCTCAAAAGTTTTTTAGTAAAACAGTTATTGATATCATAATTTCAGAATACTATTAAAGTGGTCAATTGTCAGAAAATAACTGACAAATGACATTTAATCAGTTAAGGTTTTTGAGTAGCGATCGCTAATTTTGCTCCCTCTACCTGACGTACTTGATCCATCACTGCCACTACCTGTCCATGAGTGGCACTTTGATCAGCATTAATAATTACCATCACTTCTGACTTATTACCCATCAATTCACGCACTTGTTTTGCTAAAGCATTGAGGGTAATAGGTTCACGGTTTAAGCTAATTTTTCCCCCTTGATTAATTGTCACTGTGATTGGTGCTGCTGAAGCTTGTGATTTTGCTGTTGCTGCTTTGGGTAAATTCACAGGTAAGCCTTCTGACCGAGTTAAAAACAAAGTTGACATAATGAAAAATGTCAAAATCGCAAAAATTACATCAATCATTGGCACAATATTGATTTGTGCTGGAATATCTGGTTCATCGGGTAGGCGCATAAGCAATTGATAATTGATAATTGATAATTGATAATTGATAATTGGTAATTGGTAAACGGGAAAACAACTACAACCTAGTCCCCAGTTTCCAGTTACCTGTTCCCCTTAACTACTCTCTCATACTGACGACGATAAAGTAATTCTAACTGTCCACCATATTCTTGAATCCAGGCAATTTGGCGTAGATAAAGTCCTCGAAAGGTGTTAGCAAAGAAAAGTGTAAAGATAGCCACAACTAATCCTGATGCTGTTGATACTAATGCTTCACTAATTCCAGATGTAACACCAGCGGTTTTTGTCCCACCGACATCACCAATATCCAAGGAAGCGAAGGAAGTAATTAACCCCAAAACTGTACCGAGAAGTCCTAACAGAGGTGCAAGACCTATAATTGTATCAAAAATGTTTTGGAATCTTTTGAGTAAAGGAATTTCTGCTTGTGCTTCACTTTCTAAGGCCAAGCGAAATTCTTCTGGGGTTGGTTCTTCTAACTCTAAAGCAGCTAAAAAAATCCGTGCAATGGGTAAGTCCATATTTTTTTGCAAATGATCTAAAGCACTAACCACATTACCTTGACGATAAAAATTTAGCACTGCTCGGACTACGTTGTTTTGACGACCACTCAACCTTACCCAAAAGGTGATTCTTTCCATAATTAGTGCTACTGCTAACACGGAAAAAAAGAGCAGGGGAAACATAACCACCCCACCTGCTTTAAAGAGATTGCTAATATCCATTTACTATGTTCTCAGTCTCCACACAGATAGATTAGCAGATTGGGGCAGAGAGAACACCATAACTAGGTCATGGCTAGGGGAAGTGCCATTTATATTTTCCAAGCGCGTTTGGATTACTGAGTCAATGGCTAAAATTTTGGGCAGAGAATAATTTGAGGATTATTGTTAAGTAGGTAGGCGTTAAAATTTATCGTTATGGCAAGGCAAAAGGCAAGAGGCAAAAGGCAAGAGGGAAGAGACTTGCAGAGAGTTTACTTTTTGTAACATACCTCGGTTTTTTCAAGCCGACTTACTTAATAGCTGATTATTGATTACTGATAGCTGAATACTTACAAATTTTATCACCAACTATTCATGACTAATGGGCTGATTTTGCTGTTCTATCTGCCCTTGTCGCATAAACAAAAATAATGGCAGTGCCAAGGAAACACCAACCAGCAAATTACTAGCGATATAAATCCACAAATTTTTCATTTTAAGTCTTGTTCCTTCAGTAAATACAAATATCCAAAATACAAGGGAAGAAACAATTACATCCATCCCAAAAAAGCCCGATATCTTGTTAGCAAAAAGCTGTGCAAAGAACAGTTTGATATCCAGCCCATGCTCGAATATAAAAGGAATAAACTGAGAATAAGGAAGCACTAAACCCAAAAGAGCTAATAGTAGGTATATAGATTTGAGCATATATATTTACCACCGAGTAGTTGTACGATTTTGATAACCAATAATCACGAACATTCGTTATTTTTCCGGCAAATTAACTTTACAACTTAATTGCTGTTTGTAATTGCAACTCATTTGAGTTTCCCGATAAAACCCCCATTTACATATTAATTTTTTTGTAAATACGCAGTCAGCATTTTTCCTAAAAGCTCACATTGTTCAAGGAAATCAATCGTTTCACCACCCCATAATTTTTCGAGAATTACCCCATTCACAAAACTCAAAACAAACGATGCTAAAACTTTATCTTCAATTCCCAAAACATCACAGGTTGCTTGTTGATATCTTTTGTTGGCACGTTGGAAAACAATGCTAGGACTCAGCATGGTTTTTGAGTCTTGAGTTTGACAAAAATCAACCCATACATAGGTCAATTTAATGAGGTAATCTTCATTTTTAACGAGATAATCACCCAACGCTACCATCATTTCTGATAGATTTTTTTTTCCTCCCAACTCTGCTAAAGCTGTAATTACATCTTGTTGACTAATCTCTTCCACCAGTTGCTCAAATAAAGCTTGTTTACTGGGGAAGTAGTGATATAGCGTTCCTGTGGAAACATTTAAACCTTGAGCAATTTGCCGCATGGTTACAGCGCCATAACCTTTTTCGGCAAATAAATGGAAACACTTGCCGAGTAATTCTTTGCGGTATTGTTCGTGATCAACAATTTTCGGCATAACTCGCCTTATTGATATCGAACGGTCGTTATTTTTAAGTTAAAGGATGTGGAGAAGTTTGTCAAGAAGTCGAGTATTTGAAAAAGGCGAAGAAATCTGACAATAGAATTACAAAATTGCAACAAAAATATCAAAAAAAATATCTACATTAGTAATAGCTCTAAATATCCTTCCAGAAAGCAAATGCCAAACCAAAAACAAGACCAAGATAACCTTTTACCAAAAAGCCATCACGATGCACCTTGGAAAAAAGCAGCAACTTCTTTATCCTTGGTGCTGTTGGGATCAGGTATGACTTTAGCAGGTGGTTATTTAGCTGGTAATCAACAGCAGGTATCTGAAACTGCTTCCAAACTAGCTGTGGAGAAGGTAAATGCGGCTCCTCCCTTACCAGCAAACACAGACCCGAATTTTATTACTCAAGTTGTGCAGAAAGTAGGGCCTGCGGTAGTGCGAATTAACTCATCCCGCACTGTTAAAAGCCAGTTACCGGAAGAATTTAATGACCCCTTTTTCCGGCGCTTTTTTGGGTCACAACTACCATTAGAGGGCAGAAGTCGGGTAGAACGGGGTACTGGTTCAGGTTTTATCCTGAGTGCTGATGGTCGAATTCTCACTAATGCTCATGTAGTTGATGGTGCGGATACAGTGAGTGTCACCCTTAAGGATGGACGCACATTTCAAGGTAAAGTTGTAGGGAAAGATGAATTAACTGATGTTGCGGTAGTAAAAATTAAAGCTAATAATTTACCGACAGTAACTTTGGGTAATTCTGACCAATTACAACCAGGACAATGGGCGATCGCCATTGGTAATCCCCTCGGTTTAGATAATACCGTAACTACAGGCATTATCAGCGCCACTGGACGCTCCAGCAATCAAGTTGGCGTTCCCGATAAACGAGTAGAATTTATTCAAACTGATGCAGCAATTAACCCTGGTAACTCTGGCGGGCCTTTGCTGAATGCCCGTGGGGAAGTGATTGGTATGAATACAGCTATTATTCAAGGAGCGCAGGGCTTAGGATTTTCCATTCCCATCAACACAGCCCAACGTATTTCTAATCAAATTATCAGTACAGGTAAAGCTCAACATCCTTACTTGGGAATTCAAATGGTGGGTATCACACCTGAATTAAAGCAACGTCTCAACTCAGATCCCAACAGTGGTTTAACTGTGGATGAAAATAATGGCGTGTTAATAGTCAAAGTTATGGCTAATTCACCCGCAGCAAAAGCTGGATTACGTGCTGGTGATGTGATTCAAAAAGTTAATAATCAAACAGTTACAGATGCTGCTGCTGTGCAGAAAGCAGTGGAAAAAACTTCTGTTGGAGGAGATTTACGTCTAGACTTACGTCGTAATGGACGGAGTATCAGCCTATCTGTGACAACGGGTACTTTTCCCACACAAGACCAGGGATAGAAAATAGGAGTTCAGGAGTTCAGGAGTTCAGGAGTTACAGGAGAAAGAAGAAGTATGGGAGAAAGAATGAATTTTCCCCCTGCCTCCCCTGCCTCCCCTGCCTC